>JBMOJS010000088.1:0-10360 GCA_049315665.1 Pseudobdellovibrionaceae bacterium | reverse complement strand
GGAGCAGTGAAAGATATTAACCACCGCTTAATTATTAAAAAACCTGTTTCCATATTTGGTTCAAATTTATATAAAAAATTAAGAAAAAACTTCCCTGGATCATTATCTAATCAGCAGTTTATCTTGCCCACTATTGATAGTAAATTACGATATGATTTTGAACATTGGGCAAAGATCAATAGCATTAACCTAGATATTATTGCTGAAACTCAAGATGTCAGTCTAAAAAAATTAATGGCTATTGATGGCTTAGGCTTAATACCAGCAGCACCTTACAATGTTCAAAAAGAAGTTTTGGCTGGGCAATTGATTGAAGTTGGATCTTTGCCGGGGTTACAAGATGAATTATACTTGGTTTCAGCAAATAGAAAAATATCAAATCCTGTTGCGAATATTTTAATGAAAACATTTTCTGTATAGATTTATAAGATAATAAAAATATTTATTATCTATTTTAAGTATACAGAAAAAATCCGTAACATATATTTAAATGAGAAATAAATCTCGTTTACACATATGGTACGGAGAAAAGTATGAAACATATCAGTCCCAAAGATATATTTAAAGTCGCCCCTCCCGGACGATCTGTATGTCTTAGTATCTATTTGAATCATCCTGATGAGTTAAAGTCTCTTATATATGATGCAAAAAAAGTGGCTTCTGCGGATTTAGATGAAGCTACGATAGACCAGCTAATTAAGCCAGTTATGTATTTGTTAAAAAATAAAAAGTGGAATACCAAGGCAGAGCCAACAGGGATTTTTATTACAAAAGGCTTTGCTGGTTACATTAAGATCCCATTTGAAGTAAAAAGTGTATCGGTAGTTTCAAGTAGCTTTCACGTAAAGCCAATTTTAAAATGGCTTCAAAAAGAAAAGCCATTTTTCCTGCTTGAATTTAAAGCGAAAGAGGCTCTGCTCTTTTGCGGTGGCCTTACTGATTTAAAGCTTAGTGAATCCATTCAGTATGCAAGCGCACGGACGGCCGATCAGATTATTGACCAGCTGGGACTAACAGTAATGAAAAAAGTCACCTCAATGCAACAGCCACTTATCTTATCAGGAGACCCTGAAAAAATTAGAGTTTTCAAAAGTATATTCTCTTATAAATTTTTACTACAAGAATCTATTGAACTGTCTACTAAGGAAGAAAGTTTAGAAAATTTACGATTAAAATGTTTGGAAATGCTTGAGCCCTACGTCAATACAAGTGAAGCATTGATGATTAAAAAATACTGGAATGCAAAAAAATTGAGTCAAACAACTTGTAATTTAAAACAAATTGTAGAGCTAGCGATACAAGGTCAAGTGAAGCATTTATATGTTAATGAAAAAATGCATCTTTGGGGTCTGATAAACTATAAAACTGCAGAATTTACATATAACTATAAACAACAGGATGCTTATGATGATGATATATTGGACGACTTGGCCGAGATTGTTTTATACCACAAAGGAACAGTTACGGTGCTCGCCAGTGAAAAAATGCCTGAAAGTCATGCTGCTGCAGCTATTATTCGACCACGTAACTATAAAAGAAAACACAAAAAGTATAAAAATGTTATTCCCTTAAGCTTAGAAAATCATTTGGCATTATAAGGAATGGAGACAAATATGTTAAAAATTAATTTTAAAAACTTAGAAAAATCAGAATTGGCAAAAGAAATTGTTACAGAAAAATTAAGCGAAGTTCTTTTTAAATTTCCAGAGGTATTAGATCACAAATTACAGGTTACCTTAAGCATGGATAATTCGCCTTTAAAGCCTGGACCGGACATGTTTGAAGTGATGCTTTCTATTCATGGCGAAAAGTATAAAAATATCATTATTAAGAAAAAAGCTAAAAATCTTTATCTTGCCATCAGTGAGACTAAAGACTCTTTGTTGCAAGCTTTAAATAAGTCGGGAGATAAAGCAAGAGTCAGCTCTAGAGGTGCGGCTAGAAAGGTTTTAGTTGTAGATGCGGAATCTGCTTTTTGATGTTTAGCGCTACATAACCTGTGAATAGGTGGAAGCAGAAGTTTGTTTTAAATTTAGCTATCACTTTTACTGCTCGCATCTTGACTTTTTTTAGAACAGTTTCATACTTCTCTATTAAGTTAAGCCATCAAGGCTTTTGAATGATGAAAGGGGGAAATCAAATATGAACCCTTCTATGGTTCTGTCTGATATCTATGTTCGTTTAAGGTAAGATTCTATAGTTTTTGCGATTCATTTTTTGTTCAATGCAAAGTTTTAGTTTGTTGTTGTGCAACTTATTTATGGTCAAAATGAAAGGAGTCTTTATGGCTGCAGATGAAGTGTTCGTAAACTATCACGGCTTTCATCCCTCGGATATCAGCAAAAAATACATTGATATGCTTTTGGATGAAATTCACCATGAGGCCCCCTGCGGGGCGACCTTAAGGGCGGTATTTACCAAAAAAGATCTGATATTCAAAGGCACCTTGAATGTGCATTCTTCTGCGGGGCCTTTTTTTGCCGCAGCGACAGAAGAAAGCTTAAAAAAAGTCGCAGATCATATGTTAGAGCAAATGCGAAGGCGTTTTGAAAAGTGGAAATCAAAACGCAGTCAGCACAGTAGTATAAAAGATATACCCTATTTGGACTCCGGAACTGAATAGTCTGAAATCTCTTTGGGGCAAGCAATGGATCCTATCCCCAGCTGGCGCAATACCTGCTGAGCTTGCCCTCTGCCTTGTTTTTTTTATTGCATACTGCTACATTTAAAAAATGTATTTTGAAAAAAGAATTCCGCTTTTTACTGCCCTTGGCTTTCGCGAAGAGGCCTTGCCTCTTTTAAAAAATTATGTCGATCTGCTATGGAAATCCAATGAAGAGCTCAATCTTTTCAGTAGGCAAATGAGTTTTGAAGAACTCATTGATAACCATGTCATTGACTGTTTACTTCCTTTGCTGCACTTCCCCCCTGGGTTAAAAACAGTGGCTGATTTTGGTTCTGGTGGTGGGCTGCCGGCGGTGATCTGTGCTTTGCAGTTTTCTGGCACGCAGTTTCATTTGTATGAAAAAAGCATTAAGAAACAAGACTTTCTACAGCGCTGTAAAAGTATTGCACCCAATATCCATGTTCATGGCTTGATTACCCCCGATTTGCCTGCTGTGGATTTAGTTGTCTGTCGGGCTTTTAAACCCATTGATGTTATTCTGGAGCTCAGCCGCGATTATTATAATTCCCTAGGTAAATATTTTTTATTGAAGGGACGCAAAGAAAAAATTGATGAAGAAGTCATTTTGGCCCTTAAAAAATTCAAAAATCTAAAGGTAGAAATAAAGCCGTTAAAATCCCCTGTTTTAGAAGTTGAACGTCATTTGGTTTTGATCTAGATTTCTTTCTTCTTCCTTCAGGTTGGAGAACTCATGAATTTAATCGATCTATCCATTCGTCGTCCGGTTTTTGCTTGGGTTTTGATGTTCACCATGATTGTCTTTGGCGCCATTTGTTTAAACAAATTAGGCATCAGCCAAATGCCGGATGTTGATTTTCCAGTCCTAAATATCTCTATAACTTATGAAGGGGCTGCGCCGGAAGTCATCGAAGCGGATTTGATTGAGCCCATTGAGCAAAGACTGCTGCAAATTGAAGGCGTTAAAGAAATGCGTTCCACAGCCAATCAGGGTGTGGCTTCTGTCACCTTAGAATTTGAAATGTCTCGAAATATTGATGTGGCTTTGCAAGAGGTTCAGTCGGCTTTAAGCCAGCTGGTATTGCCACCCAATGTAGATCCCCCGATCATTCGTAAAACCAATCCTGATGATGAGCCGATTTTGATCGTGGCTATTTACGGCGGTAATTCCACCAAAGACATGTTGTTGTGGATCAATAATTATTTAACCGATCAACTGCAATTTATTTCTGGTGTGGGTTTGGTTTCGGTTGCGGGGTTTCCAGATCCCAATATGCGAGTTTGGATCGATCCTAAAAAATTAAAACAGTATGACTTAACCGTCAGTGATTTAACAGAAGCCTTAAGAACCCAACACATCGAAAGTTCCGCAGGGCAGTTTGTCAAAGAAAAGCAAGAAATTCGGGTGCGTTGGTTGGGCGAAGCCACATCGCCGCAAGAGATCGGTGAGATTCAAATTTCTAAACGCGGTGGGCAGCCCATCAATACGGACATAATTATAAAAATCAAAGATGTGGCCAAAGTAGAAGAAGGTCTGGCTGATATTCGCCGCTTTGCCCGAATTGATGGGACCCCGGCCGTGGCGATTCAAGTGCGTAAGCAAAGGGGATCTAACGAAGTTCAAGTGGCCGATGCGATCAGAAAAAAATTAGAGCAGATTAAGCCATCATTCCCTGAAGGATTTAAATCCCAGATCACGGTGGATTTTACCAAAGCCACTAAAGCCACGGTTTTTTTAACCCAAGAAAAACTGATGGTCGCGGCCTTGATCACTATTTTGGTGTGCTTTGCATTTTTAGGCAGTTACCAAGCTGCTTTAAATATTTTGATATCATTGCCAACCTCAATTATTGGTACTTTTGCAATTTTATACTTTTCTGGATTTACACTCAATTTGTTTACATTGTTGGCTTTGACTTTGGCTATATCGATAGTGGTGGATGATGCCATTATGCTTTTAGAAAACATCGTTCGGCACTACCGCATGGGTAAGCCGGCAGCTGTGGCCGCAGCGGATGGAGCGAAAGAGGTTTTGCCAGCAGCCATAGCCGCCACTTTGGCTGTGATCGCTGTCTTCTTACCTGTGATTTTTATGAGTGGCATTATTGGTAAATTCTTTTTTCAATTTGGTGTGACCTTGTGCAGTGCTGTATTGCTGTCACTTTTAGAAGCAGTGACAATCACTCCGATGCGGGCCGCCGCATTTTATGCTTCTGAGCCCAAAGTGTCGAACTTTGAAAAACGCCTGGATCATATTTTTGAAAACTGGGGCCATAAGTATCAAAAGGTTTTACAGAAGACTTTGCAGTGGAAGACCACAGTGGTTGTTGTGTCTTTAGCGATTTTTGCCTTGTCATTAATTTTAGTAGCTAAGGTTCGTCAAGAATTTGTCCCTTTGCAAGATCAAGATTTGATATTATTGACCGGGCAAACTAAACCTGGATCGTCTTTAGATACCACCAACAAAGTGGCTTTAGAGCTTGAAGAAATTATAAAACAACAACCCGAAGTGGCTAGTTATTTGGTATCTGTGGGTGGTGGCGGGGGATCTGCTGTGCAGAATCCCACAATTATTTCCATGCCGCTGACTTTAAAACCCCGCGATGAAAGAAAATTGAATCACGTTCAGGTTATGGATGAGCTTCGCAAAAAACTAAAAAGTGTCAAAGGCATTAAAGCATCCATGCGTGATATTTCTGCAAGAAATTTAACTTCTGGTAAATTAAATCCTATTTCATTCAATTTACGAGGTCCAAATCTGGCAGTTTTATCAGAAAAGGTCCATGAAATAATATCTCGTCTAGAAAGTGAAGGATTGGCTATTGATTTAGATACGGATTATCGTAAGGGTATACCTGAACTACTTGTAACCCCAGATCGCAAGGCCATGAGTCTGCGTGGGGTTAGTGCTGAATCTGTGTCTCAGCTTTTACAAATAGCCGTAGGTGGTTATCGACAAGGGCAATACACCAATGATGGCAAGCGCTATGATATTCGTTTTAAAATTCCGGATGAGTTAATTAGCTCTCCTGAAGATATTAAAAATTTAGAGGTCAGAAATAATGCCGGCAATCGATTGCCATTGAAAGATTTTGTTATCATGCAATCCAATGATGTTTCGCAGTCGATCACTAGGATTAATCGACAAAGATCCATGTCGGTTTTTGGTAACTTAGCCCCAGGAAAATCTCAGGCTGCTGTTTTAGGCAGAGCAAAAGAAATTGCCACAGAAATTTTACCACCAGGATATAGCTTTGCTTTAGAAGGGGCTTCGGCGGGCTTTAGTCAATCCTTCAGCAGTTTGTTCAGTGCTTTGATGATTGGTATTTTGGTGGCCTATTTGATTTTAGCAGTGCAGTTTGATTCATTCATTCATCCCATATCTGTTTTAATGGCACTGCCCTTTTCAGCTACTGGGGCCTTGTTGACCTTGTGGTTTACGGGAACTTCACTGAATTTGTTTAGTTTTATTGGTTTGATTGTATTGATGGGGATTGCCAAAAAGAATTCTATTATGTTGGTGGAGTTCACCAATCAATTGCGGGCTGGCGGCATTGGTGCGGGTGGCGGCTCAGCTGAACAGGCTTTGCTGCAAGCCTGCCCGGTGCGCCTGCGGCCAATTTTAATGACCTCTATAGCGACGGTGGCTGCAGCCTTTCCTTTGATTTTGGGTCATGGCATTGGTTCAGAAACTCGCGGACCCATGGGCTTAACAATTATTGGTGGCACTATCGTATCAACAATTTTAACTTTATTCGTAGTGCCGGCTTTGTATCTTTTATTGACCCGGTTAGAGAAAAAAAGGGGCTAATGGGCTGGCAGGTTGTAAAGGATCTAAATTGTATTGGCGAGCAAATATGAGTTGGCTCATTTGTATGGATCACTTTAAAATTTAAATAAACACTTCTGGAGAAACTTTAAAACGTTTTGTCAGGGCTTTGATTTGCCGGATATTTAAATCACGTTCGCCCTTAAGAATTTTTGAAACAATGGGTTGGCCACCAACTTCTTTAGCCAGATCCTTTTGTGTCAACCCGTGCAAATCCATTAAATAGGATAGCATCTCTCGCCCTGAAATAGGTTGGGACTTATAATGTTCTCGTTCATATTCCCCAACAAGTTTTACAAGAGTGTTAAGATAGACTTTAATTCCTTCATCCTCAATTCCACTATTAACAAATGAAATAAGCCTTTCAATAACCTTAAGAGCGATAGTATGTTGATCCTTAGTCGCAATGGATTGAAGTGGAAAGAGTACTACTAATTTATGGTAAGATTCATTAACTTCGATAGATGCTGACTTTACATCTTGTTTAAGAGATTTCATTAACTTCTTTGCAATGCTCATAAAACTATTCCTTCCAACTATTCTTATCATATTCAGAATGAGTTAAAACATGGGTTACCAATACAACTTTAACACCATATTCAATCTTGGTAATGGTACGTACTTTATTTCCGCCAACATCAAAAACGGCTTGGTGACCCACAAAATCCACATTGACCCCAAAAAGTTGTTTAACCTCTTGAGGGTTTTTAAAATCTACACCCTCGATCAGTTTAGTCCATCGATCCAATGCTTTTCGACTTGATGAGTGTTTCTTTTTAAAAGAATCAATGATGTTTCTACCAAGCAGGTTCATAATTGAAGTATAGCAGTTTGACATATTTAAAGCAATTCAATTATGTCAAATTGCTATAATCATATTAAATCTAGCCCAATATTTCAAATTGGGATATTGAATAATTGCAAAATATCAATAGGTTATGCTGGGAAGCCTAGCCTCAGAACTGCTACTTCAGGCCCAATAAGTCGATCACACTAGCGATGGTGGCATAAATCCCAGCGGCGATGGTGATAGCAATCAAAAAATGATGCAGCCATTTTTTCCAACCGGATGTTGGTGGTTTTTCTAAGAACAAGATTAAAAACATTCCGGGGATAGCAATCAAAGTGCAAAAATTAAAAAAGCCAAACCAACCCATCTGTTCGGCGATCACTCCGGTGCGGGAGGCAAAGATGACCCGTGGTACGCCCATCAAGCTGGACAGCAGTGCGTATTGGGTAGCCGTGAATTTTACATTGGTCACGCTGGCCATAAATGCCGTGAAGGCCGAGGTGCCCATGCCCGCTGTTAGATTTTCAAAAAACATCACAGCACTTAACGCCATTAAATTTTTATCGTGACCTGCTAACAAGGCAAACCCAAAGGTGGATACCGCTTGTAAAAAACCCATCAACCACAAAGATCGATGAATCTTAAGCCTTAAAACGATAAACCCACCCAGCAGGCTGCCTATTAAAATTCCAACAAAGCCAACACCTTTAGAAATGGCCACGTATTCTAATTTTGTATAACCGTTTTTTAAAATAAAGGGGATGGTCATGGATCCAGCTAAGTTATCCCCCAACTTATATAAAATAATAAATGCTAAAATAGTCAGAGCACTAGGGTTAGAAAAAAATTCTTTGAGGGGACCAACTACAGATTCTTTTAAGCTTTTCGGTGCTTCAGCTAATCTTAACGGCGAAGGTGCTAAAAAAGTCACCACTGCCAAAATACCCATTAGAACAGCCATGATCTGAAACACCACGGACCATGCTAAAAAGGTACTGATTAAAATAGCCCCAGCCCCCGAAATCCAGCGAAAGGCAATCAAGTAGCCATTAACAAAAACGCCACTTCCTAAACCCAGTTCCTCATCGGATAAAATTTCGCGGCGGTAAGCATCCAGAACAATATCCTGACTGGCGCTAAAAAATGAAATGATCAAACACAACAAAACCACCAAGGGAGCCTGCTCTAAAGCATTGGTTGACGATAAAAACAATAAACTGCTGACCAAACCCACTTGGCAAAACAAGGTCCAACTTCGACGACGATCCATCCACCGACCTAAAAACGGAATGGAATAGCGGTCCATCAATGGTGCCCATAAAAATTTTAAAGTGTAGGGAAGTCCCATGGAAGCAAACAGGCCAATGGTTTTAAGATCTACCTTCAGATCGGTCATCCAGGCTTGCAAGGTCCCGCCGGTCAAGGCCAAGGGAAGCCCGGAAGAAATTCCCAATAAAAATAAAAAAAGAAATTTTTTAGATGTGAAGGTTTTTAAAGTTTGCTGCCAGCCTACTTTTGCCATGCAAATCCTTACTCAACAGCGGTTGTTTTTAATAATTGTACTTTTTTACGCATCTTCCATAAAAGATGGCTGATATAGGGGCGGTTGGTTTCGCCAGTGACCACCATCAATAATTTAGTCAGTTTTAAATTTGCCGAATCCATATATAGAACAATCATCATCTCTTGAATAAAATTGGTGTTCAAAGTGATATAATTGTCAGTTCCTACACCCAATGAAACATTTTTCTTTTCCCACCAAGAAAAAGGATGATCTTTATAGTCGGCAAACTTTCCGGTGAGTTTTTTATTTGAAGAGGGCAATGAAACCAGACTGACATCTTTTTGAATCAGGCGATTTAAGACGTCATGTTGATAGTGCTCCACTTCCCGGGCGGTATGAAACTTGGCTTTTAAAAATAAAATTTCTTCGTCAGAGGTCAGTTTTTTATTTTGCAAAAGTTTATCTAAGATCGGTTTTGAAGACTCCCAGTCCAGTTCAATCAGCTCGCGGTATTCGGGGTCCTTTTCAAGCACAGCTTGTCCATTGCGGTTTTTTTGTAAAACGGATTGATAAAGTTGATGAAAATATTTATTGGGATTAATGCCTAAACTGATGCCATGTTCAAGGGTATCGATGTGCCAAATATTCATAGCATTATCAACAGCTTGAATACCTTTTCGTAAAGTGTACCAGCTTTCGCCATGGTGCGAGCGCACTTTGAATCCTCGATACTGCAATTTACGAAAGCCCAATTTCAATTCATTGAAGTGTTCTTTACGATACAAATCTTTTTCATCACCCACAGTGTCCACTTCGTTCAAAACTTCTGCAAGGTAAGGATAGCGATCAATCAAATTTAAAATTTCATTGATCTGTTGCATGAAGTGAGACTTTTTGTCCTTGAATTTAGACTTATCATAAAAATCTTTTTCTTTTCTAAATGAAGGGGACAAGATGAATTTAAAATCAGGGTGTTGATTTTGAAATTTTTTAAAACCATCGTACAGTCCTAAAATCACATCCTCGCTAGAAACTTCTTCACTGCCGGGAATTTGTTCTGTGCTGTCTGAAGTAGCTCTGGACAGTGAAAACTTTAAGCGAATCTGTCCCACATTGAATTTTTGGTATAGATTTTCTGCCATATGGTAAGCGGCTTCTTCGTGGGCCTGTTTAGAAATAAGCACCAGCTTGGGTAAATACAAAATCTTCATGTAAGTGGCAAAACCTTCATTTTCTTTGATTCTAATCAAACGATCCACATCTTGTTCGTTACGAATGGGCAATGCTTTAGCACCATACACTTCAATGATTTTTTTTTCGTAAATATCTTTGTGTGGCCCATTCAATAATTTTTGCAGACGTGGGAATACAAATTCTGCAGATAATGATCCTGTTAGGTGGATGTGTTCTTCGCGGTAGCGCAGCGGAAAGTTTTTTAAAAACTGAAACAAGGCTTCACTCAATGGATGTTTAAGTAAATCTCCGATACTAGCCGTATTGACCTGAAAGCGGCTTAATAGATCGCGAAATTCTAAAGCTATATTATATATTTTTATATTTTTTTCTTTTAGATCCGAAGAAAGCAATAAATCT
>JBMOJS010000087.1:0-10366 GCA_049315665.1 Pseudobdellovibrionaceae bacterium | reverse complement strand
GCCTATTCTGAAATATTTCGTAAAAAAACTATGGAATGGTTTCAATCTACCTTATACACAAGACTTGAACCAGGTGGATCGATAATTATTTTAATGACGAGATGGCATGAGGACGATCTTTGTGGCCAACTGCTTCGCGAAAAAAATGATTGGCAAGAAATTCGGATTCCTGCGATAGCAGAAGAAAATGATTTGATCGGTCGTTCATTAAATGAAGCTCTTTGTCCTGAACGCTATAGCTTGGAAGATCTTTTAAAAATTAAATCTAATGTGGGTACTCAATCATGGAATGGGCTCTACCAACAACGTCCTTCAGCCCAAGAAGGAAATATTTTTAAAAGAAGCTGGATTCAATTTTATGATCGTGCGCCTCAAAATTGCGATAATTTAATTCAATCTTGGGATCTAACATTTAAGGATACAAAAAACTCTGACTACGTTGTCGGACAAGTATGGCAACAGACGGGGGCAAACTTCTATTTGCTTGATCAAATAAGAGCAAGAATGAATTTTCCAGAGGTTGCAGTTGCAATCCGAGTGATGTGCGCAAAATACCCCAACAGTTACTCTATCATGATCGAAGATAAAGCAAACGGACCCGCTATAATTTCAATGCTAAGAAATGAAATTCCAGGTATTATTCCAATCGAACCAAATGGTTCAAAAGAAGCCAGAGCTGCGGCGGTATCCTCATTCTTTGAATCAAGAAATGTATTTGTGCCAACACCTGAACAGAATCCTTGGGTGAATGAATATGTTGAGGAGCTTTGTAATTTTCCAAATTCAAAACATGATGACCAAGTAGATGCTACCACCCAAGCGCTCAACCGATTTCGAGAGCATGGGGGAATACATGAAATTTATTCTGTTAAGTCCCGAGAATTTCAGAATTGGTAGAATTATAAAGATCCTATCTTTTCTTTTTCTTCGTCTTCTTTGTTTCAAAGCCTCTAGGAACATTGATATTTCTCAATTCAGCATCCAGTATTCTCTTTACGAGGTCATTGGGCGTGGTTCCAGCCTTACTTGCGGTGTATTCTAATTTAATTAGAAGATCAGAAGGAAGTCGAAACGACCTAATAACGTATTCGATTTTTGATTTTTCAATTTGTTTTTTAATTTTATCTAGACTGCTAACCATAGCTATTTCCCTTTTTAGTTGAAGATCTCATCTTTAATGCCATTTGAGACAAATGATACATTAATATTTGAGACGAATTAGGCTAACCCCCTGAAACTTCGTGAAGAATGAATATGTCAAATATTCATTCATTTCTCAACTAATGCTAAGCGTTGTAATATGTTATAAATCATGTTACAATTAATGTTATAGGAGATTGAAATGGACTATAGACGATTCTTTGAAAGCCACGATAGGTTAGCCTCTCAAAAGCAGATTGGTCTTATTAAATCAGACTTAATGAACGAATTTGTATCAGCCTTTGTTGATGACCACAGTATTGAGACCAAATTCAAAGCTTTGGTGCTAATTTCCCTTTCAGGCGGGCTTCGAGTTAGCGAAGCGTTTAAGCTTAAAAAAGAGGACTTTCTATCTGAAGATGGTGTTCTCTATATTCGGGTTAGTGTTCTTAAAAAGAAACGTCGAGAAAAAAGATGGGCAAGAATTCACCCTTTGGCTTTGGAGTTTATTCAGAATTACATTTCAACAATCGTAGGACCCGTGGTGCGAATGAGTCAGCCGACTGCATATAGAAAAACGAAAAAGTATTTTGGTGTTGCGGGAGTTTGCAATCATAGCCTTCGACACAGCAATATTTCATATATGTTATTTGAAGAAAATATGAACCACATCAAACTGGCAAAATTACTTCACATCAACGTAAATACAATTGAGCATTACTCTCATTTAAATGAAAAAAGAACATTAAAATCGGTCTTTGTTGCTTAATAATAATCAATGAGTATAGGAGAAATATGAAAAATAAAACAAATTCAGACAGGCTTAATTTAAACAAAACCTTGATAGATTGTAAGGCAAAAATTAGTGAGGCAGTTAAAGCCATCGATTTAGTTCGCGATCATAATTTAATCATGGAGTATGAGTTAGCTGGTTCTGATGTTAGATTGCTAAGTGTTTCAGATGCGTTGTCATACCTTAAATTTATAATCGAAAATAAAACAGATGGAAGACCGCAGCCGTTCTCAATTTTTGATTCTGATTCTCAACTTTTAAACCTCATTCAGACAAAAGGGGCTGCGATGACTCCTGATCAAGAACGTGAACTGAAGGTTTTCGCTGAAGTTGGTGGGTTGTCTAAAAAGTACACTGATGGGGCAGCAATTTATATTGCGAAATATGAGTTGAAATTGAATGACACAATAAGGCTTAGGGACTGGCTCACATCTGTGATTAACTGGCATAGCACAAATAGTTAAAGTCTTAGCATTGTCTAGCCAAGCTTGATGGGGCGCGATTATACGGCGCTCTTATTCATTGGAATTACTACGCCTTCTGTTTTCAACTTATCCAGATAGGTGGACCAAACTTGCATCATATGTTTTCTTTGCGGCAAATGTGCTGTTCTGTTGTAGGCTCTGCCATTAGGATCTTTCACAGAATGAGCCAATTGGTGTTCAATCAGATCTGAGCGGAATTCCAAAACTTCATCAAGAACAGTTCTAGCCATTGCTCTGAAACCATGGCCACACATTTCTTCAGTTGAAATCCCCATTCGTCTGAAGGCGGAAAGGATTGCATTATCGCTCATTGGTCTGTTGAAATCTCTGATACTTGGAAATACATAGACACTCGAGCCCGTTAAAGGCTGAATTTCTTTCAGTATTGAAATCGCTTGGCTAGACAGGGGGACAATGTGATCAACCTTTGTTTTGGTAATAAAATATCGCCATTCGCATTTTTCAAAATCAATATCTACCCACTTGGCTTTTCTGAGTTCGCCCGGACGAACAAAAACAAGGGGAGCAAGCTTCAGAGCGCATTTTACAATGAATGTCCCCTCATATCCATCAATTGCTCGAAGAAGCGGTCCTATCTCCTTAGGATCAGTAATGGCTGGTAGATGTTCTTTTTGAGCAGGAGGGATTGCGCCTCGAAGGTCAGGGATTGGGTTTCTTGTAGCTCTGGCTGTCGAGATTGCATATCGAAACACTTGTCCACAGTTCTGCGAGATTCTGTGCGCAGTCTCTAAAGCCCCGCGCTCTTCAATGCGACGAAGACATAAAAGAATATCACTTGCAGATATTTCACTGACTGGCCTCGAGCCAAGCCAAGGAAAAATATCCAGTTCTAAACGTCGGAAAGTTCTTTTTTTATGATCAGGCGTGCAATCATGTTTGCTGAGCCATTCTTTTGCGATGGATTCAAATGTGTCTTGCTTGCATTTTATCATTGAGGTTTTTTCAAATTTTCTAACCTCGCTAGGGTCAGAACCCTTTGATAAAGTTTTTCTAACTTCATCGAGACGTTCTCTAGCATCCTTCAAACTTACATCAGGATAAACCCCAAGTGAGAGACTTTTTTCTTTGCCAAGAAAACGATAGCGAAATCTCCACCATTTTCCGCCCGCCGGCGCGACTTCTAAGTAGAGTCCTCGTCCGTCTGAAAGTCTGAATATCTTGTCTGATGGTTTTGTATTTTTAATTAGTTTATCAGTTAGCATGTGGGTAACTTTCTTGCTTATTGCCAATTTTATAAAGTTACCCACATAGTTACCCGTGCTTTATAATGGCTGTCAATAAACCTTTCCGAACGTCTATGGACAGGTTTCATTTGTAGTTTCAGGTATTTAAAATTCCTTCTTGAATTTCTTGAAATATCTTTAAACATCAAAATGGTGGAGGCGGGGGGAGTTGAACCCCCGTCCGCAAGTGATCCGCATTAAGGCGACTACATACTTAGTTCATATTTTAAGTGAGGTCGTCTAGCTTCTATGAACAAAATTTAAACGACTACCCCCAAAGAGTTTTTAAATCTTTTCCCCTTCAGAGAGCAAAAAAAGATCGATGTGACATTGTGTCGCCCTGTTGAAACCGGTCACCACGATCTCAGAGGACGTGCGGCTAATTAAGCTGCAAGTGCGTAATTGTTGTCAATTACAGGTTGCACGTTTTTAACGAGGTCCACATGCGCCCCGGTATGCTCCTTAAGTTTCAGCACCCACGTCGAAGCCGTTACGCCCCCAAGTGAATCTTTGAAAAACTATTGATCATAAATAGCCAGCCCCAATCTGCAACAAAAATAAAAGAACAAAAATGCTATTTATAAACAAATCATTAAAAAATTCTTAACTAGATTTGAACCTAGGCAGGGGACAAAATGGCCTAAAATATCCAGATATCCACCATTTATGGGCTTATTCCACATAGTTATCCACATTTTTGTGGATAAAAAACTGCGTATACACAAAATTTTTAAGAATCTTACATTTATTGGATGCGTCGCATCTGGAATCTAGCGAAACAAATCAGCTGCACTAGCAGCGCTGGCGGCTAAAGAACTAACCACACTGGACCCTGCTGAATTATCGTTTTCAGGCTTTTTAGAATCCGTTGTTTTTGGCGCTATTGCGCCCTTAACAGCTAAAGCAGCGTCCACTGTGTCCGTCGCCGCTGCAACAACTGAAGTCGCCATACCCTCTGCCACTGCTGCTGCTGCTGGCGCAGCCTTAGTTTCAGCAGCTATACGGGCAGATTCTGCTGCTTGCTGAGCCACCATCACAGCACTGATGGCTGTTTCTGAAACAGCAGGAGCTGCCACCATGTCAGACGACGATGGTGAAGCAACAGCTTCAATATCTTTGCTCACTTTTGAAAATGCAGTGCTTGAAGTCTGCGTCGCAGCCAAAGTCACTGGAAACAACTGGATATTGAGTTGATATACTTTTTCTCCAGCGCCCTTCATGCGGGCGATAGAATTATCCTTGTGAACGCTTTTTCGCAGCTGTCGCAGTTTAAATTTCAGTTCTTCAAATTCATGGGCCGTTAAAGACAATGTCAAAGTGCCAATTTCACGTTCAGCCGGTTGGTCTTCATACAAAGACTCTAAACCCAAATACATCAATTGCGCTTGAATTTTACGAACCAGATCCACCGGCACATTTTCAGGAGACTCGATCAAACTTCGAGTTTTTTTAAAACGACCTGTCACCGCATCCTTTTGCAATTCCCCAGACAGAACCAAAGCCTCTAAAGCTTTGGAAATTTCGTCTTCCGAGGCCTTATTCTTCAATAACTGCCGCAATTGATCGGGATCAAATTCCACCCCAGCCTGATCAATCATGGCGTACAAAATCCAAGCAATCCAATTGGGAATTTTATCCCAGGTCTTGCGATCGATCTCACCACTATAAAGTTTTTGCTCAAAACGATGCTCGCACAATTTTTTTAAAAAATAATTACGATCTGCAGGGTCTGTGGCCTGACAAAAATGCACCAGGTGAGTAAACTCGATCGATAGATCTTTGTTAAACCCCAAAGCCCTAGCAAACTTTGCAATCATATCATCGGACAAATTGCGTTTACCGCTGATTATGAGTTTTAAATAATTGGGAGATTTAATATCTGCCGCGGCCGAAAATACCGCATAGTTGTAAGGGCGAATTTGATTTTCTGTGCACTTCTTTTTATAAAGATAATAATCCTGCAAGTAATTTCGAAAATTCATGTACGAAGACAAAATCGGTGTTGAAGCCTGCGACATATTCTGAATCTCCTCGGTAATAGTTGAACCGATTCAAGTCAGAAAAACAAATAAAAAATTCGAATCCGCTTTTCACAACCAATTCATGACATAGATAAGGTCTGAATTCAGGTCAAGGGGCCATCCAAGGCGCCCCAAAAAAACCGGCGCCATGGAGTTCATATTTAGCTTACTCTAAATTAGCATCATTCAGTTCAATGATAGGTTTGATCTGCCGCATGAAGGTAATATAAAAACGATCTTGTTTGGCTGTGGTCTTTTGCCGCATATAAAATTTTAACTTCAATTGACCCTGTCCGTTGTTAGCAATCAGTCGCGCATCAGAAATCGTATTGGCATACTTCAAAGAAATGGCATCGCTAGAGGTAAAATCATCACTAGAATCCATTTTATTTAATCTAGATAAAGATATATTCACAGCACTGCCTGCGGGCGGTGCTAACAAAGGCCCGGCAAAGCCTAGTAGTTCTTTATTAGCGCCTTTAACATAAAGTTCAAAACCAGAACGACCATGCACAACTTCCCAAGATGAAAAAATCACGGTCTCAATCCTGTTTTGAACATTTCTATTGTGGTCATGTAAAAAGCTATTGCGTAAAAAATCCTTCATCCATAAGTATTCTGAGTTGTTCGAGTTGTCTTTAGGTATATGAATAAAAGTATCTGCTAAAGTATTTCTAAAAATCACGTTAAAGATGGCACTTGGACTGCCCTTGCCACCAATCTTCAAACGAACAAAAATATTTTCACAACCGCCATCCATATCTAAGCATTTTAATGTACCTTCAATATTTCTACTTCCCGAGCTAATTAAACCATTAGCCGAAGCTACAGATGTCAATTTGCTGGCCGGTTGCACAAGGCCGCCTTCTTGGCTAGAAGCTCGCTGAGTTGCTAAATTATAAACAACTAAACTTTTACCTTCGGTCATTTGCAATGAAACAGCAATATTTTGTGTCGATGAATCGAAAGATATTTTGGCTTTCACTACGGCTGATGCCGCGGCAACATTCTGTTGTCTTGTTGCTGCATCAACACGGTGGTTCCTGCTTCTTAAAAATGCATGAATTGAATCAGTTGAAGAGCCGGTATACAATAGACCTTCATTGTTAGTAGCACCAGTGGTTTGTTTGGTCCAAACCGGCTGGTCTACACTTCGTGGATTAAGTGGATCATATTTTTTTGAATCAGAGTTTTGAACTCTAGGTTGCTCTGAGCTTGTAGAGTTTGAAGTGTTAGGCATTGGTGTAATGCTTCCACCCAAGGTGGGCCCAGGATTATTATTTGACCAAGGAGTGGAGTTATCACCATTGGGTCCGGAGGGTTGACGATCTGATGATGAAGGAGCCTGAGTCGGTAATTGGCCATTAGTAAAGCGAGTTTCGCCATCGTTAGTTGAATTTGTTGACGGAGCCTGCGGCGCTGTGGGCTTCGTTTTGTTTTGCTCTTGTGTGGCCGAGGCATCGCCTTTTCCAGAATAAAGTTCTGTCTTTTTTCCACATGCAGAAAGACCTAGCGATGCGGATAACGCTAGAAGTGTTAATTGATGTTTTTTTATGTTTAAAGCATAAGACATAAATATCCCCTTTTTTGAAGCTCCATTTGAACTTAACTTGCGAATCAAGTGATGCAAAAAAATATTGCAACAACAGATGTTTTGCAAAATCAGGACCATCGATCTACAGTCGTAATAGTTCTTCAGTTCCAATACATGCAAATATGGGTTATAAAATTTGAATATATTTCATTGCTGAAAAGAAAAGAGGCAGTTTTGCTAAAGTCTATATTATGCAAAAAAACAGGGCCCTTATTGGTATTTTTAGGGCTTCTGAATGCTGGCATAGCTTTACTCTGCTGGCCTTTGATTTTTTTTATCGACCAATATTTTTCTGTGCAGGTTAAAGACTCATTACCCCTAGATATTAAAAATACAATGCATGTATTGACTGATATTGGCTTGGGCGGACCTTATTTTATTTTGTCTTTTTTAGGCTTGGCCACGGGCTTAGTTCTGAAAATGAGGAAAAATCCTAAAGCTCGTGAATACTTTCATCGCAGTTCTTTTTTATTGCTGTCGCTTGTTGTATCAGGTTTTTTGGTTCACGTGATTAAATTTTTGGTAGGAAGGCAGCGCCCTTATCAATCTGAAACTTTAGATCCACAATTGTTTGATCCGATGAATATGCACTGGCATTGGCAGTCGTTTCCATCTGGACACTCGCAAGTCATTGCGACGGCGGCCACGGTTTTTACTATCTTAATGCCACGCTATAAATGGCTGTGGATTTTTTTCTGTCTGCTGGTTGGGTTTAGTCGAATTTCAGAGCAAGCTCATTATCTGAGTGATGTCATCATGGGCTGGAGTATCGGATTCACTGGCACCTTGTTGGCCTTCCAGTGGAGCAAAAAATGGGACAAATCATAATTCTGACGCAAGTATTGCCGCTGCAGTTTGTAATCTGGAAGATGGCTGCGAACCAAGCCCCAAAAATCTTTAGAATGATTCATGAATCGTAAATGCGCCAACTCATGCACAATGACATAATCAATGACATCTGCTGGATAAACGATCAAGTGCCAGTTAAAATTAATGGATCCTTTGGATGAACAACTGCCCCAGCGGGAAACTGTTTCTTTGAAGCGGATTTTTTGCGGCTGCAATTGCATTTGTTGAATCCAATACTGTGATCTTTGTAAAATAAATTTTTCAGCTTTAAGGCGATAAAAATTTCTTAAGAGGGCAAACAACGCTGCAGATTTTGGTAAAGTCGAATTTTGCAGCGGATTGTGAAACAGAATCGACTCTGCTGTATCCGATACAAAAGGCTGTTGCAGAACTGTTATAACACAGCGAACATTTTTTTGTACGCCAAGCAAAGAATATTTATGCGGAAATAAATGACTGTTCATAGGGTTGTGACTATATTATGCCCATGTCTAATGGCTTTTATCAACTGAACCCCGATCAAGTGCTGGCCTCTGTCGAAAATGCAGGTTTTCAAACCACTGGTGTATTTTGGCAATTGAATTCTTACGAAAACAGAGTTTTTGATATTGAACTTGAAGCGGGCGAGGGGGATTTGCTTCCTCAGCGGGTCATCGCAAAATTTTATCGACCAGGGCGTTGGAGTCAGGCGGCCATTTTAGAAGAGCATCAGTTTTTACAGGAATTGGCTGAAGAAGATGTTTCAGCTGTGGCCCCACTGTTACAAAAAAATCAAAAAACCCTGTCTTTGCAGGACAATATTTTTTTAGCATTGTTTCCCAAGTTTAAAGGTCGCATGCCGCAAGAATTAAGCTTGAGCGAAATGACTCAAGTAGGGTCTTTATTGGCCCGTTTGCACAATTTGGGGGCTGGGCAGCGCAGTCAGCACCGGCCCATCTTGAATACTGAATATTACGGAGGCTGGAATACTTTAGACTATTTACAACCCTTGGTGGCTCCAGAAGTGCGCGACCGTTATTTGCAGGCAGCCACGCATATTTTAAATGTGATGGATGACACATTTGATGTGCGAAAATTTATTCGCATTCATGGGGACTGTCACCGTGGAAATTTATTAAAAACAGAAAATCGTTTTGCCATTATCGACTTTGATGATTTTTGCATGGGGCCCGAGGTTCAGGATTTTTGGATGTTGTTGTCTGGGGATCAAGATCAACTGGAGGCCGAAAAAGAAGCTTTGCTGGAAGGCTATTCGTCTTTTCGTGAGTTTCCTGAAGAACAATGGGAATGGATTCCATTATTGCGCGGATTAAGGCTGATTTCTTATTCGGGATGGATTGCTCACCGCTGGGATGATCCGTCTTTTCCTAAGTTGTTTCCTGAATTCAATACCTATAAGTATTGGGCTGAAGAAACCGAAGCTTTAGAAAAAATCGCTTGGCTGCTGCATTTTTAGGCTAATGCCAATTTTGCTATATATTGTCAATCTATTGGTCAGATTCGACTAATTGTCGACAAGATTTAAGTCTAAGTCTATATTCGCCGTTTTATAACATACACCCTGATCACACCAAAGGAATTCGCATGAGCAAAATCAAAGTTGTAAACCCTGTAGTTGAATTGGACGGCGATGAAATGACCAGAATCATTTGGCATTTTATCAAAAACAAATTGATACTTCCTTATCTAGATATCGACATTAAGTACTTTGATTTGGGCATGGAAAATCGTGATAAAACTTCAGATCAAGTCACTGTAGATTCTGCCGAAGCAATTAAAAAATATGGGGTGGGTATCAAGTGCGCCACCATCACTCCAGATGAACAACGGGTGAAAGAATTCAATTTAAAACAAATGTGGAAGTCCCCTAACGGAACAATCAGAAATATTTTAGATGGAACAGTTTTTCGTGAACCGATTTTATGTAAAAATGTGCCCCGCCTAGTTCCTGGTTGGACCAAGCCGATATGTATCGGGCGCCATGCATTTGGCGATCAATACAAAGCCACAGATTTTGTGACCAAGGGTAAAGGCAAATTGACCATCACTTTTGATGGTGAAAATGGCGAAAAAATAACTCATGAAGTTTACAACTTCAAAGGCGATGGTGTAGCCATGGCCATGTACAACACCGATGAATCGATTCGTGGTTTTGCTAGATCTTGTTTGAATTTAGCACTGCAAAAAAAATGGCCTTTGTACTTTTCTTCAAAAAACACCATCTTAAAAAAATACGACGG
>JBMOJS010000347.1:0-2348 GCA_049315665.1 Pseudobdellovibrionaceae bacterium | reverse complement strand
AAAGTCAGTATTCGAAATTTAGGACTTACCGGCGCCCAATTGATGAGCCGACACTGGATCATCAAGGATGGCTATGGCCAGCAAGAAGAGGTTCGTGGACCAGGAGTTGTTGGATTACAGCCTAGAATTTCTCCAGGACAGATTTTTGAATACGAAAGTTCCTGCCCATTGAATGGATTCAGCGGATCGATGAAGGGCCAATACCATATGGTTACAGACTCTGGTGATACTTTTTCGGTGGATATACCTGAATTTTATTTAGTCGCTCCCCACGCCTTGCACTAACAGCCTATCCTAAAACTCTTAAGGCGATAGCATCTGCCCTTGCCACTGCTGATCTTGCTTTACAAATTGATAGCGTTCATGCAGGCGCCCTTGCAAACCAAACCAAAACTCTATCTTATCTGCAAACAAGCCATAGCCACCCCAATGTGGAGGGCAAGGCACACTGTTTTGATCTGCAAACTGATCCGTAGCTTGTTGGATTCTATTTTTAAAATAATCGTAATTTGGAATCACGCGACTTTGCGCAGAAGCCCAGGCACCCAACTGGGACAACCTGGGTCGGCTAGCAAAATACTCCTCAGATTCCTGCCTAGATAGTTTTTCTACGCGACCTTCAATACGAATTTGTTGACTTAGTTGCGGCCAAAAAAATACAGCGGCCACGCAGGGATTTTTTTCCAGCTCTAGACCTTTTCGACTTTCATAATTTGTAAAAAAACTGAAAGCCCCGCGAATCATGCCTTTGTACAATACAACACGATTGGCGGGACGCCCATCTAAACCAATAGTGGCCACAGACATGGCATTGGGCTCTGGCAGTTGCGCTTTCTCGGCTTCAGCAAAATACTTTTGAAAATGATCTACAGGGGAAACTTTAAAATCCATATTTATTTTTTATTTTTTGCCTTAACAATATCTAAAAGTTCAACTTCAAACACCAAAACCGAATTGGGCGGAATGCCTGGACGACCAGAAGGTCCATAGGCTAAATCAGAAGGAACAAAAAGTTTATATTTTGATCCAACACTCATCAACTGCAAAGCCTCTGTCCAACCAGGGATCACACCAGAAACTGGAAACTCGGCTGGTTCATTGCGATCATAAGAGGAATCAAATTTTTCACCCGTAATTAGAGTTCCGCTGTAATGACATTTTACAGTGTCCGTTTTTGTAGGCTTAGCCCCAGTGCCTTCTTTTTCAACAAGATACTGTAAGCCGGATGCTGTAACTTTCAAGCCCGCTGTAGTTTTGTTCTTTTCAAGGTACTCTTGACCTTTTTTCTTGTTATCTTCAGCGGCTTGCTGTTGTTTTTTACCTGCAGACTCTTGCAACTTCATCATAGCGGCTTGAATTTCTTCTTTTTTCAAACGGCTTTCTTTACCAGCAAAAACATCTTTCATGGCCCCAGCTATAGAGTCCACATCCACTTCAATATTTTGCTGCTTCATGTTTTGGCCAATCTGTTGGCCAATGGCGTAGCTGGCTTTTTGTGTGTCTGTTTCAAGCTTAACCTTTTTTTCACAAGCTGACACAAAAACCAAACTGCAAGCGGCAAAAAGTAATCTTTGATTTAAATTCATTCACTGTCTCCTCAGTAAAAAGTATCACTGATCATGGTCTATATATTTTACTTTTCAAAGGCATAACATTATGCAAGAAACAAGTTCTGATGAATTTATTCCTTTATTTTTTAGCCTTGATCTGCCTTTCGCAATCGCCAACACTGATTCGCTGGGCCCACGCCCCAGCAGAAATTATTGGTTTTTGGCGCCTTCTAGTGTCAGCCCTACTATTCGCACCATGGGTGCAGTGGCGCCAACTGAACGGAAAAAAATTAATGCTGTGCTTAGGGTCTGGCGTCTTTTTCTTTTTACATCTATGGACTTTTTCTTTGGCCGCACAAAACACCGCTATTGCCAATGCCATGATTATATACTCTGTAAATCCCCTATTCACTGCCCTTGGGGCTTATTTGTTTTTTAAAGAAAAATTCACACCACGACTGGGGCTTGCCTATATTTTTGCTTTTTTAGGAATTTATTATTTGGTCTCTCACAGCTTAGAATTTAGCCCCACCTCGGTGCGTGGGGATATTTATGCATTGATATCTGCACCACTTTTTGCCTGCTTTATTTTACTGGGTCAAAAAATGCGCAAACAATTGGGGGTTGTTACATTCAGCTTTGTGACCTACGCATCTACGTCCGTCTTGTTTGGCTGCGTAGCCCTATTTCATCAAATTTCTTTGACCAATTATCCACAACAGACCTGGATTGCCATTGCTGGCACCATAGTCCTGCCTACCCTGCTAGGGCACTCACTAATTACATATTTATTAGCTC
>JBMOJS010000346.1:0-2370 GCA_049315665.1 Pseudobdellovibrionaceae bacterium | reverse complement strand
TTATAAATAAAATTCTTTGCTAATGGGTCTTTGGGGTTTTCAGAAGCTAGCTCTTCAAACAAGCGGGCGGCCTCTTCATACCGGGCGGCCTCTTGATAACGTTTGGCTAACAACCGCTTTGCTTTGACTTTAAATGCATCCGCCTTGGGGTCCTTTGAGTTCAGCACAAAGGCATAGGCTCTGATGGCTGAACTATTTTGACCGGCCTTTTCATAATTGATAGCCGCGTTGAATAGGGCCGTGGCCGCTAAATCAGATTTTGGATTTTTGCTAGCAAAGGCTTCATATTCAACTGCACTTTCAGCATATTGTTTTTGCTCTTCTAAATTTTGTGCTTTTTTAAAACTGGCTTTTTCTAAAACACCACGGATATCCGCCCCAGCTTTTGAGGAAGAGATCGAGGCCTGACTAAGAAGCTCAGAGCCTGTTTTTTCTAATCCAGCATAATCTTTTCTAAGATTAAAAATATCCAACAATAGATTGGCTGAATACTCGGAATACTTGGTGTTGGGGTATTTTTTTACAATGTCTTTAAACATTTCTGAAGCTTCATTAAAACGATTGTGTTGATAATAGATACGGCCGACTCGAAATTCAATTTCAGCATGTCGATCTGAATTGGGATAAGTTGCTAAA
The DNA here is from genome assembly GCA_049315665.1 of Pseudobdellovibrionaceae bacterium. Lineage (GTDB taxonomy): Bacteria > Bdellovibrionota > Bdellovibrionia > Bdellovibrionales > Bdellovibrionaceae > JBMOJS01. Next base: position 1,734 of record JBMOJS010000346.1, on the reverse strand, counting down.
TACCACTTGGTGATTTCTAAAAATCTTTCAATGCTAGGATCAAACGGAATTGGATCTAAAGAATTACCCACCTTTTTTTGCAGATCTTTATCGGAAGGAACACTGCGTTCCGCAGCCAAAATTAAATTCTGCGCCGACTTATTGCCAAATTTGGACTGTGGAGCATTATCAACAACCCATTTATACTGAATGGAAGCTTCGTCATATTTTTTCATATCATACAAAAGCTCGCCATAGTAAAAATGCATGTCTGCTGCTGTCGGTGAATCTGGAAACTCTTTTAGATAAATGACATAGCCTTGACTGGCTGATTTTTGCGCATAAACAGCCCGTGAGTTTTGTGCTGTTTGGTGCTGTTGCAACACAAAATTTCTTAAAGTGGTTTCACGCAGTTTATAAGAATTTTTTTGCAGCTCTGTATTGTCTTTGTTGGCTTCATACCAAGAACTGGATGTTCCATAATCTTTAACCCACTTCCATAGCTCTTCTTTAAACTGAGGAGTATTTTTACCATAATAATAATTTTGTACAATTTGATACTGATATTCAAAAGCCTTGGCGGTATTGGCATTTTGCGCAATCAACCACTTAAAAACTTCTTTTGAGTTTTCTTTATTGCCACGATCTGAATACTGGTAAGCTAATTTTTCCATATAAGAAAAATATTTATCCCCAGCATATTGTTTGAAAAAATCCTCAGCGCCTTCAGGGCCTTTAGCTTCAGCATAAAAAACCACCAGGTCACGTAAAGCTTCGCTTTCTAAACGATTACGATTGACCTTACGAAAACTGGACGATTCTTCTTTATTGCTGGCCTGTCCAGATTTAATAATAAATTCTAGATAGTTTAAAGCCTCTTTGTAGCGACCTAGACGAAATAAACACCAACCCCCTTTGTACAAAGAAAAAGTGTTTAAGCGGTGTTGCTTGTCTTTGATTAAAGGAGAATATTCTTTATAAGCATCTTTCCACTTTTCGCTTTCAAAATAGTATTCACCCAAAGCGAAATGAGCTTCTCCAACAAAGGGACTATTTGGATATTCTTGGGTTAAACGTTTATAATACTTGGAACCCGCTTCAACTTGACCTAACTCGAAATGATTATATCCAAGAAAAAACAAAGCCTGACTGGTTTTTTCGTCTTTGGGAAAATCTCTTTGAAACCATTCATACAACTGAATAGACTTGCGATTGTATTCCCGGGCTGCGGCAGTGCTCAAAGTGGGTTTGGCGTTTGTTTTACCAGATTGAAAGTCTCTCAGTTTTTGATCATATTCATTCTGTTTGCGAGTATCAATTAAAGTGGCTTTTTCTACATAAAGCTCGGCCAAGCGCAACCAAAGTTCACCGCGATTATTACTGCTTTTGAATTTTTGCGTCAGTTTGAATAATTCTTGAATTTGGCGATCTAGAATTTTTTCATAATCCACCATATCCTGGGATTCAGATTTAAAGATCTCGGTTGATGGAGGGGGCTTTACACTATCTAGATTCACCTTGGACGAAGAGGAAAATTGCACTTTAGCCCCAGGTAAAGATGTGTCTGTTTTGCTCATTTGCACGCCAGCGCCACGACTGGCATCACTGGCTTGTTTTAAAAGCTCACCTACGGTTTTCTTTTTTTTCAAGCTTTGCTGCTGTTTGGTTTTTTGTTTTTTTGCAGCCCATGCGGAGTCCAGTACTATAGAATGCACCAAAAAACCACTGACAAGGGTTAGCGACACCAAATGCTTT
>JBMOJS010000345.1:0-2371 GCA_049315665.1 Pseudobdellovibrionaceae bacterium | reverse complement strand
CGGGTTTGAATGAAGTCGGCGCCAATCACCGCATGGCCCCCATCCATGGCATGGTCCATGGATTTGCCGATGTCATGCAGCATTCCTGAACGGCGGGCTTGGGCAATATTTAAATTCAATTCGCCAGCCAGCAGGCCACACAGCCAGCCCACTTCTGAGCAGTGAAAATACTGATTTTGCGTGAAGGAATAGCGGTAGCGCAAAGATCCCATCATTTGTTTGATTTCAGGATGCAGTTGCTCCACTTTAAGTTCGCGGGCAATGGCATCGCCATCTTGACGAATCTGTTTCAACAGATCTTTTTTCAATTGTTCAGCAAATTTTTGAATCTGAGTGGGATTGATCCAACGGGGTTCGCGAAAGATCTTTTCTAAAGTTCTGCGTGTCAGTTCGCGGCGAACGGGATCAAAACCAGCAACACCCACCATCTCGGAATCCGCTTCAATCACAATGTCGCAGCCGCAGGCATTTTGCACGGCTTCGATATTTTTTTTATTAGGATCGCAAAAAATCTGACGGATATTGTTGTCGGGAAAGAACACAGCACCAATGCCGCGTTCGGGGCAGTAAGGCCTAGCAAAACGATCCAAGGCCACATCCAAAATGCCTTTGGCTCGGGCTTCGGCGTGCTCCTTAAATTCTTCTTCGGTGCGCTCAACATACTTTTGACCTTCTGAGCGGGCCTCTTCAAACCAGGCATCTTGTAAAGATTTGCTGACTTCTTTTTCTGTAGTGTTTAACTGCTGGCAGAGTGTTTCGCTCAATTGCTTCATCAGCTGAAGGCGGTTTTGTTTTTTATCTTCGAAGGCTTTTTCGATTTGACGGATTTTTTTATCCAAAGTGCCCACAGCTTCTTCTTTACCACTGATCTGGGTTTTTAATTCATTCAAGCGTTGATCCACTTTTTGCTTTTTTTCATCCACGATCTCTTGCAGTTCAGAAATGTGTTCTTCGCTTTTTAGCAATTCTTTTTCTGATTTGGTCCAGAGCTCGGTTTCTAGCTCCTGAATGATTTCTTGCTCTTCAAGTTTACGAAGTTCAGTTTGTTCCTGAATTTCAGCTTGAATCTCTTCAGCCTCCAGTTGGGCTTTTTTAATGATTTGCTGGCGGTAGAGTTTAAAAAATAAAAACCCAAGGACTCCGCCTAAAATCAATCCTACAAATAAATAAATAAAAAAATGTAAGTCCATTATGTTTTGCTCTTTTGTTCTTGTTGGGTGCTGCGCATTCGGCTAAGTAACCATAAGGTCAATAGGCTAAATGCCACAGCAATATAGCCCACCCAGTTGTAATGTAATAATTGTCCATCCTGCGTTCTTGTTACTAAAAAACCAGCAAGCCCTGCGGCTAGGGCTGAAGACAGCTGCTGAACAGAGCTGACTACGCTCATAAAGCTGCCTCGTTGGGCTGGTACCACAGCTTCGGAAATCATGGCCATGGCTGGGATCATTCGCCCCCCCATCACCATAAAGAAAAGCACATTGGTCACTAAAATCGCCGGTAAAGAAAAGTTTTTATTCAAATGAGTGATCAACAGCAAGGGTAAAATAGAAAGCAATATACTGATGATAAAAACAATTTTTTTACCATAAATATCTGTGCAGCGTCCGATCAAAGGTGAAGAAATAATTGTGAAAGCTCCCCCGCACAAATAGATCAAAGGCAATTGGGCCTCTGTGAGTCCTGCATTGGCTACCAATGAAGGACTTATAAAAGGAATCACCGTGAACTGTCCAAAAATCAAGCAAGCGGCAAAAATCAAACTATTTCGAATGGAGTCTTCACTGAAAAATGAAAACAACTGCCCCCAAGCCTGCTTGGCTGTGGGATGGAATTCGCGATCTTGCAAGTGAATGCGCAAAGGTGGCACCAGTAAAAAAATCACCACGCCCACCAAAAGTGAAAGCAGGCCTAAAAAAACAAAAGGAGAGTGCCAGCCATAATGATTGGCCAAATACAAGCTCAAAGGCACGCCCATCACAGAAGCCAAAGAAAAAGACATCATGACCACGCCCATGGCGGTGCCTCGCCGTTCAAAGCTGATCACATCGCCGACAATAGAAAAAATCAGCGATCCTAAAACTCCACCAAAAAAACCCGCGACGCAACGGCTGATCAAGAGCACCCAATAGGTGTCTGCCAAGGCGCAAGCCAAGGTGCCAAATGCGAACCCTGTATAAAAAAATAGCAAGCCAATTTTACGGTCAAAGCGATCAATAAAAAAAGAAGCCAAAAAGCCACTGAAGCCCGCTGTTAAAGTGTAAGCAGAAACCAAAAAACCAAACTGCTGGGGAGTGATTGAAAATAGCCGCATCAACTGAGGCCCCAAGGGCATCATGATCATAAAATCAACAATATGGGTGAAATTGAT
>JBMOJS010000344.1:0-2386 GCA_049315665.1 Pseudobdellovibrionaceae bacterium | reverse complement strand
CATATTATCTTTAAGTGAACCGATCCATTCTTTGGCCGGCTCTTTTCCACTTACTGGATTCCTAAGTAGATCGCTTGGCGTTTTTGACTCATACTTAATTGTCCACTATAAATGACACCATTTAAACCCAATTTTAAAGATGCAAGTCTTTAACGGCATTTGCAAAAAAAGTAGACACTTTATGTTTATTTAAAAGCAAGACAACAATCAAAAAATTGGTATGATTATAGCTGCCAAACACAGCCTGATGGGCACTGGGAATGTCAGCACCCATTGACGAATGCTTTTGTGCGGAAGCACGTGATCGACTAAATGCGCGGCTGTCTCTGACATCCGCCGGGCCCCGCAGCTGGGACAGAATCCCCTTTTTTTGCAGCTAAAGGCCACCAGCATCTCGTGCGGGCAACTGGTACACTTAGCCCGCAAAAATCCGTGCGCTAAGATCCCTCAGCGAGGATACGCTTCGAACTCTTTGTTCACAAAGTCTGGTAATGGATACCCCAGATCGTGTTCGACCTGTTGCTGGAACGACAGCCAGTTGCCTTGGATCAGTTTGTAGAGTGTAGTTTTCTCGGGTTCGTGGCGTTGGTAGTGATAAGTTTGCGCATTGGGAATCGACATCGGCAAGCTGTGTGCTTGCAACTGCCATGGCCATTTAGGATCGCTTTGGCTAGCATCAGCGGTGGTGCTGTGGTCAGGAATAGCAATTTGGTTGGGTGATCCTGTCCAGGACGTTTAGATAGACGAACCTTTTGGTCGTTGGTTAAATCCTTGCTCAGAGCGGCTCGCTGGATGTGATCAACCAGTAGACTGAATGGCTAGCTCAAATTATAGTATCTTTATTTATACAGGCATCAATAATTTGCTTTTGCTACAGAAAAATTCGATATTACCTACTAAGATCTTAGTTTTGGAATGTTGGACTATCAAAATAATGCTTTTCTGCTACATTGAATATGGGGGTAGATATGAGATTATATTTAATTTTTGTAACTGGAGTGGTCATTTCTTCTACATCGTTTGCTAAAAAAGATTTGTTGGTTTTTCCTATTAGTAAATTCTCGACCCTGAAGTCAAAAAAAATCTCAGAGGCTCTTTGCGATAGAACTAGTTCATACCAGTTGAAACTAGCTTGTTCGGACTTAAAGGCAGCAAATGATACATTGGAATGGGTAGCTCCAAAAATTGAATTTGACTCAAACAATTCATTCAAAATTAGAAGCGGTAATATTAGCACCAAAGTATCTCGAACAAAAAAACCAACCGTTTTTGAAGTTAATTATAAGAAAATTGATATAAGTGAATATAAGGATATTCTAAATCTTAAAGAAGCAGTAAAAAGTGCATTACCTAGTTTTTCAATGTTTTCGATACTTATAAATAGAGCTTACGCTGAAGAGGTTAATTATCAGTCGAGTAATCTGGATTATGAACAAATGACAACGGCTATTGCTCTTATTTTAAAAGCGACGTCAGATCAGGATATTTGCGAGGCCGCTGCTAATCTTGCAAAGGCCTGTGGCCACTATCCTGATAGTGGTTCACAAACGCTTTTGAAAATTGTAGAGTCCTATAAAATAATCGCAAAGCCGACGTCTTTAAATGATAAGTTTTATAATCAAAGTATTCAAAAGCATCGAAAAGTATTTGATTTTGCACACATGGCTTTTAAGATTGAACTTTTAGAACTATCAGCCAGACTGGCTTCTCTTGAGAGTAAAAAAGATATGCTATTAAGTTGTAAATCCATACAGAAACAAGAAAATAAGTCAGGTTGGGATGACATTTCTGAGTGTCATAAATCCATCTCACAAACTTATGCTCAGGCTCAACTATTGCAGCTGCCAGACCAAATTTTACCAATGTTAAAAGAAACTGATAAAGACCTAGGATATCTACTCAATCAAGAGCAGAAAAAATCTAATTTACAAAATCTTTTAGATAAAGGGGCAGTAAAATAACTCTGAGTATTAAAATCATACAACTTAAAAGCACTGAACTTAATAAACAGTGCTTTTTTTAGCAGAATTTTAATTCTCATCTATACAGATATTTTCATTGCTCTTTGGTGCTTTAATTAATTGTAACGTCTCTCTAATTTATGAATAAAAGTGGCGTTCTAGGATTCGATTGATTTTTAATTTTTTATGCCGAGTAAATTTATTGGTGGAAAGTTCACTAATAGAATGATTTTTTACTGACTCAACAGGCAATTTCCAATTTGAGAATAAAATTTCAATACTTGATACGCTTAATTTGTTGTCATTGTATTGATCGATATTTAATTCCATGAATTTTAAACTTTCTTTTATAAAAGAACATAAGTTAAAGCTCAGATCACAAAGCTCACTGAATTCTTCATCTTTTGATTTAGGCCCTAATAATG
>JBMOJS010000086.1:0-10678 GCA_049315665.1 Pseudobdellovibrionaceae bacterium | reverse complement strand
GTCAAAGAAAAGGTTTTAATTGATTGCACAAATCCCTTAAAAAAAGATTTAAGTGGTTTAGAAATAGGTCATACAACTTCGGGCGCAGAATTAATACAAAACTGGGCGCCTAAGGCCTATGTCTACAAAAGCTTCAATACAACCGGTTTTAATATTATGGCAGATCCAAATTTAGAATCTCGCAAAACAGCTATGTTTTTTTGCAGCGATGATAAAAATCACCGTCACGAAATTGCAGAAATAATCAATGATGTTGGCTTTGAATCTATGGACGTTGGTCCGTTGTCTTCGGCCCGATTATTGGAACCACTGGCTTTGTTATGGATTCAATCCGCCTACAAGTTTGGTATGGGGCGAGATTTTTCTTTCGGAATTTTGCGAAGAAAAGAATAGCATTTAAAGTTCTAATTTAAAAAAATGAATAAAATTATTCAATGGAGGAATTTATGAGTCTAAAAAATACCAATGCAGTCAATAGTAAAAAATCTAAAAAGGTAGCCATTGTAGTGGCTAATCCTGCAATATCAACAACAACGGGTTGGCCTGTTGGGTTTTGGTGGAGTGAACTGTCCCATCCCTATTTTTCTTTTACGGAAAAAGGCTTTGAAGTAGATATTTATTCTCCTAACGGTGGAAAGTGTGAAGCAGACAGTTTTAGCGATCCCCGGGACCCAAGTGGCTACTCAGCCAGTGACCTTATTAGTATGGGTTTTATTAATACTTCTAAGCTCATGGCGCTGGTAGAAAAAACAAAATCTTTGTCCGATTTAAATGTTAGCAATTATGATGCTATTGTGGTTGCTGGCGGACAGGCACCAATGATTACTTATGAAAAAGAAGTGGTGCTACATAAAAAATTTGTAGAGTTTTATGAGTCTGGAAAAATTGCCTGTGCCCTTTGTCATGGAACCGCTGTTCTTCGATTTGCTAAGCTTACCAATGGTGAATATTTAGTAAAGGGTAAAACTGTGACTGGTTTTGCCAATGTAGAAGAAGACTTTTCAGACAATGCCGTTTGGTCCATGGGGGCATTATCAAAAGATAAGCATTTGCAACCGTGGAGAATTGAAGACGAACTTAAAAAACTAGGAGCCAACTACATTCAAGCCGGCTTGTGGAAGGGTTTTGCAGTTCGCGATGGCAATTTGATAACAGGGCAGCAGAATTTTTCTGGAATTGAAACTGCGGACTTAGTGATCAAAGCTTTAGGAGAGTAGCTTTTCATCATTGCTGCGCTTTTTTCAATTTGATCCACATATACAGGTGAAAGAACAAGGCAATGATCCACTTCACCCAAATGGCAGTGGCACCATGGGAAAAAGCATATATTCCTGTGGTGATAGATGCAAAAACTCCTAATTGGTGTAAACTAATTCTATTTGAAACAACAATAGACAATAAAAAGGCAGCAGTAGAAATCCAACCTATGGATTCAATAAACACAGTTTGTATGCTCATTCGCTGCCTTTCGTTTTTCCATCGCTCAGCTTCCTACAAGGCCGGGGCTCCGCTGTAGGAGCTGTTGCCGCCATCATAAAAAGAACCGGATGCTCCATTGGGTGCGCCATAACCGGTTCCTCCGTTGGCAGTGACACTGCCAGAATGAGTTTTGCTGTTGTAGTAAATCGCTACTCGCCCACCGCCACCACCAGATCCAGAAGCTGTGCCCGGGTGTGATCCTCCGTTGGCTGCGATACTGCCGGTGCCAGCAAATTGATTCGCTTTAATAAACACACTGCCACCGGCGCCAGCACCAATGCTGATGCAGCAAAATCCACTGACGCCATTGGCATTGATGGTGCCATCCAAAGTAAAAAGATTGCTGACCTGAATGCGCACTTTGCCGCCGCCAGAGCCTTGTCCCCAATAACTGCTGTGATCCCCGGCAGAGCCATAGCCCCCAGATCCAAAATCATCCGGATTTGTATTGGATCCATAAGTAGTACTGCCGTTCCCTCCGCCAGCGCCACCATAAGTTCCGCCTTGATAACCGGTGCTTGTTCCGCCTGGACCATAGGTGGCCGAAAAGCCTGAACCCACAACATCAATAGAAGCACTGGATAAAATACTTAAATTGGTGGCTTTGATAATCACAGGAGTTGCCGTTACTGGGTAGCGAACGGGATCTGCTTTGAACTTGGTCGATGCTCCCGAAATAGTGATATCACCCCATGTGACTGTATTTGCAGAAGAATAAATATTACCACCAGTGGCTGTTAAAGAAGAAATTGTCGCATTGTCTTGGGCATACAAGTTGCCAGACAAAAGTTGAATAGCGCCCACATTAGCATTGGTTTTTAATTTCAATTCGCCGCCGTCCACATAAAGGGCAGGTCCACTGTAGGTCGAAGTGATTTCGACATAGGCTTGGCTGCCAATGTAGATACTGGCCGCCTGGCTAAAGGCATTGATATCTAAAGTGCGAGCCGGGTAGTTGTGGCCATTGATTTGCGCCTTGGTGATAGTTCCGGTCGAATAATTTTTTTGCACATAAGCCGCCGGGGCCCCATGGTAAATGGAATAAGCAGTATCATAATTATTGCCGGCTCCAGATGTTGCATAAACAAGAGTTGGTATACTGTCGGCGTGAATCACCACGGCACCGCCAGCGCCACCGCCGGCAAGGCTGCCGACACTGGATCCACCATTGGCAAAAATAGAACCACTGCCAGTTACAGTCGGCGATTTGATGCGTACAGTCCCACCACTGCCACTGCCAAGTGTCGATGATGATCCGCCATTGGCGTAAATACTGCCCGATAAAACCATTGTCGTAGTGGCATTGATTTCAATATAGCCACCACCGGCTTTGTCGCCACCGCCGGATCCCATTTCGGTGGGAGCTGTTGGTGACACGGCACCCGATCCACCAGTAGCCCCACCGCCTTGACCTAGATGGCCAGCGCCACCCAGGGTGCTTGACGGTGCGCCTGGCCCAGTCATCGCTGCATAACCTTTTTCATCAGCATTCAGTGTTCCCAAAATATTTTCGGTACTTGCGTTGATAATCAATTTTTGTTGAGCTGCCGCGTAGGCCGTAATGCCCGCGGGGACGGTGAAGGTTCCTACATTGCAGTAGGTGCCTGATAAGGTTTGGCCAGCGGTGGCGGTTAAATCAGCGCCCACCAAATCAGTACCTGTGCAAGTGGCAACTGCAGAACATGTGCTTAAACCAAGAGTGCTTTTTAAATGATTGGCAGCGCCGGGAAAGTTAGTGGTTATTTGTACGGTCTGAGCATCTTGATCTAAATTCAAGTTCGTTTGTTCGGCCACCTTGTAGATTTTTGAATAATCCATCTGGTTGGGTAGCCAATCGGAACAGTTGGAATTGTCGCCAATATTTTTTATTTCTGCAAAAATTCGCAATGTGTAGTTCGAGCCGCGCTCGGCTTCCAATTGAATCGACTGATTGCTTTCAACAAAGCCTTTAAACAACCCTAGGGCCGGGAAGCATGACCCCGCCGCGGTCAGTGGCTGGTTAGGTCCATTGATTTCTGCCGCAAAACAGACTTTTTGATTGGCAGGAAAGCTTTGTGAACGTACGCCTTCTGCATATAAATTTTTAAAATCAATAAAGAATGTAGCCCTTTGTGTTTTTAGGGGGCGATCGCAAGAGCTCAATACTAAAAAGCCTGATACGAATAATAAAATTTTTTTCATCTGATAATTATTATCCAAAATTTATAAAGGTCTAGTCCCGTCTTCGGACGCATCGCAACCTAAATCAAAAATTTCTAGGCGTACTGGCCACTAAAATGAGTGAAGGCTGTAAATGACTTTTCGCCGATTTTTTTATGACTCCATCATTTTTTTATAAAGCATGGAGTATTCGTTTTGAAATAGTGCAAAGTCAAACTCTGAAGCTTTCATGTCTCTATGTGCTCCCAATAAATATTGTGAATTTAAAGTTCTTAAGGCTTGCTCCGCATTTGTTGGATCTACGCCAAGCCAAGCCAAACGGCCATCTGCATACAAAGCAGCAAAGCCATTCACTACACACCAGCAATGCATGGCTTTGTGGTAAGGATCTCCTGGACCCAAAACTCCAGCCTGCTGGCAAATTTTTACCATATCACGCAAAAGCATAAATGATTTTGCTGCGGATTGCGCCAAATCTGGATACTCCGGTCCTGGCTTCACATTCGCACTGAACATCAATTTGAAATGTTGGGGATGCAGCAATCCCATGCGAAAATAAGACAAGCCACATTGAAAAAACATTTCTAAAGGCTGATCTTTATATGTATCCATCGCTTGTTTCATATATTGAAATTTAAGTTCAAAGCCTTCTTGACTGATGGCTGCAAGAAGCGTGTCTTTATCTTTAAAATGCCGGTAAGGAGCCGCCTGACTGACGCCAGCTTCGCGGGCCAGTTCGCGCAATGAAATTTCAGCCGGTGTCTTTTTTTGCAACATTCTAACAGCAGCTTCAATCAAGGTTTTTTTTAAATCGCCGTGGTGATAAGTATCTGTTTTAGTGGGATTTTTTTTGTTTTTCAAGGTTGTTTTGGATTTTTTTAAAGCTTGCATGTTAACCCCGATAACATTGATGTTGACACTGATAACTTCATTAGAATACCATATTTTAATACAAAGCAAAAGGAGAACTCGTGCGAAGCTATATACAGGCTATTATAAAATATCGGCATTGGGTGATTGTATTAACTGCGCTGGCCACCTTGGGGCTGTTGTTTCAATTGCGATCCTTGCAGGTGATCATTGATCCAGACAGTACGCTGCCACAAAACCATCCCTATATTGCCACCGGCAATTTGATTGAAAAAGTGTTTGGTAACAAGTTCACCGTAGTTATCGGGGTTACCGCTAATAATGGAGATATCTTTCAAACAGATATTCTAAACAAAGTTCAGCGCATCACCCAGCGAATACAAAACTCACCTGCAGCAGTTAAAAGCAACATCACTAGTTTGTCTGCAAGAAAAATAAAAAATATTTTAGGCAATAGCGAAGGCATGATTGTACAACCTTTGATGGAAAAAATCCCTTCTAGTGAATCAGAAATGCAAGCTTTGAAAGACGCTATTGCCAGAAACCCCGCCTATGACCATCTTTTGGTTTCGAAAGATGGCAAGACCACACAAATCGTCGCCGAGTTTAAAAAAGTGGATGGTGGTTTTCAAGCCATCGAAAAGATTGTCAGCGAGGCTGTAGCCCCTGAATTGGACGCCAACGTCAATATTCAGATTTCAGGCATTACGATATTTCTAGCCAACTTAGAAAAATTTTCTGCACGCATGGGTTTTTTATTCCCCATCGCCTTATTGATTATTGGTTTGATTCACTATGAAGCTTTTAGAACTGTGCAGGCCTTGATTCTACCATTGGTAACAGCGCTTCTGGCCGTGGTATGGGCTGTGGGGTTTTTGGGTTTGTTGCGCCAACCTTTTGATGTTTTCAATGCATCAACGCCAATATTGATTTTGGCCATAGCGGCGGGCCACGCAGTGCAAATTTTAAAAAGATATTATGAAGAATATGCCGTAGCGAAAGAAAAAAATCCTACATTGGATGCCAAAACTTTAAGTCAAATGGCGGTGCAAGAGTCGCTTACCAAAGTTGGACCAGTGATGGTGGTGGCTTGCACAGTGGCTGCCGTGGGTTTTTTCTCGTTAATGATATTTGAAATCAAATCTATAAGAACCTTTGGTATTTTTTCTGGCGCAGGTGTTTTAAGTGCTTTGATTTTAGAACTGACCTTTATTCCCGCGCTCAGGGTTCTTCTGCCTCCGCCCGGCGAAAAAGAAATTGCCAGGGAAAGACAAATCAGTTTTTGGGATCGCTTAACTGGAAAGTTTTATGATCTGGCGATGAATCAAAGAAAAAAAGTATACACTGTAGCCGGTGCTTTGATTTTGATTTTATCACTGGGCGGATATTGGTTAAAAATCGACAATTCGCAAAAAGGATACTTCTACGGCCAATTAAAAATCCGCCAAGACGACAATTTATTGAATGAAAAGATGGCCGGTACAAATCCATTTTATGTTCTTATTCAAGGCGACAGTGAAGATTCCATAAAACTTCCAGAGGTTTTACGCTTTATGGACTCTTTGCAAAAAGAAATTGAAACAGAGCCACAGATTGGTAAAACTTTGTCCTTGGTGGATTTTATTAAAAAAATGAATCAGTCTATGAACGAAGACAAAAAAGAATTTTATAAAATTCCGGACAGTCAAGACTTGGTTGGGCAGTATTTATTATTGTATTCTAATTCTGGTGAACCCGGTGATTTTGACAGCTATGTGGATTACAACTATCAAAAAGCTGTGGTCACCGCTTTTGCAAAGTCGGATAGCTCTGCATTGATGGAAAAATTAGTGGCTGGTGTTCAAGATTTTTCTAATAAAAATAAACCTGCAGGTATTCAAGTCAGTGCTGGCGGCGGAAGTTTGGGTGGTGTGGCCTTGAACGAAATCATGATTCGTGAAAAGGTTTTAAATATTTTGCAAATTATAGGCGCTGTGTTTTTGATCTCATCTTTGGTTTTTCGCTCGGTCACAGCCGGTTTACTGATTTTGGTTCCTTTGGTGGCTGCGGTTTTTGTTAACTTTGGAGTTATGGGAATTTTAGGTATTCCCCTGCAAATTGCCACGGCGTTGGTGTCGGCTATGGCGGTGGGGATTGGTGCTGATTATGGAATTTATATGAGCTACCGTATGCGCGAAGAATTAAAAAATGCAGGCCCCGGTGAAGAGGCCGAGAAAAAAGCCATTGAAAAATCTTTTCGCTCTGCCGGAAAAGCCGCGATTTTTGTGTCGACTGCAGTGGCTGGCGGATTTGGCGTTCTGATGTTTTCAATGGGGTTTATGATACACTTGTGGATGGGTTTTTTAATTGCCCTGGCCATGCTTGTGAGTTCTGTGACGGCCTTGACTGTTTTTCCATCTTTGATTTTTACCATTAGACCCCAATTTATTTTTGGCAAAAGGAGCAGCACACATGTTTAAATTTATAAAAGTATTAGTGATTCTAGGATCTGTATTTTCACTGACAGCGGCTAAGGCTGAAGCTTTAACAGCTGAAGAAATAATGAAAAAAAACTTTGTTGTTTCTAAAGTCAATGATTCAGTTTCTGATTCTACATTTCGTTTGATCAATGCCTCTGGCCAAGAAAGAGTCCGACAAACCACCGGGCAAACCAAACTGATTGCCGGTACGACTGACAACCGCAGACTGGTTACTTTTTTAACTCCATCCGATGTGAAAGGAACAAAAACCTTATTGATCGAACGCACTGGTAAAGATGATGATATATGGATTTATTTACCGGCCTTAAAAAAGGTCAGAAGATTGGTGGCCAACAATAAAAAAGATTCTTTTGTTGGCACTGATTTTTCATATGGGGATGTGATTGGGCAAAGGGTCGAAGATTGGAATCATAAATTAGTTAAAGAAGAAAAGATAGAAGGCAAAGACACTTGGGTTATTGAATCTTTACCAAAAAATAAAGAAGTTACTGAAAATTCAGGTTATTCAAAACGCATCGGTTGGGTGGATAAAGAAAGTTTTGTCGTCGTTAAGGGCGAAAGCTATGATCAAAATGGTCAACTGCTTAAAAAAATATCGGCTAAAGATATTCAAAAGGTGGATGCTAAAAATAATAAATGGCAGCCGATGGTTTTAGAGGCTGAAAATGTGCAAAGCAATCATAAAACAATTTTAGAGTTCAAAAACTTCAAAGCCAATACAGGGGTTAGTGATGATCTATTCACCACGCGTTCATTGGAAAAACAATAGTTGTTTTTATAGATCTTTAGCTGTTTTTTTATTTTTCTTATTAGTGCATCCTTTTTGGGTTCAGGCCCAAGAAGGGGATCTTCAAAGTTCTAACATTAAAAAAATCTGGGAAAAATTAGGTGCCAGTGGATCTTTGCGCTCTAGCTACTGGCAAAAGGATAAAAGCTTTAGTCAGCAAAAAGATTTTACTGTTGGTTCTGCATGGCTGAGTCTTCGCCCGGAGGATTGGCAGGGATATAAGTTTTTTGCAGAGGGTTTTATCCAGGGGCAAGATTTTTCTAGAAGCAACTATGCCGATGCAGATTTGCGTGAAGCTTACATCGAAAAATCATGGAAGGATTTTGATTTTAAAGTGGGCCGTGCCATCACTGTTTGGGGGCGGGCGGATAAAGTCAATCCCACAGATCAGTTGAGTGTTAAAAATCTACAGCGTTTGCTGGTGGATGATGAAGAAAGCAGAATGGGTTTATTGACTGTGCAGACAGTTTACAATTCAGATAATACGCGATGGATTTTTTTGTGGATACCGGAATGGCGTTCTCCCGTTTATCCAATTGCTCCAATTCGTGGAATTGAATTGCAAGACACCAAGCCTGATTTAAATAATCCGCAGTGGGCTGTCAAAATGGATCAGTCTGGGAACAGTGTGGATTGGTCGCTGAGTTATTTTGATGGTTATAGTAAAACGCCGGATTTGAGTGTTTTGTCGGCCAATGCTGGTGGCACAACATTGGGTTTGCAATATGGGCGAGTGAAGGTTTACGGTGCTGATCTTGCAACCAATGTGGGTGATTATGGGTTGCGTGGTGAAGTGGCTTACACAAAAACCAATGATACAGATGGAACAAATTATTTATTGGCAAATTCAAATGTATATGCAGTTTTGGGTGCTGATCGCAGTTTTATGGAACACTTAAATATCAATGCTCAGCTGCTGTATCGTCATATTGATCAATTTCAAGATCCCGCCGGTGCCAATTCGTCCCTACAAACAGTGGCAATGCAGCAAGCAGTGAACACCAGTCAGCAATTCAAAGATCAAACGGGATTGAGTTTGCGCCCAAGTTATAAGGCTTTGAATGACACCTTGGAATTGGAAGTGGCCTATGTGACCTGGTTCAATAAAAATAATTCTTTACTGCGTCCCAAAATAAACTACGCCTGGAGCGATCATCTGCGGACAAGTTTAGGCGGTGAGTATTACAATGGCCCTGCCGATAGTTTTTTTGGTCGATTGCAGGATGTGTCTTCAGCTTACTTCGAGTTAAAACTGCTGTTTTAATGACATTCTGTGGCAATAAAAACCAGTTGTCCCCTTTTGTGTGGGACAATTTTGGTCTATGGTTGCTAGCATGAATGCACTTATTATTGTCACGGATATTATTGAGAAGTCCATTTTATTAACCCTTATCGGACTGTCTATTTGGTCGGTTTCAATCATACTAGACCGGCGTAAAATTTTTAAATTAGAAATGGCTTTTCCATTTTTAGATTTGCGTTCAAGCATTGATGCCAAATCTTGGGACCAAGCCCTGAACATATTGAGTCAGCATCAGGGGGCGGTCAGTCGCACTTTAAAAAATACTTTTAAAATTTCTTCAGCCGATTTGATCGATCGCGAAGTATCTAGTGTTTACCGCCAAGAAAAAATTCTGCTTGAAAAAGGTTTTTCTGTTTTAGCCACTTTGGGGGCCAATGCTCCATTCATTGGCTTACTAGGAACTGTGCTTGGGATCATTCGTGCATTTGCTTATTTGGGTTCGCAAGCGGGCTCAGCATCGGTCATGTCTGGTGTTTCACAAGCCCTCTACGCCACAGCTATTGGTCTGGCGGTAGCTATACCTGCCGTGATTTTTTACAATGTGTTTACTAAAAAATTAAAAGATCTGCAGTCGCAGATTGAGTCTTTAAAAGATTTAATTATTGCCCGTCGTTTTGACACCCAGAAAAGAGACTGATTGAATGGCGGGAATGGACCCTTCGTCTCAGGATGACAGCGCCTTAATGAACTCTATCAATGTCACGCCGTTTGTGGATGTGGTTTTGGTTTTATTAGTGATTTTTATGATCACCGCCCCTATGTTGGTTAAAGATATTATCGGCTTACAACTTCCAAAAACTTCCACATCCGATGGGCAAACCACACAAACCTTGGCCATAGCCGTTAATAAACAAGGTAATGTTTTACTGAATGGCCAGCCGGTGGATGATGCCACTTTAACTGCCGAAATTACCAAAGCCATCAGCAATGATTCACAAACCCAAGCTGTGATTGCGGCAGATGTGGATGTTCCCTATGGTCGGGTGATGAAGGTGATTGATTTAATGAAGTCTGCAGGATTGCAACGCTTCGCTGTGCAGATCGAAAAGCAGGACACAGCGACGCAATGAAAGTTATGCAGCTTAAGCCTATTCAGCAGTCCTTATTGATTCACATAGGATTGCTGCTTGTGTCTTGTGTCCCCTTTTTTTTAACCACTCAACATACAATTAAAAATATTCCTTTAGAGGTCATTGTTGCACCAACAAAAGCAGCCCCCACATTAAAATTGGATCAGCCGCTGCCGGCGCAGTTACCCCAACCACCGCCGAAGGCCCGTGAAGTTTTTGGCCTTAGTCGAAAAGCCTTAACTGCCGAAACTGGCGCTATTGAAGTTAAAAGTGGCAATACTTTGGCCAAAGAACAAGATCGCATTCAATTGCAAGATAGCGATGTGGATTCATTGCCTATTCCTAGCGATGAGTTTTTAGTCAATAGTATGCCAAGGCTAAAATCAGATGTTCGCATACCTTATCCTGCCGGAGCAAAAAAGCGTGGAGTTTTTGGCAATGTAATTATGGATTTATTGATTGATAATAAAGGGCTTGTTCGTCAAGCCACTTTGATTGAAAGCCCAGATGCTGAATTGGCGGCAGCGGC
>JBMOJS010000343.1:0-2413 GCA_049315665.1 Pseudobdellovibrionaceae bacterium | reverse complement strand
AAAAGAGACGCATGAAAACTTTGACATCAATATTTGATTCAGCCATATTTTTGGTTACCTTCAAAACCAAATCAACGTCGCCAGTGGCCACTGCCTGCACGCAGTCGTTAATCATTTTAGATTTTGGCGCGCCAGTCACTTTTTCCACTTCTTTCAAGTCCAAATTTTTATCAGCCGATGACCGAATTAATTTTTGCAAAATGGTGTGAGTGTCGCGGAATGAACCGTCGCCAATAATGGAAATTAATTCAGCTACGCCTTCGCCCAGACTGTAACCCTCGGCCTTGGCGGTGCTAGCCACCATTTGTTTTAAAGTCTCGCGATTGGGAGTTTTGAAATTGTAGACTTCGCAACGAGAAATAACTGTCTCGGGAATTTTTTCTAATTCGGTTGTCGCTAAAACAAAAATGACATGACGAGGTGGCTCTTCCAAAGTTTTAAGTAGTGCATTAAAAGCCGATTTAGAAAGCATGTGCACTTCGTCCAAAATGTAAACTTTGTAATTTGAATTGAATGGCAAAGTGTTCACCGATTCATTCAAAGCGCGAATTTCGTCTACTCCGTTATTTGAAGCGGCGTCAATTTCAAATAAGTCGTTGGTGCTGGTTTCAATTTCTGCGGCCAAAATTCTGGCTACGCTAGTTTTTCCAGTTCCCCTACTGCCAGCGAATAAATAGGCGTGAGAAATATTGCCGTTCTTTAAAGAGTCTCGCAAAACTGCTGTGACATGTTCCTGACCTAAAACTTCGCTGAATTTTTTTGGTCGATATTTTGTATAAAGCGCCACATTTTCGTGAGCATTTTCCGCCCCATTATTCGCGCCGTTTTTGGCAGTTTTTGACATGCGACTATTATAACAGAAACCTGCTACTTTTCTAAAATAAAAATCCCTCAACTGTTGTCAGTAGATAAGGGATTTGTAATTTTGTGGCCACCAATTCAGGCCATTGGCACCTTGAATAATACTGGATATTTCGAGTGGCATTTCGACCCTCGAAATAACCTTTCCTGCATCATTCAAATACTGAACGAACAATTTTATCACAATGTTGGCACAAACGGGTTTCGTGTGTGTTTCAACAATGCAATCAAAGGCTGGAATGACACTGTGGACAGAATGTCCGACAATAGTTTCAGTGTCGAAGATTTTCACTTCATAGAAACCAGCCAGTGCCATATCAATCACGTGAATCGGCAGAAACTCAAACACTGTTGGGTGTTCGGCATTAGTGTTGATAACTGCCGTCACCAACCCAGGCATAACTTCATCCTGACTTCGTTGATTGTGAGCCAGAAACTGGACAAGCCACGAAACAGGACTCAATTCCAAACTGTGGGTTAATTTAATTTCCAAGTTATCATCACTTGGAAACCAGGCGTTGTTGGCATAAATCGAAACAAGTTGAGAGTAACGATCAATGATTTCCAATCCAGTATTTACACTAGGCACGGTCATTTCAAAGGTTTTCATCTGTCCTGAAAATTACAACAATAATTATAATATGTCAAATGAATCACCTTCATTAAAATAAAAAGTCCGCCTTGGTTAAGCGGACTGTTTTGGTGGAAAATAGAAAAGTTTTCCTGTGTTGGCCTCTCTGGTTCCAATCAGAGTCATGTCGTGATGTGGATCATAAGTAAGCACACAATATACTTGACCTTCTTCATTTACATAACGATTCAAACAGACTGCTCTAATTTTTGTAATCAAAGCTGTACTGAAAGAATTTGATTCGAAATATACCCTTGAAGACTCGAGTGAATATTTACGAGTGGAATTAGAATCTTGAATCAAAACAGATTTGGATGTCAAATCAGCTTCAGATCTTAGATTCATCAAATTAATAATATACAGTTGTCGACACTCGGAAGAAAAATTAACCAAAAAAAGAGAGGCGCCGATTCTCTGCTCTTCGGATAACTCATCTCTAATGTCAACTTGAAACAATAAACATTCCGAAGAAAGCTGATGAACAACTTCTATAGAAAGTTTGTTTTGTCTCAAGGCGGTAAAAATTTCTTGATGGATTGTTGATAAGATCCTTTCCTGACAAGTGCTAATAATTCCCTGATCAACACTTTTTATTTTATCGCTGACCGGAACAGAAGTTGATTGAAAGTTCATACTGCGTAAAAGCCTAATACTTTATTTAAAAAAGACAAGTGTAATAAAGTTTTGTTTATATAAAAATAAATCCCCATAGCGTCATTTGTATAAACGCTACAGGGATTTTGAATTGTGGGCCAGGCCTCCACTAGCCAGGATTTCTCTCCTGACTGCCAGACAGGTTTGCGCCCTGCTGACTACTGGTTTTAAGTAATGAAACTTAATCCCGATGCCTGCAACCTTTCGGTTTGGCTTTTTTGCTTTCGCTTTCGGGACACGTTAGCCTCCTTTCTTGGGGCCGATTTT
>JBMOJS010000342.1:0-2415 GCA_049315665.1 Pseudobdellovibrionaceae bacterium | reverse complement strand
AACATATTTACGTTTTCAAATAAAAGTCGGTCTTGAAAAGATTTCTTTAAACCCTTGGTTTCAATTAATTTTTTCGGCGAGCGTGTCTGATCGCCAAAATCAATCTTCACACTGTTGGATCTGTTTTTTAAAGTTAAATCTTCGACTTCTGTGGATAAGCTTCCAGCAGCTTGGATTCGCGCTTTTTGTTTGGTCTGACGGGCCTTGGCCCCGCGGCGCAGCCATTCTGTTTCACGGCGTAAGGTGTTTTTGAGTTTAGTTTCTTGCACCTGTTGCGCGGATAACAACTGGTTTTTGGTGTCTAAATAATTAAGATACCCGTCGTTAACATCCAATAAAAAATTGGGATTGCGAGGATCCAAATCCAGAATTCGTTCAGTCACTCGCTGCAAAAACAAACGATCATGGGTCACTACTAAAAATGCAAACTTAGCTGTTTGTAAAAATTCTTCCAGCCACAAAATACTACGCACGTCCAGGTGATTGGTGGGTTCATCCAAAAAAAGCAAATCAGGTTCTTGTAGAAGTTCACGAGCCAAGGCCACGCGCTTTTGCCAGCCCCCCGAAAGCTCTGCCATTAAAAAGTCTTCCCCAAATTGCCATAGATCCAACTTTGACATCCACTCGTAAGCCTTGGTCATGATTTGTGGATCTTCGCTAACGTTGCCATTGATAGTCATCAATGCATTCATAATGGTTTCATCAGGGCCAAAAACGGGAGACTGGCCTAAAAAGCCTATTTTGACCCCACGCTTTTTAGTGACTTGGCCTTTATCCACATCCGTTTGGCCCAACAAAATTTTTAGTAAAGTCGATTTTCCTGCCCCGTTAGGGCCGACTAAGCCGATGCGATCTTGTTCGTTAATGCCAAAACTTAAATTGGTGAAAAGTCTTTTTCCGGCAAAAGACTTTTCTAGATTATTCACATTGAGTAGAATAGACAAGGGGACACCTTTGTAAAAAAATGAGTCCCCACATTAACACAGCTTTAACTGCAGCGATATTTATTTTCTATGGCCACCAAGAAGGCTTTTGCTTAAGCCTAAAGAAATAGTAGCCCCGACGCAAAGCTCGCCCCAGGCGGTTGGGCCATCAATCACATCGGCATAGGGAGGCTGTAAATCCGGGGCCACAGTCAATGGCAACTGGTCCCAAGAATAATAATAACAAGGCCCCATTTGTAGGCCACCAGCTCGCAGGTAAGAGCTGTCATAGCCATCATTGATCAATAAAGTTTCTGTGGATACAATTTGATAAAGGCCCCGGTTGGTCATCATCACCAAGTCGTGATACTTGTCACTTTGCCCAGGTGTGTGGCCCATGTCCATAAACTTACCCCAACCTTTAAAAAGTCTATAAAAGATGGCCTGGGCGATGGATCTGCCCTTGTCGCCACCATTTAAATTTCCAATGATCGACATCGGTATAAAGTTAAAATAAAAACGGGTTTTTTGCGTGCCTTGAGGTTCATCCAAAAGCCCTCCACCTCGGGCTCGCCAAGCCAAAGCGCCTAGGTACAAAGAAATAAATTCGCGCTCTTTATCACTTAAAAATGGATAAGGCAGTTCTGGACGGTAGTTTCTAGCGTTTTTAAATTTATTTTGATCGGTTTTATATTCTTTTTGCCCTTGATGAAAAATATCTTTAGCAAACTGACTGGCTTGCTTAATCTGATTTTGAGCTTGCTGAATGACTGCATTAGCTAAAGTTTTATAACCCGCGACCGTAACATAAGAATTGTTTTTTTGAATTTGTTTTTGCAAAGTTGATGACAAGCCAGCCAGCTGAGAAACGGATTTATTAAGATCCAAAATGCGCATTTTTAAAACTATGCCATAATAAGTATCAAAAAAACTTTCTGGCACAGCTATCGGCACTTCGGGCAAATGCACAATGGGTTCAGACAAAGTTTCAAACAAAGAAATCATATGTGAAACTTTAAAAAAACTGACATCGCCAGATTTGTTTTGGGCGATGTAGTTGTCAGGTTTGTAAATAGACTCGCAAATTTTTTCGGTTATTTTGCTTAAATTCAGTAGATCTTTTTTGTCATTACCAACTAAGTTTTGCGCTAAAATCTGTTTGCGCAGGGCAAAGATTTGATTTTGGCAAGTTTGCCATTTTGAAACAAAAATAGATTTTTCTTTTGCTATGCTGATTTTCTGTCTGGGATTTTTTTGTAAAAGTAAAAGATCCGTAATTTCAGTAAAAAAACTCAATTGAGCATCTTTGGCATAGAGGTCGCTGAAGCTGGGGGCGTGTTCGCTGTTGGTTTTTAAAACCAGACGAGGAATTGTGTCCTTGATGTCAGCCCTAGTATTTAGATTTTTGTCATCAAATAGGAATGGACGATAAGTCCATGGACCAGCTAGTGCAGAAGTGGATTGTAAACAAACTGCACACAGCATGAAAAAA
>JBMOJS010000085.1:0-10788 GCA_049315665.1 Pseudobdellovibrionaceae bacterium | reverse complement strand
GTAGTTTTTTTGGTAAAGATTTTTTTTGGGGTCTGCAGGCAAGGGGGGTTCAGCGTAAATTTATATCGGCCGATTTTTATTTGACTGAAGCCTTTGTTGAAGGTGGGGATGAACTTTTCACGGTTAAAAAACAAAATGCTTTATATTTAGAACCTTCCCTGGTTTGGTCTGTTGAAGGGGACTACAAACCTCAAGCCTCGATCATGATGGTAAATTCTGGATTTGTGGATTATAAATACGATGAATTTGCCATGCGCCCCGAATGGCTTGTGGGTTTTTCTTTGTTTCCGGTGCAGTGGTATTCACAAAGCTTAGAGTTGGCTTTGCAAGCGCACTTCAATGATGAACAAAAAACAACATCGGAGTTTTTTACTTTGGCTGCAAATTATTCATTTTCGGCTTTACAAATTTTCGGCAGTCTATCTGAAAATATTTACACTTCGGGGTTTCGAGTGGTTTATAAACAGTTTTCGACCGGACTGTCTTATTGGAATGAACGTCTGGACTATATCAAAGATCAAAAAGTCTATCAGCAGACGGTTTATATACAATTGGGATTTCTTTTGTGAAAATCATGATTATTGCAATTTTTATTTTTTTGTTTTCTTCATTTTCATGGGCTGACTATGAATATACTTTATTGGGACAAAAAGATCCATCCAATGAGTTAGAATCTGTGAGTGACTGGGGCAGCTTTGAAAAATTCATGCAATCCGAACAAGAAAAAAATAAACAAAAAGGTATTAGTTACATAATTTCTGGTATTTTAGCTACGGTCGGAGGAACAATAGGGTATCAGTCCTCACATGATCCTTTAAGCCGTGGTGTATATGCTTTATCGCAATCCTTGGGTGTTGGAGCTTTGGGATACGGTGTTCATTTTTTATGGATCGGCAGTGATTACAGCTCTTTTTATGCTGCAGTAAAGAAATCTTCACTCAATGCTGCACAAAGAAGCGAAATTTTACATTTATTTTTACAGCAAGAAAAAGAAAAAAAAGAAAATGAAAATAGACTAAAAATTCTGACTCATAGTTTGGTTGCAGCAGTCAACCTTTATAGTGCCTCCAGGGAGCAGGATCCGCAATTGAAATCCTTTTTTAGTTTTTTAGCAGGGATCAATGCATTAATGGCCATGAACTATAGTTTTTGAGTTTTTCATTGACACATTCCAAGGGGATTAGCACTATTTTTCTGGGCTAAGTCTTAAATTCACAGACTTTTTTGCCGGGAGAAATTATGTACATTCATGACCTTGATCCTTTTGCTTTACAAATCTACGGCGACTTTGGAGTTCGATGGTATGGCTTATCATATATGGTTGCTTTTATTTTGGGATATTTTTTAATTGGCTGGTTGTCGCAAAGACAAAAAGCTGGTTTATCCACAGCCATGATCGGTGATCTAGTGACTTACATCGCCCTTGGGACTCTGATTGGCGGACGTCTTGGTTATTGTGTATTTTATTCTCCTGATTTGTTTTTAAAGTTCAAATCGAGTTTCCCTTTTTGGGGAGTTTTAGCCGTCAATGAAGGGGGCATGGCCAGCCATGGTGGGATGATTGGTATTGTTATCGCCTGTTTGCTTTTTGCCAAAAAATACTCTGTGAATTCTTTGTATCTTTTTGATTTGGTGACAGTCACTGGGCCTTTGGGCGTCTTTTTTGGACGTATAGCTAATTTTATCAACGGTGAGTTGGTAGGGCGTCCTGCCCCTGAAAGCTTTGCTTGGTCAGTGAAGTTTCCCCAAGATATTTTATCCTGGCCACAGCAGGATTTTGAGCGCCTGCCAAGTTTAGCCGATGCTGTTAGTAAAATAGGTGTTGGGCGCGAGCAGTGGTTGCAGTGGCTATCGCAGTATCGGGTAGATCCAGTTTCTAGAAATCATATTTATGAAACACTTAGTAAAATCATTCAGTCGATACAAGATGGCAATACAGATTTGAAATTGAGTGTCGGAGAGCAATTGGTGGCCCGTTACCCATCCCAATTGTTTGGGGCTGCGGGTGAGGGCTTATTTGTTTTTATAGTTTTGTTTTTATTATGGAGAACTCCTAAAAAACCAGGCATCATCGGCGCTAGTTTTTTAGTTATTTATGGTTTTGTTAGAATATGGGATGAGCAGTATCGCATGCCGGATGCTCAAATTGGACTTCAGTGGTTGGATTTAACCCGTGGGCAATGGTTAAGCATTGTCATGGTCATTACGGGTTTTGTGTTGTTATTTATTTGGAACCGCACCGGAGCTATACCCATACAGGGGTGGAGGGCGGGGCCTAGTGTAAAGCTTGGCCGCAACTAATTACTAGTTCCATTTGATTCATAGACCTTTGTTGCTTCGTCGGTTCGAATGCTCGATGTACTATTTGTACACCTCCGCTTCGAACCTTCCTTGCGCCTCGGTCTATTTTTCAAATGGAACTAGTAAAGTTTTTTAGCACATCACTGCGCGCGATTTGGACTCGTCGTCTCGTATCTGGTGCTTTTTGATCAGCGCCTGGTACTAATTCCATTTGATTCATAGACCTTTGTTGCTTCGTCGGTTCGAATGCTCGATGTACTATTTGTACACCTGCGCTTCGAACCTTCCTTGCGCCTCGGTCTATTTTTCAAATGAAACTAGTAAAGTTTTTTAGCAGACTTAAGAGTTTTCGGTTAGGCTTTTGCCAATACATCTAAAAATACATCCATGGTTGTGCTTTCTTGCTGGCCTGTTTGTAGATTTTTAACGGTCAATACATTGGTAGCAACTTCGGTGGCTCCTAAAACCACAGCATAACGAGCTTCAATTTTATTGGCGCGTTTCATTTTTTTACCTACACCGGATCCGCTTAAAATATTCTCGCAGGTGTAATTGTTTTTGCGTAAAACTTCACAAACTTGCAGTGCTTTTTTTTCTCCAGCCGCATCGGCAGCGATCACGGCAATCTGCAAAGGTTTTTTTTCAGTGAAGTTTTGGGCCACCAACTCAGACAGTCGTTCAATGCCCGCCGCCCAACCAAAACCAGGGGTTGCTGGTCCGCCCATCATTTCAATCAAGCCATCATAGCGGCCACCCGCTAACACAGTCCCTTGGGACCCCAATTGTGTTGTGGTGATTTCAAAAACGGTGTGGGTGTAATAATCCAAACCGCGCACTAAATTTGCATTCAGTTTAAAAGGAATATCTAATAAACTTAAACCCTCTTGCACGTCTGTAAAAAATCGAAGCGAATTTTCAGACAAGGTGGCCTTCGGTGCCCCAGCCGCGATAGTCTGATCTTTGGGATCCTTTGAGTCTAAAATACGCAAGGGGTTTTTTTCTAAACGAACCTGACTATCTGCCGAGAGATCATTTTTAAATTTAGAAAAATAGTCCACCAAAACTTCACGATACTTTTGCCGCGAAGCTTGATCGCCCAAAGTGTTGATTTCTAATTGGCAAGAAGGGGTGATACCTAGTTTTTCTAAAAAGCGAAAAGCCATAGCGATGGATTCGATATCGGCATAAGCAGAATCAAGGCCTAAGCACTCAACCCCAATTTGATGAAATTGGCGGTAACGGCCTTTTTGTGGGCGTTCGTGACGAAACATCGGACCTGAGTAATAAAATTTCAGGGGAAGATTTTGCGCCAGGCCTTCAGAAATAAATGATCGGGCGATTCCCGCCGTGCCTTCAGGGCGTAAGGTTAAACTGTCGCCACTGCGGTCACTGAAAGTGTAAGTTTCTTTATGCACAACATCCGAGGTCTCACCCAAAGTTCGATGAAAGACATCAGTGAATTCAAAAATAGGAGTTTTGATTTCCTCATAGCCATACAAGGCCGTCAGATCTTTGGCTAAGTTTTCGATATGACGATACAGCAAGACAGATTGACCTTGTAAATCTTGGGTGCCACGAACAGGTTGGATTTTCACAAAAGTGCTCCTGAAAAAGGTAAAAAATCTTGCAAAAGAATTCACCTATGCCATATTCAACTGATGTTGTCATGGAAGAATGCGTTTCTTATAGGGGTTGCAGTACTGATTTCTTTTGTCGCTGCTTATTGGGTTTTGCATAAAAGCTCCAGTTTATCTTTCAGCGGTCATGAGGTTGAAATGGACTGGCGACTTTTAGGAGAGCTGGATTTTGTGACGGGGCGTGCATCTGATAATCTTAAATCTCTGGATGGAAAAGATGTGCGAATTCCTGGTTTTATGGTGCCCTTGGAAGACAGTTCGCAAAAAGTTACAGAGTTTTTGTTAGTACCTACACCCCAGGCTTGTATTCATGTGCCGGCTCCACCCCCCAACCAAATGGTGCATGTATTTATGAAAGACCGGGCCCAAGAAGTGGCCTACGGTCCGATTTGGGTGTCTGGCACTTTAAAAATCACCACTGTAAAATCCATGTATGGCGAAAGCTCTTATCAGATGCAGGGTTACAGCATCGAACCTTATAAATAGTTTTAGCATAGACTTTATGCCGCACCCATCACTTTGATTTTATCATCCTCTTCCGCTTCAGTGCTAGAATATGGTGTTTCAATGATCACCTCTTGGCCCTCTTTATTGATATATCCCTTCACTTTGTACATTTTTAAGCTATCACTTCGGCCCTTTACTTCTGCAGCCCCTGCCAAAGAAATTAAAAACTGATCACCAATTTTTCCTACTACCTCATCGCTGATAAGTAGATCTAAACCAAAAGCCTTGGTTGAAGCTTCAATGCGCGATGCTGTATTCACTGTATTACCTATCACTGTGTACTCCATGCGTTCATCAGAGCCAATGGTTCCTGAAATAGCTTGGCCGGCATGAAGGCCCATACCAATGGTGATTGGGATTTGTCCTTTAGCTATTCGGGTAGCGTTCAAGCCCTCCAAGGCCTTACGCATTTCTAAGCAAGCTCGCAAAGCATTTTTGGCATCATCTGGATCATCTTTTGGTGCTCCCCATACAGCCATGATGGCATCACCAATAAACTTGTCCACCACCCCGTTATACTGAGTGATGATTTTTACCATCACTGCAAAATACTCATTCAGCATTTCAACCACATCTTCAGGGGATTTGCTTTCTGAAAAAGCGGTGAAACCACGAATATCGCTAAAAAACACCACCACATCACGTTTTTGTCCGCCAACACCAATATTATTGTTGATCAAATCTTCAGCCACGGAAGAGCCATGAAATTTACTGAATAAACTTTTCACCTTGTCACGCTCTTGCAATCCTTCAGTCATTTGATCAAAAGCCACAGCCAAATCGCCCACTTCATCATTCGATGTGACCCACCTTCTGGCTTTCACATTGAACTGTCCTCTAGAAATAATATGGGTGATTTCGGCTAATTTTTCGATGGGTGAGGTTAAAGTTGTTGATAATAAAAAAATCAAAAATAAAGCCACTGAAATAGCAATTCCGGTTATATAAAGGGCTTTGCGTTGCACAGCTTTGGCCGGTTCTAGAATAATTTCTTCAGAGATCTGTGAAATGACGGTAACACCATAGGAAGTTTTAACTGCCGCCACAAAATATTTTTTACCTGACTGTGAGTCAATATATTTTGTTTGATAGCGAGGAGATTTTTGGGCAAAGGATTTTTCAATAAATGGCAGTCGCAATAAGTTTGTTTTTTTTATTACTTTTTGTTCGTCCTTGTGCGCCAACAAGTATCCTTGAGCATCAATAACAGACTGTTCCCTTTCTGAAGGTTCGTGAAATGTTTTTTGCAACACAGATAAGGCCACGTCTGCAATGACAATATGGGTGATCAGACCATTTTCGCCAGTGATCAGTGGTAATCCTATTGTAAAAAATGGGATTCGGCCTGCCGCCACACCAGTTTTTATTTCAATATTGCGGTTAGTAATATTTTGGTAAGAAATTCTTTGTTCTATTCGAGCTTGGTTTAGAGTCGCTTCTGAAAACAATAAGTTGTTGTTGTTTTTGTTTTTAATTTGCCGACTTAAGGACTCATTAGTAGCCCCAGTGATTTTTAATATTTCAATCGAAAAAATATTTGTATCTTTATTGAAATTATAATCAAATTCTTTACTGGCTTCTAAATTATTATCTGTGATTTTTTTCATCAAAGAAAAACTTAAACTTTTAATTTTATCATTCATGGAGTTCAAGTTATTTTCAATCTCTTTGGCTTTTGCAGAGGCGGATTCTAAATTGGTAAAATCTTCTCGTTGCGATGAGACCTTAGCAAACTGTTCAGAACTTTTCATTGCAACGGGGACGGTGGCAAATAGCAGCACGGCGACTGTGACGGCGATCAGCTTGATTGAAATTGAAATACGCATATTAAAAACTCCACTCGGCAAATAAGTTTAAATAATTGCCTGTTAATTTGATTGAGTTCACATCACCTGCTTGCACAAAATTACTTGCTGATGGCACAGCATCATAGACAATAACATCTTCTCGGCGGGCATAGCCCACTAGTCCGGTAAAGCTTGGACTCCATCGGTAACTGCCCAGCAAGCCCAATTGAGTGGTGCTTTGAGTTTTCACTTTTTGACCATTGGGTGTGCTTAAGGTGTTGGTTGGCGTATACACATGGGCGTTGACTTGAAAGCCCAAACGATTGTTCAGTGAATACCAATATTCGATGCCCGCATGGGGGCCTGCAACTTTGGTCAAAGGTAAAGAATAGGGCACATCACGCCAGTCCTCGCTGACCCCAATCAAGCGATCAAAGGTTAAAGTGGGTATTTCTTTGTAGTATGCTCCAAGCAATAATCGCACCTCACTGCGATCACTGCTATTTATCCTGTACAGCACAGATATTTCTGAAGAAGCAAAAGTGTAGTTTTTATTTTCTAAAGTAAATCCACTTAAATCTAGAATTCCTAAAAAACCCCATGGATTTTTGGGACTAAAATAACCTAAACCAAGTCGCCCCGTACCACCTAAAACTGTGGTTGATGGTTGGGCATTGGATTCCAATTGCACACTGGTGTAGTCTAAAGCTGTAATCAAATAACTAGCAATTCCATACCAGCCTTGAACACGATCAATAGATTGTTTCAAGGAACTGGCCATTTCGGAGGCTGGTGAGCGATCGCCAGCAGCTACAGAAAACTTAATTTTTGCTAATTTTGATGCTAGACGGTACTGACCCGTTGCTTGAACTTGCATCATGTATTTGCCACCTGGCCAACGGGAATCAAAATTCAGTGTTGTTGCAGTCAGATTTGTTTTATGCAAAAAATCCCATTTTTTATTGACGGGGTTTTGTTGCCATAAAATAAAATCATAATCATCGGCATATTTGGAGGGGCTCCATTCCAACTGCCTTACAAAACGGGAGCGAGGAAGCTCTATCAGTGGGGCACTTAGGGCTGGCCCTTGTAGCACAAAAGTGGATTTTGTGGCTACTTCACTGGCAACAGAGCCTTCTTTTTCTGCAGACACTTCAACGGTGTATTTTTTAGCCACAGCTAAAACAACAGATAATTTGTTTGAACGTATTTTTTGTGAGTACAATGATTTATTTTGTTCATCCACTATTTTCACATTATAAAAGTCAGCACCGGGAACAGACTTCCAAACAAAAGACAGTCTGTCACTGGCTTCATTTTGACTTTTAATCAACTCATCATTTTTAGGTGAAATTAAAGTGATATTTTCAAGGTGCACTGTGAATTCACTGTATTTGCTCCATTCCCCAGGCACGCCACGATGATCTTTCGAGCGTAAACGCATTGAATACTGCCCATATTTTAAAAAGCCATCCCACTGGGCTGATTTTGTTTTAAAGTAAGTGGCCTTTTCTTTTTTTGCATCTAAAAGTTTCAATTCAACTTCATAAGAAGTGGCATCGACAATGGAGTCCCATTCAAAACTCACTTTGCGTTTATTTTCTACTGTGCTTAAGGATAATTTAGAATTTATCTGCGCCATAGATGTTGACGGTAAAGTTAGCAGACATAATAAAAATAAATATAAGCCCATCTTCATCAATTCACCCTGATTCTTTTTAAGGTGGGGGCTTTGACATTGCTTTTGTCTGGAACCACAATTGTGCGACTATCTGTTTGTTGACTTTTGCGGCCATAAAAATCTGTAGCAAAAAGCTGAACTTGGTATTCCCCTGGCATTAAATTTTTAAAACTTGTGTTTGTACTAGTCAGACTGGTTTTTTTTAATTCACGACCATTTTTAGAAATCACAAGGTTGTATTCTTTAGCTCCTGATACGTTACTCCATTGTAAAGAAATACGTCCGTTATCTTCAGCTTTTAGTAATCCTTGAGCAAAAGAAAAACGGGGAGTATCAATCAATGGTTGTTCTAGAACTTCAATGGTCTTTTCTGGTGTAACACCTAAAACTTGATTTTTATTATCCAAGGCTTCCACCGACGCCAAATAGCGTCCGGGTTTATTTAATTGAAATGTCAGTTCTTTTTTTTGTTGAACAGTTTGTGTTTGTAATTCTGAATCTTGTTGCTCTTTCCATTTTAATCGCCAAGCAAAAATTTTATCTTTCTGTGGGCTGGTCCAAGCCAGATGCAGTTGCGGTTGTTGCACATAGTATTGCAGATTTTGTTTTTCGTTCAAAGTCCATTGTACATCTATAGGAAGTTGTTTTGTAATGGCTGCCGTAGACACAGGATTTGCAGCGTCGACTAGCGTTGCTAGTGGTAACACTTCTAGTTTGTAGACGGCGCTTTCGCCAATCACCTGACTTTTTTCATTCAAAGCATTCAACTTCCAATAATACTTTCCAACAGATAAAGCGGTTTGCAAAGATGATCCATTTTTGTTGTTAGATATTGTTGATAGCAGATTTTTTCTATGAGTTCCTATTTGCAATTGAACATTTTTATTTTCCCAACCCTTCCACTGAAAAGAAATCAAGCTGGCTTGGTTGTTGCTGGCATAAAGGGGCTTTCCTAATTTCGGGGAAAGAATTAAAAATTTATTACTTTCTGAATTGTTTATAGAGCTTAAGTTAAGTTTTGTTCCATTTTTGTCTTTGACAGAAACCTGCCCAGACAAAATTTGCAAATCCATTTTTCTATTTTTAGTTTTTGAAAGTGAAGCTGTTGCATTACTTAAATCTAAAGTGCCATTTTCAGACTTAACAACCAAATCTTCTGACGTATTTTCTTTTTCTTGAATATCGGACGAGTGTACAAAAAGATTTCCTTCTAAAAGGTCTAAGGATATTTTTCCTTCTAGTTTTTGCAAAACAATCAAAGACTCGGGTTCAACATCCAAATATCGATTAGTCCCAGCAAATAGAATACGCACTTCCGCATTTTCCGCTGTTCGTATAGCTTCGCCATTGTAAAGAGGATCACCCGTTTCGACATTTTGCCACAACAATCGCGCTGCAGGTCGCCTTTGAATTTCTTCTACTGTTTTACCAACAAAGGCCAAAGGCTTTTCATTTTTTAGTGAATCGAATTTTTTTTCAGAAGAAAAATACCAGTACGCATTGACTGCATAAACAGACAAAGATATTGCCGCGGCAAAAAATAATCTTTTTCGCTTGAACCTCATGAGCTCTTAACTCCTGCCCTTTACGGATCGGCTTTTTAGTGCTAAGTTTTAAGAAAAACCTAATAAAAATAAGTAGAAACAGACCTTGATCCTTAAACAAAAGAGATTTTTTTATGAGTGAAAAAAACTATATGACCCCCCAGGGTCTAGCTAAGCTTAGAGCGGAGTATCATCAACTGGTTCATGTTGAACGACCTAAGGTGGTTGAGGTGGTGTCTTGGGCCGCAGGTAATGGAGATCGTTCAGAAAATGCTGATTATCAATATGGAAAAAAGCGTTTACGTGAAATCGACAAAAGGGCTTATGTTTTAATTCGTCGCTTAGAAAATGCAGAAGTTGTTGATCCTGCAACGGTTCAATCTACACAAATTGTTTTTGGGGCCAGGGTTACTATTTCCAATGAAGATGAAATCATTCATACATATCAAATTGTTGGTGAAGACGAGTGGGACATCAGCCAAGGACGCATTTCATGGAAATCCCCTCTGGCCAAGGCTTTGCTGGGTAAAAAGACAGGGGATGAGG
Source organism: Pseudobdellovibrionaceae bacterium (assembly GCA_049315665.1). Lineage (GTDB taxonomy): Bacteria > Bdellovibrionota > Bdellovibrionia > Bdellovibrionales > Bdellovibrionaceae > JBMOJS01. Next base: position 785 of record JBMOJS010000085.1, on the reverse strand, counting down.
TTAAAATTGTAAAACCTGCTGGCGAAGAGTATGTGCAAATTTTAAAAGTAGAGTATAAATAAGTAGTTACATAATAGGTATGTTCAGAGCCAAACTTTGGTCTGCTAAGCCTTCATCAACGCCGAGCAGGACCTATTTAATACCTTGAAAGTTTTTGCAGTAATAAACAACAAATTGTCTAGACAGCTCTTGATCTCGATAAGTGTTCAAAGTTTCTGGTTTGCAATCATCAAAACTTGCAAAGTCCAATGGGTTGGCTGGATATTTTTCTGTTGTCACAAATAAACAGTCTTGTCCCTTCAAGTTTTCAATCACTCCAGAAAATTTCTGCATCACTGTATAATGGCTGACTGTGGTGTTAAGCATGTATACTTTTTGTAGGCTGCCCCAATAAGTTTGGGCTGTGTTTTCGTAGCGGTGGGCTGCAAAGAAAGGTTTTTTACCAGATTCCGCGTGAATCTCCCTTTGTCGACGATTTAAATAAGATCCTAAATCTTTCCACCCATGAAATTCATTGCTCAGATCATAAGTGGTTTGCCATTGTTTGTTGGGGGCAAAAAAATGAAAAACCTTTGGCATCCATGGCCCTAAAAAAGGAGTGTAAATGAAAATATTTAATGGAATTAAAAAAGCCAATAACCCACCCAAAATAGTTTTTGAAAAAGGTTTAATCCAAACCCTTGTTTTCCAAACAAGTCCTTGGGACCACAGGGCTCCAGCCCCTATGCATAAAAATATGGCGGCAGCCCCACTCCAGTGGGGTTTGTAATCGGCCCATAGTGGCT
>JBMOJS010000084.1:0-10818 GCA_049315665.1 Pseudobdellovibrionaceae bacterium | reverse complement strand
ATAGTGATTTGGCTGAAAAGTTAGATATTGTTGATTTTGCTAGAGCCGGTAAAACCACTGGGGCGCGGTTTGCCTTCTTAAAAGGAGCGGGTGCCAGGTTAGAAAGAGCTTTGATTCAGTACATGTTGGACTTGCATACAGACCAACATAAATACACCGAGATGATACCACCCTATATAGTAAATAGTAAAAGTCTATTAGGTACAGGGCAGTTTCCAAAATTCAAAGAAGATGTTTTTCATTTAGACAATAGTGATTATTATTTAATTCCAACGGCTGAAGTGCCAGTGACAAATTACTATGCCGATGAAATTTTGAGCGAAGACCAAATGCCACAAAGCTTTGTAGCTTACTCGGCTTGTTTTAGGTCAGAAGCAGGCAGCCATGGTCGCGACACCAAGGGTTTGATTCGCCAACACCAGTTCAATAAAATTGAATTGATGATTTTTTCACCCCCAGAAGAATCATACAATCACTTAGAAAAATTAACATCTCATGCTGAACAAGTTTTACAGAATCTAGAACTTCCATTTCGAAGGATGTTGTTGTGTTCTGCAGATATGGGATTTGGTTCTGCTAAAACATACGATCTAGAAGTGTGGCTTCCAGGTCAAAACACTTATCGCGAAATCAGTTCTTGCTCAAACTTTGAAGACTTTCAAGCCCGCAGGGCCAACATTCGCTTCAAACCCAAAGCAGGTGGAAAGCCTCAGTTTGTGCATACTTTGAATGGATCAGGTTTAGCAGTAGGTAGAACTTTAGTAGCCATCTTAGAAAACTATCAGCAAGAAGATGGCTCTGTAGTTGTACCTAAAGTTTTACGCCCCTATATGGCGGGACTTGAAATTATTCGACGTAATTAAGATCTTTATGAAATGTTTCTTGCATTTTATAAGCCGCAAAACCACCGATAGAAAATACTACAGCTCCAACAAGCAGCGTTGCCTGTACCAGGCCAATATCAGCTTTTAAGTAATTCACAACCAATGTCATTGGCACAACAGAGGCCCGAACAAAATTAGGTACAGAGGTCGCTGCTGTCGAGCGAAAATTTGTACCAAATTGCTCAGAGGCATTAATAGCCATCAATGCCCAGTATCCAGCACCGATGCCCAGTAAGAACGCTACAAAATAAAAAGTGGTTGCAGAAGCGCCATTTAAATTAAGATAAGCTAAGGCTGAAGCGGCTAAAAAAGCCATAAACCCGTAGACAGCTTGTTTTCTACTTTTAAGGAACTGACTAAATAGACCGCTTAGAATATCCCCGACAGAAAGTCCAATATACAAATACATGATAGTTTTACCGGCCGTGACTGCTCCTTGAATGTTTAAAGCCTTACTAAATTCAGGTGAAAAATAGCCTAACAATCCAATCGTAAACCAGATTGGGGTGCCTATTAAAACGCAATAGCCGTATTTAATAAATAAACTTTTATTTTTAAGTATAGATAAAAATGAACCATGCTGCACATCTTTTTCTTTACTTTCTTTGAACATTTCAGACTCTACAGCTGTAAATCGAAAAACCATTAGAACTAAACCCATAGCGCCGCCAATAATATATGCCGATCGCCAATGAACAAGATTTCCAACAAGTTCTGCAGCGACAGCGCCAAGCACGCCAAAGCTGGCAATAATGGTAGCACCTATACCGCGAATATTTTTGGGCATAGCTTCAAGAGCTAAGGTAATACCGGCCCCAAGTTCACCAGCTAAACCAATCCCGCCAATGAATCGCCATAAAGCGTATGCATTAGCGTCTTGAACAAAACCAGTAGCCACGTTGGCTATAGAATAAGTCATAATCGAGCCAATTAAAACAACAATACGTCCTTTTTTATCACCAAGCATTCCCCAAAAAAGACCACCGATAAGCATACCTATCATTTGCATGTTTAAAATAAAAATTCCATGTTGAGTGATCTGTTCACCCACATACCCTAGATCAGTCAAAGAGGCCTGTCTTACAATGCCAAAAATAATCAGATCAAATATATCAACAAAATAGCCAAGAGCAGCAAGTATAACAATTTTCTTATAACCAGAAGGTTGTTTTTGATTCATATTTTGACCTTTGCTAAGTAGGGTTAAAAAATTTAGAGTATTAGCGTTAGCATTGATGAAAGTTTAGGGCAAGAGAGTGTTTTGCCGCGGCAACTCTTAATTCAGGTTGTCAAGTTGATGCGTACATATTTTTGACTTTATCGGTAGTTAGAAACAGTATCTACGTTTCAAGGGAGCCACATGGAATTTATTATTGGCATTGGTGTTTACTTTTTTATTCGTTGTATTTTATTTGGTTTTTACACAGTGGACCAAAATGAAAGGGCCGTCAAAACCAGTTTTGGTCGGGCTGATCGCATTGAAGGGCAGTCCACTGTTTCTACAGCACTGGGCGAACTTTTGAATGAAGAAGAAAAAAAACGATATAACTTTCCTTTGGTTCGCGTGATTCCTCCGGGGCTGCATTTTAAAATGCCATGGGAAAAAATTTATAAAACGTCGGTGGCGACAGAAACTGAAAATATTGCTTTTGATCTAGAATCTCCCTCGGCCAACAAGGGTGGTGAAATATTGGAAGCTGTGACCAGGGATCAACTGAACATAGGTTTAAAGGGTCAAATCCGTTTTCGCGTGGCTGAACAAAACTTATATGCTAATTTTTTCGGTATAAAATCACCGATGGTGCACGTGATGGGATATTTTGTATCTGTATTGCGAGAAAAAATTGCCAACTACGAAAGCCAATTGAAAGAAAGTGCAACTTTACCTATAGACTCAACAGCCGGTGGCGGTACGCATATTTCGGACTCGGTATCTATCAATGATCTGCGTAAAAATTTACGTGAAATCAATGATAGCATGCTGAATGAATGCAAATCCTCTGTGGCAAGATATGGTGTGGTTTTAGAGGCCTCACTGATCACTAGCATTGAACCCCCGGTCGAGGTTGAATCTGCATTGGCAGCCATCAATACAGCTTACAACAATGTTTCTTCTGAAATCAGTTTGGCCAAAGCCTCTGCCGACCAAACTATAGTATTATCAAAGCGCGCCGTTGAAATCGAAACATTAAAAGTACAAGCGGAAGTGGAGCCTTTAGTGGCTTTGGCCAAGCAGTTGACCATCCTTAAAAAAGAAGGCCCCGACGTGCTTTCTAGTTTTATTCGTAATGTGCGACTTCAGCTTTTTCAACGGGCTAAAAAAGTTATTTTAGAAAAATAAAAGGATGTATCCAATGTTTATGCTTATCGCCTTTGGTGCCTTAGCTGCTTTTATTATTGAAGTTTTTGGTCTGCAACTTTTGCGGTTTTTTGCGGTGTATACCACAGTCACCGAAGGCACATGTTATGTGTATGTACTTTTCGGAAAAGTGGTCCTAGTCATTGATCGCCCTGGGTTTCATTTTTTGCTGCCAAAGCTGACCTGGCGGGCTTTGATTATAAACTCTTTAGGAAAAGTTTATGCTCTGGATATGCGTATGGACCAAACCTATTTGCGCAGTCAGCCGGTAAACTCTGAAGAAGGCGCCCCTATGGGAGTCGGCGTTTGGTATGAAAACTATATTGCGGACCCGGTGTCTTATTTATTTAGAAACTCGGACCCCAGGGGATCGTTATCAGCCAATGTCAGCAATGCCACGGTAAGATGTTTAAGCAATTTGCCTTTATCCGAGCTTTTGCAAGAACGACACAAACTGAGTCAATCTGTGCAGTCTGAAGTGACCCCAAAATCTTTAGAATGGGGCTATCATCTTGGATCTGTTTATATTCGTAAGGTGCATTTTCGTGATGAAAATATGATTCGTGAAATTGAAAGTAAAGTGGTCAATCGTTTAAGACAGGTGACAGCTTCGATCAAGCAAGATGGTGACAATCAGGTGCACGTGATCACTAATACAGCACAAAGGACTGCAGCTACTGAATTTGGACGAGCCGGTGCTATTCGCCCTCAGATTGTGGGTCAAGCTTTAAGCAGTATCGCTAAAGACCCGGAAGTGGTTCAGGCCCTATTTGAAATCTTAGAAACACAAAGGATATTAGAAGGCAGCGGAGAAGTTATTCTTGTGCCCAAAGACAGGGCTATGCTTGCAGATTTGATCACTACAAGTAACGAAGAAAAAGCGCAGTAGATACACCCAGCGCCTTGCATGGCGCATCAATCTGAATGCTGTTTTGCTTCTGTTCTTTGCAACATGTTTGTACTAAATCTTGCTAAATGCCACTTAGAATTTCCAGAGTTCTTCATGCAGGATATATTTTTGAGCACCAATCCGTTCGTATTATCTTTGACCCCATTTTTGAAAACCCATTTAGTCAAAACTGTTTTTCTTTTCCAGCAGTTAGATTTGATTTAAAAAAAATCAGTGAGGAAAAGTTTTCGGCAGTTTTTATTTCACACTACCATGACGATCACTTTTCACTGGAAAGTCTAAACTACATCCATAGAAAAACCCCGATATATTTATATTGTATTCATGAAGAGCTATTTACTTTGCTTCGCCAGCTGGGTTTTGAAAATGTTTATTCACTTGAATTGGGAAATCCAATTCAGATAGGAACTTTTAAAATTAAACCACTATTGGCTTTAGATGCTGATGTGGACTGCATATTTCACATTCAGGTTGAAGAACTCAATATACTTCATGTTGTTGACGCTTGGATTGATCCATTAACAATGCACAGACTCATTTTTGTAAAAAAATGGGATCTGGTACTATGGCCTTTTCAAACAATGCGAGAGTTAGAAGTTTTGTCACTGACCGTTGGAGTTCCATCAGATCGTAAGCTTCCACCAGAGTGGATTGAGCAATTGAAGCAGCTTCAACCTCGATACGTAGTTCCAAGTTCCTGCCAATTTCAGTTTGAATCTTGGTCATGGTACAATCGCGCATTTTTTCCAATTTCTTATCGGCAATTTGAAGAAGAGTTGCAGGAATGTTTACCGCACACAAAAGCTATAGTTTTAAACCCAGGAAAAAGTATCCTTCTTGATCAATCACAATTAAGAGTGGCAGAAAAGATATCTTGGATTCAGCCCCTGGGCCCTCAGAACGTGGACTATATTTACGATCCTGATTCGCCAGCACAAACCACTGCTGAAATTGCAGGGCACCTGCCTTTTGCGACCAACGAACAAGAAAGTAGATGTGTCAAGTTTTGTCAGCTTGAGCTTGTTGAAAAATTCAATAAGTTAGAGTTTGAACAAAAAGAATCTTTTATAGCGCCTTGCTGCTGGCAACTGAAATTGTGGCGTAAAGATGGAACTTCAATGCACTTCAACTACCTCATCCAAAATGGACAAATCCAAACTTTAGAGGATCAACCTGATTTGGTTTCTTGGTATACAGAATTTCCAATGATTAAATTATGGAGTGCCCTTGAAGAAGGAGAAGCCATGACATCGCTTTATCTTCGTATCAAGACAGAGCCTACAACGGATATTTTGCAAGACCCGCTTATTTTGGCTCTTTACACAAATTCGATAGGATCTTATCAAACAGCACAATTGGAAAGAATCAATAAGCGGTTTCGCACGAACTAGGGGGATTTTTTTAAGTTATATTAGACAATTAGACAATTGGTGCGGACGCCAGGATTCGAACCTGGGACCCCAACATTCGTAGTGTTGTACTCTATCCAGCTGAGCTACGACCGCACATTTCCAGAAGTCTTACGCATAAGATCGATAAAAATCAAGCACGCATCATTTTTATTAAGCTTTTTCTTTGAATTCTTGATTTGAACTGGGGGTTATGGCATTTTGCAGTACATCAGCTAACCCATAAACAGGTTATTTTTCACAATTGGAGAGGTGGGTGAGTGGCTGAAACCAAGCGTTTGCTAAATGCTCGTAGTCCAAAAGACTACCGAGGGTTCGAATCCCTCCCTCTCCGCCAATTCACTTAAGTTTTACGCCAACATCTTTAAGTTCGCCTTTAAGGCCCCACATCTTGGAAAGAAGACGAGGAGCATGGGACCCAATGTAAGACATAATCAAGAATTTGATAAATCTTCCAATAAAAATAACGGCTGCTAGCTGTGCCAGAGGCGTATTTGCTAGGCTAGCAAGAATAACTGCAGGTTGCTGCGTGAATGGTGTAATGGCTACAGCAAAGACTAAAAATAACCCATACTTTTCAAAAAACTCCAAAGATAGTGTCCAAGCTTTTGTATCTGTTACCCCGGGGTAAGCGTCTAAAATCCATGGAAGACCTTGTTGTTCTACAACAACGGCCAAAGCCAGTGCTCCTAGAGTTGAGCCCACTGCAATACTTAGGGCAAGAATAAACCATCTTTTTGGCGTAAGCATCGCACTTGAAATCAGGATTCCATCATTAGGAATTACAATAACAAAATTATCTAGAGCCGCTAAAAATCCGATAAATGGTGGATACCAAATTCGGTCCGTATAACGTTGAAGAAAGCTAACATATTTCTGAATTTTTTCATGTACCTTTTCAGAGGTCACTTACAAAGCCTTTCGTTTAAATAACATATTTAATAATACGGTGATTAAGCATTACAATTAAGCCTTACTGGGCTTAGCCTCGGGTTTGTTGTGCGAAGAATGAAGAATTTTTTCAGTGTAGGCCAACATAAGTGTCGAAAATAAAAAGACAACATGAATCACTATTTGCCACTTTACCTGCTCGAAATCTTTATTGTTGATATTGATAAATGATTTTAACAAGTGAATACCAGAAATGCCAACTAGGGCGCCAGCCAGCTTTACTTTTAATGTTCCAGCATCAATTTTTTCTAGCCAGTCAGGACGATCTTCATGATCAAGATTCATTCGACTAACAAATGTGGCATAACCACCGATGATGACCATAATTAACAAATTCAATACCATTGAAATATCAACTAAAGTTAAAATCCCTAGCATCAATACTTCTTCTTTCATTGGCCCTACGTTGGCGCATAAGTGAATAAGCTCTATAAGAAATTTATAAGTGTAAAGCATGGCGCCAATAATTAAGCCACCGTATATTGGCGCCTGAACCCATCGACTTGAAAAAATAAAACCTTCAAAAATACTTTCTATTTTCTTCATTAGCAGTATCCTCATTTTTTTATGGTTTGTGCCTAATAGTTAATATGGTAACGTCGACCACCAATTTTGAAAAGCTGATAAATAGTATGGAATGCTTCGTTTAAAACAATGAGTTATATGTAGAATTTTTATGACACATAAGCTCAATTCTGGATATTTGCTGCCGGCCTTAAATCTTGTTAAGTGAAAGTATGACTCAAGAAAACCCCAAGGCCTTTAAATTATGGATCAGTGCAGAGATTGCTAAAAAGTACTTTTTGAACACATCCTTATCCGCAAAAGATTTGAAAAAAATCCTTGCTCAACTGAACAAACTTGAATTGCGGGCGCGGGTTCAGCTTATTGCCACTGAACTTAAAAATATTTTACCAGAAAATTTTCCTAAAGCGTTACAGCAGTTGATGATTATAGTTCGACAGCAAGAAATGAAATCTTTTGAGCTTTGGCCCGCTACCGAATTTATACAAATGTACGGTTTAAACCATATTGATGAATCCTTGGCCGCCATGTATGAACTGACTAGAAAATTCACTGCTGAATTCAGCATCCGACCCTTTATTAATTCATATGGTGATCGTATTTATGAAAAATTAGAACAATGGAAGTCAGATCACAATGAACACATTCGTCGCTGGTTGTCTGAAGGCACAAGGCCAAGGCTACCTTGGGGAGAAAAGCTGCATGCTGCAGTAAAAGATCCTAAGAGGGGTTTAAGAATTCTAGATCATTTAAAGTTTGACCCTTCTTTGTATGTTAGAAAAAGTGTTAGCAATCATTTGAATGATATATCCAAAGACCATCCCGACTTGGTTATAAAAACGTTGCAACAATGGCAAAAACAACTGCCAAAAAACTATCAAAAAGAATTTGATTTTATTTGCAACCGCGCCTTACGCACTTTGATTAAGAAAGGTCATCCTGGAACGCTGCAATTTTTAGGCATAGATTTGAACAAATCCAGCGTCAAATGTTCCGACTTCAAAATTAACAAAACAAAATTCAAAATGAATGAAGAATTGCGACTGGAGTTATCTTTAAAAAATCAAACTTTGCAGCCTTTAAAATTTGTGGTCGACTATGTGATTTATTTTAAAAAAGCCAACGGAGCATTAAACCCAAAGGTGTTCAAATTAAAAAAGGGGTTTTTGCCCCCACAAGCACGGATCAATTTTGCTAAAAAATACAGCTTTAAACCCATCACCACTCGCAAATATCACGGCGGCGAACATCAAATTGCCATACAAGTGAATGGACATGAAATAAAGAGGCTTAGGTTTGATTTAAAAGTCTAATAATTCTCTTTTAATTAGGGCAATTTTAACATAACTATAGGCTGCACAAAAAATCATTCAGGGGTCATTATGTCGAAAAAAAAAGATATGCATGCAGATTTATTCAAAGAAGAAGTTAAACCCAATCAGTCGCAAGATTTTGCCTCGATGTTTGAAAGATCATTGGGACTTACTGAAAATAAATTAAGGGTTGGCGATAAATTTAGTGCTGAAATTTTAAGCATCGGCAAAGAAGAATCTTTTGTTTCTACCGGAACTTCTGTGGACGGTATTATTTTTAATGCTGATCTTTTGAATGAAGAAAAAGTTTTGCAATACAAGGTGGGCGACTTTATTGAAGTGGTGGTTTTGCGCGTGAAAGATGGCGAAATTCGTGTCACCAGAAAAGGATCTAAGTCGTCTCCGGTGGATTTAGACAGTCTTGAAGATGCCTTTGATATGGAACTTCCTATAGAAGGTAAAGTGACAGAAGTTGTAAATGGTGGATACCGCGTAAGTATCCAGGGCCAATCGGCTTTTTGCCCTTTCAGTCAGTTAGACACCAAGCCTATTTCAGATCCCGCCAGTTTGGTGGGTAAAAAGTTCGACTTTTTAATCACTCAATTTGATTCTCGCAAAAAAAATATTGTGGTTTCACGCCGTCGTTTATTGGATTTGCAAAAATCTGAAAACGAAGGGGTTTGGATTGAAAAATATAAAGTAGGAGATTTGATCCAAGGGGTTGTTACCAGAACAGAGCAGTATGGAGCTTTTGTCGATTTAGGGGATGGGGTTGAAGGCTTAGTGCATGTGTCTGAAATTGGTTTTATTCGTCTAAAGCATGCCTCCGAAGGTGTGCGAGTCGGGGAAAATATTCAAGTCAAAGTATTAAAAATTTCTGAAGAAGATTCGCGTTTACGAATTTCATTATCTATTAAGGCCGCTGGTGGCGTTGGTGATCCATGGTTGCAAGTGCCTCAGACTTATCCTGTGGGATCCATTGTGGATGGGACTGTGGATAAGAAAGAAGTCTTTGGCATGTTTGTAGTGCTTACCCCAGGAATTAATGGGTTGCTGCCAAAATCTAAATGGCGTGACTCTTTAGATGCACAAAATTATGAAAATTTAAAAAAGGGCGATGTGGTCAAAGTTCGTGTGGATGAGATCAAATTTGAAGAAAGAAAGATTTCTTTGGGCTTACCCACCGAAGTGGATGACGAGTCTTGGAAGCAACATCAAAAATCACAAAGCATGGGGTCTTTTGCGGCGGCCTTTGCAGTAGCAAACAGTAAAAAATGAAAATCAGTTTAGTCATAAAAACAGGGGCCATGCTGGCCTGCTTGTTTGTTGTTGTCTACGCTATGCAAAGTTCTAAGGACCATAAAACTATGGCTTTTTGGAACACTTTGTTGGGCGGCGACGGTGTGCCTTCAAACTACAACTGGTGTACCGTTGAAGGGTCTAATACGGGCAGAGACAGTGCTAAGGCTGCCGATACAAATACGGCGGGTGATGCAAAAGTAACGATGGCCGGTGGTCTGCAGTTGGTTTATAAAAATCATTCACAAGTTTTAAAAATGCATACAAATTCAGCAGAAAAGAAAAGTAATTTGTGCGAAGTGTTAATTGTATTTGCGAAGTCCCCAGAAGCAGAAGTGCTGACCAAAGTGGGTTTTTTAAAGTCAGGCGAGCAAAACCAGCTAGAGATTTTTGAAACTCCAGAGCATAAAAGATATTTTCAACATCAGGGGAAGCTTTTTATTTCGCAGGATTTAGATGCGCAGCTGGATAGAATTATTGACATCAAATCGCAGGGAATATAGTTTCACTTCAGATTCAGGCGTAGCTCAGTGGTAGAGCAAGCGGCTGTTAACCGCTTGGTCGGGGGTTCGAATCCCTCCGCCTGAGCCATTTTTTAAATCAGGCTCTAGCCATTAATCCTGCCATAAGTTGATTGGCTACAATAGTGGCAAGTGCTTCAAAGTCTTTTTTATTTACACCCATTTCTGGATGAATATTTTCATTTACCATCAAAACAGCAAGACCATGTACAGTGGACCAAGCTGTGATAGACACGTATTCAGATTTTACTTTAGGAAATTTCTTATTTTTTTGGTTGGCTAAAACGCAATTATGTAAATGCTCAAATGTTTTTCGTCCTACAGCCAAAGCTTCCAGATCATTTTTTTCAGTCTTTAAGTCTGGATGAAACATGACCTTGAAATGATCTGGATTATTAATTGCGAAATGGACATATTTTACACCAAGGCTAACAATATCCTCAGGATTTTTTGCAAGAATTTTTTCAAACTCTAAGCCTAATCTCAAGAAGCCATCTTTTGCGATTTCAAATAGAATTTCGCGCTTAGAGCTAAAGTGTCTGTAGGCTGCTGGATGAGAAACGCCAACGCTTTCTGCCAGCTCCCTGAGTGAAAATTGCACTTCCCCTGTTTTTGAAATAGAAGCAAGTGCTGCTTTAATAAGGGCC
>JBMOJS010000341.1:0-2429 GCA_049315665.1 Pseudobdellovibrionaceae bacterium | reverse complement strand
TGATCGAAAAAAAAGAACAGACCCAAGGTCAAAGCCAGCAAAAGTCCACGTTTGCCTATCATTGCAGCAAATGCAGCCGCCAAATTTTGTGGTTTTTCAATTATTTTCATCGAGAAAGATCTGAAGACAGGTGTCACGAGTTGTCAAGCGGACGAAACAGTGCTCAACTCAAAAAATTCAAACACGTGCCCCGGTGGCGAAATTGGTAGACGCACAGGACTTAAAATCCTGGGCTTCGGTTAAACGGGCGTGCCAGTTCGATTCTGGCCCGGGGCACCAATCTTCTTTTTCAGAACCTAGATTTTTGCAGTCTTGGTTCATGACTTTTTCTTTTCATTTTGAGTTCGCTTGCGCTGGCGATTTTCAAGATACTCATCCAGAGCTTTTTTGCTGGACAACCAAACTCGTCCTTCTTTATGGGCCTCAAGCTTACCTGAGCGAACAAGTAGATTCAGATATTTACTAGAAAATGACACTTGTTTTGAAAGCGCAGACAGGGGCATAAGTTGATCTTTTTTATTTGAAGTAACCTCGATGGCTTTTAGATAAATGCTCATAGATCTTTCAACAGCTTGGGCAATAAATTTTTCGATATCATCTGTATTTCCTTTATCCGCTTTTTCAAGCGCCCTATAATATTTTTGGCGATCATTTTTTAATATAACAACCATCGGATACCCCTTCTGCATTAGAATTAGATTCATAAATAAACGGGCGGTTCGACCATTGCCATCAGTAAATGGGTGAATATTGACTAGCTTATGGTGCGCTAAGGCCGCAAGTTGGACAGGATGCAATTTCTTAGTATTTTTTTTAATCCAAGCAGTTAAATCTTCCATCAGCTTTGGTATTTTAAAAGCATCGGGAGGCTTATGACTTGAGCCAGTTATCCTTACACTGCCTTGGCGATATCGACCCGCATCGCTATCTTCAATTTCTTTAATTATCAAATGCTGGAGTGATCGAATTAACTGCTCACTCACCGTATGCTTTTTATCGTGTTCAACTAACTCATATAAAAAATGAACAGCTTCGTTGTGATTTTTTGCTTCTAAGTGGTCCTTTAATGATTTACCTTTTACAGTCATTCCATCGTTAATAACAAGATGGGTTTCTTTAAGAGTTAATTTGTTACCCTCGATAGCATTTGAGTTATAGGTCAAATCCAATGAAAACTGTTCTTTGAGTTTTCGGACTAACTGGGCGGACAAGGGGCGTCTGGCTTGGAGGAGTTCAAGTTTTTCGTCTATTCGTTTTAAAAAGGATTTCGATATCATAATATTCCTTAATATGGTATAGATGTATATTCAGTCTATACCATATTAAGGAATATTCAAGAAAACGAAGCTTAAAAGCGAAAAATGCTACGGCCTTACTTCATTGCTCTTTAGCAAAGAATTTTTAGCTGACTTTTGATCTTGAAGGCCATTTCAGTCGTTATAAAGATCCAACCTAGCCCTATAAAATTCTGCTTGCAATATATGGAAAAATTATGGTATTCATAATTTATGAAACTTTTATTAGACATCGCCCCTCCCACCGCGAAACAAAAAAAAGTTTTGGACTTTATTGAAGGCTTTACCCATAAGTGGGGGTCCCCCCCCACTTATGCCGATATTCAAAAGCATTTTGGATTTAAAGCCGTCGGAACCGTGCAAGACTATATTGTAGCCCTAGAAAAAAAGGGACATTTACAACGCCAAGCTGGTCGCTGGAACAGCCTGCAAGTTTTGCCGCAACAAAAAAATCTGGATTTAAAAAATTCACAGTCTAGCTTTAAATCTGAGTCGACGATCTATGAAAGCAAAGAATCATGGTCAGTCCCGCTGTTAGGCAAAGTCGCGGCTGGCAGGCCCCTTGAAAGCTATAAACACAATGAGTTTCTAACTATTCCTCCGCAAATGCACAAAGGCTCTGAGGATCTGCTTGCTTTGCAAATCGCCGGGGACTCCATGATCGAAGAAGGCATTTTGGACGGTGATTTTATAATTGCTAAAAAATCAGCCACCGCCATTAATGGACAAATTGTTGTGGCTTTTGTTGAAGATGGGGCCACCATTAAAACTTTTTATCGCAAATCAAAATGGATCGAACTGCATTCAGCCAATCCTAAATATCAGCCCATCATCGTCAAAGACCATCATGATTTTCGCATTGAGGGGCTTTACTGCGGTTTAATTCGTCTGGCTCACTGATCGGCCCCGCCCGATATTAGATGTAAGGACAATAAAAAAACAGAGGCACTATTTATGTTTCTTTATTTAGATTTAAATTCTTTTTTTGCCTCTTGCGAACAGCAAGCCCACCCCGCCTATCGCAACAAAGCATTGGCCGTGGTGCCTATGCTTACCGACTCGACGTCGGTGATTGCGGCCAGTTATCCAGCCAAAGCTTTGGGTATTAAAACCGGCACCAAAGTGGGTGATGCA
>JBMOJS010000340.1:0-2449 GCA_049315665.1 Pseudobdellovibrionaceae bacterium | reverse complement strand
ACTGATGGTGATGAAGTTTTTGATGAAAGCAAATAGCCAGACTGTGTGTGTCATCGGATTCAACACCGACCATATAATAATATGGTGCGATAAAATGTAATCCGACAAACGTTTTTGAATCAAAACGTGCGCGCACTTGTTCCTTCCTTGTTGGTCTTGCTTTATTTCCTGAAAGGATACTAACTGAAATTAGCGCCTCTGCCAATAGAAAATCCGCATTTGCGCGCGCCCCGGTAAGAAGAATTTAGCAAAACTATTGGGAAATTCATCCTAATTTGTTATTATGTATGATTAGATTTAATGATAAATTGATTATGAAAAAAACTTTGAAGCTATATTATCACCATTTACTGCCGAAAAAATTCTTAACCTGGATAGCTCATATCCTTGCTAACTCAAAAGTTGTTTGGCTTAAAAATTTTCTGATTTCTGATTTTTTGAAAAAACATGCTGTCAATATGCAGGAGGCTTTAGAGAAAAATCCACTAAGATATTCCTGCTTTAATGATTTTTTTACCCGAAAACTTGATCCCTCAGTTAGAAGCATTTCCACAAGTCGTTTTGTATGTCCCGCAGATGGCGCCATTAGCGAAGCAGGCCCTATTCATCAAGACCGACTATTACAAGCCAAAGGCATTTACTATTCGATAGAAGGTTTGCTCAAAGGTAGTGCACAAGACTGTAAGCCCTATTACAATGGCTCATTTGTCACTATCTATTTATCCCCTAAAGACTATCATCGTATTCATATGCCTGTGGATGGGAAATTGGTTAAACAAATTCATATTCCTGGAAAACTATACTCTGTTCAGCCTTTCACCACTGAAAACATCCCGGATATTTTTACTGAAAATGAGCGTTTAGTGCTCCATTTTGAAACATCAGAGGGACCAATGGTCATGGTGATGGTTGGTGCCACTATCGTTGGCTGTATAGGAACTGCTTGGCAAGGTGATCTGACAAGACCGAAAAAACCAACAACCACCCAATGGGAAAAACCGATTGAACTCAAAAAAGGTGAGGAAGTAGGATATTTCAAACTGGGTTCAACTGTCATTGTCTTATTACCAAATGAATCCAATCCTCAATGGGTGAAATCATTACAGCCAGGGACTCTCACATTACTCGGTGAAGCACTTGCCAACTAAAATTGGTAAGCGGCTTCATTGACAAGCTCCTCTTCTATTGTCGATAAACCAGGATAGATACTAGGTATAGGAATGGTTAAAGTCATCTTCAATTTAAATTGACTTTCAGACTCAAGCTGTTTTTTGAACATAGTATGCGCCCAGGGCCTTAGTTTAAGATAATCCACTTGCCGCAATAACTGCCCTTCTAAGACTTGATCCTGAATCTCGACAATACCCTCTAACAACTGTGTACTTTGAGCATGGATAATTCCCTTGGCTCCTTGCTTTAAATATTGCAAAGCCCAAGCAATCCAATGATATTCTGGCTTAAATACGTCGCCTTGCAAAATATAATAGGCCAATTGCATCATTGCAAATTGTGACTTTCGAAGTACAGATAACTTTAAAATATCAAGTGCATCCTGAGAAATTTTCATAGTGGGAATATGTGATGGATATTTTGTCTCAAAATACTGAAAATATAAAAATAACCCGTCTCCATCGATGACCTTATGAATATTTTCGCGTACAAACTCCTCAAAAATAAAGATTGCTTCTAAAATTTGCATATCATCGCTTTGTTTATAAATTAAAAACTTTTCTATCATTTCCGTAAAATACCCCGGGTATAATTCTGGACTTTTGAGGTACTGTTCAAAACCAAAGTGGAATTGCTCGATCTCCTGCAATTGCAACTGTATTTCAGTAACAGAAAGCATATATAACCCCCCATCAAATTATAGTTTCATTACGAAAGTAAATAATGATACTACGGCTGTTCACAAAAGATACATAAAAAAATCTAGGCAATCAATTATTCATAGATTTTTTTTAGATACTAAAGCAACTGTATGAATATATCGAGGTTTTTATTTTCCCACCAAAACACTTGCAAATGTTCTAAAAACCAAGATCCAAATTTGTGGGTAACTTTCTGTGCTTTTCAAACACAAATCGGACTTAATTAACATATATTTTTCAACACATTGTTTCTATGATGTTTTCTTGCTATAGAAAAATTTTTGAACAGGAACTTATTCACAGATTCTGTGGATAAAGCTGTAGACAAGCCGGTAAATATCTGAATAAAGTTCGTTTTTGAAATTTCCCTGCAAAATACTTGCAAATCTTCTAAAAACCAAGATCAAAAATTGTGAATAACTTTCTGCACTTTTCAGACACAAATCGGACTTAATTAATATAACTTTCATAAACACATGTTTTGATGATACTTTTTTCCTGAAGGAGAATTTTTAAACAGCATCTTATTCACAGATTCTGTGGATAAAGCTGTAGACAAGCCGGTAAATATCTGAATA
>JBMOJS010000339.1:0-2454 GCA_049315665.1 Pseudobdellovibrionaceae bacterium | reverse complement strand
ACTAGATTCATCCTCATTGGGCACCAAGCGCAAGTTTCTTTTGCGATGGACCACTTTCTTTTTCCATAGCCCTGTTGGCCAGCGCTTCTTTAGCCATAAAGCCAAATATCCTGAAGCAAAGCCCCCCAAATGGGCCAAGTAAGCCACCTCACCGCCAGCCACGCTGTTGGTCACCAAAGAGGCCATTTGAATCAAAGCCATCAAAGCTACAAAATATTTTGTTTTCATCGGAAACAGCATCATAAAAGAAACTATTCTTTCAGAAAATAAAATACCGTGGGCCAGCATAAGACCAAATATAGCCCCTGAAGCCCCCACCACTGGCACCAATAATGGCGTCTGTGCCCCCGTGGTTAAGGCATAAAGCCAAACCCCCAAACAATAAATAATCGCAGCCCCAACCCCAGAAAATAAATAATAAAATAAAAAGTAACGACTTCCCCAACGCAGCTCTAGCTCGGCGCCAAAAAACCACAGCATCAACATATTGAATAAAATATGAAAGACCTGCATAGAATGCAAAAATATATAACTGAACAATTGCCATATATGAAAATCCAAAATCACTTGCCCTGGGAATAGGGCTAAGTAAGCCGTGAACGGAATTTTTAAAAATCCCTCCAACACCACTTGTATTAAAAACCAGATTGCTGTCGTGATAATCACTAATTTTTTAACCATGGGAGTAAAAGGTACTAATGCCGCATAAGAACCATTCATAGGGACTCCGAAGAAAGTTTTGCAAAATATTTTTTTAGCCGTTCGTAAGTGTATTCTAAATTTTCAACCAGAACTTTGGTGTCAGCAATCAATGGAAAAAAGTTAACATCCCCGGACCATCTTGGAATCAAATGATAATGCAAATGATCGGGAATTCCCGCCCCCGCGGCCGAGCCTTGATTAAGCCCCATATTGATTCCATTGGGCTGATATAAATCTTTGATGGCCTGCATGGCTTTACGTAAAGTTGAATGTAAATCGCTGTACTCATCTTCAGTCAAATTCAATAGATCTCCACAATGACGACGGGGTAAAATTAAAATATGCCCACTGTTGTAGGGAAATTTATTTATCACGATCATACTAAATTTTGTTTTGTACACACATAAAGTTTCAGCGCAGGCTTTTTCTGTCGAGGCCTTGCAAAATACACAAGACTGTATGGGCAAAAGCTTGCGCACATACTTCAAACGTTCTGGGCGAAAAAATACATCCCGATCCAAAGGCCATGTCTCGCCCAAGACGGATAAAAAAATATTTTTATCCATCGACGATTTATTTTTTTTTGTGGTCTTTAAACTTTTTTTAGTCTTCTTTTTCATAAAAACCTGGCATCAAATACATGGGCTGATTTAAGTATTGAGCCCTTAACAATTGACGGGTCCATGTTTTCACAGAATTGATGGGGTCCTCAACATCAGACTCACCAAAATCAAAAATGCTCATTTTCTTTTTAGGCACTTCAAAGATTTCATAATTATCACCCAAGTTAGCCAGTTCAGCAGTCAACTTCACAGCGTCACTAAAAATACCTTCTTTATCCGCAAAACCCAACTTCACCGCCTGTGCACCTGTAAAAACTCGTCCATCGGCATAGTTTTGCATCACTTCTTCGCTCAAGTTGCGGGATTTCATCACTGTGTCTTTAAACTGCCCATACACTTCAGTGATTAAATCTTGAAAAAGTTGTTTTTCATCATCACGCATACTGCGATATTCAGCCCCTGAATCTTTAAATTTGCCCGAGGTGATAGAATACCTAGAAACTTTGGCCCAATCATAAAGTTTTTCTAAATTAGCGAACTCCATAATAACACCAATAGATCCCACCAATGCTCCCGGAGCCACCACGATTTTATCACAGGCCGCTGCTGCATAATAGGCCCCACTGGCAATCATTCCTGAAGAGACACAAACAATGGGCTTTTTAAGCTCTTCACGCACTCTTTTTAATTCTAAATAAATTTCCTGCGATGGACCAACCGCGCCACCGGGTGAATTGATTTTTACTAAAATCGCTTTCACTCTAGAATTGTCTTTGTATTTGTCTAAATTTTTAAGAAATTTTTTACCATTCAGAATCACGCCCTCTAAGTCCAATTGCAAAATCGTATTGGCCGCCACGACTTTTTTCTCGGATGAAAAGGGTCCACCAAACCATCTAAAAACAAATCCCAAACCAACAATCACTGCCAGAACAATCAAAGCCCTTTTCCAAAATCGATTTTGCATTTTCATGACCCCTTTTTATCAGTTTAAGGGTCCTGCTAGCCACAGGCAATGTCAAGAAAAGCCCCGGCAATGAATAAAAAAAGGGGCTGATCTTTCAATCAGCCCCTTTTACATATTTTAAATTTTTATAGATCTATCTAAGAATCTTTAAAAGATCCTTATTATTCCAAAAAACTAATTTTTACCGTCGGTTTTAACACCTTTAAGTTGATCAGCAAATAA
>JBMOJS010000083.1:0-10978 GCA_049315665.1 Pseudobdellovibrionaceae bacterium | reverse complement strand
AAAGCTGTTTTTAAAAGATAAAATCGCCAAAGAAATAAATACCATTCTGGATCAGGGTGTAGTCAAAAATGTCTATTTTTCTGATTTTGTTGTGCAATAAATATCCAAATGTTAACCTTCGTTTATGAAAAAAACAGGATTTTTATGTGCATGGATTTTTTTATCCCCACTTTGTTTTGCCTTAGAATCTAAGACACCATCTACTGGCCAGCAGTTAAATATTAACTTTTTAGTGCGAAAAGAAGTACTACCCAATGGTTTGGTTGTTTTACTGAGCGAAGATCGCTCTTCTCCCATGGTCAGTTATCACACATGGTATAAAGTGGGCTCTCGCAATGAAAATGAGGGAAGTACCGGCCTGTCGCATATGTTAGAGCATATGATGTTCAAAGGTGCGCAAAAATATTCTGGCGCACAATTTGATCAAGTGTTGCATGAAAACGGAATGCTGAACAATGCATTTACAACATACGATTACACTGGATTCTATCAGTCTTTACCCAGCTCAAAATTAGAATTGATGATGGATATTGAAGTGGATCGTATGAGCCTTTTGCAGCTAAAATCTGAAGATTTAGCGACAGAAAGGGAAGTTGTTAAAGAAGAAAGACGTTGGCGTCTAGAAAACAACCCTCATGCCCAGTTGTTAGAGGCTGTGATGGCGACACTGTTTCGCGGCTTGGCTTATCGATGGCCTATTATAGGTACAGTTCAAGATATCCAAAACTACAGTATTGAAAAACTAAAATCTTACTACAACACATTTTATGGTCCTAATAATGCCGTATTAGTTTTAGTCGGTGATTTTGACACGGATCGAACTTTGGGTTGGATTAAAAAGTACTATGGAGCTTTACCACAAAGACCATTGCCAGAAAATAAAGCGGTGAAAGGAGTAGCGCAAACTCAAGCTCGTGAAGTTAAAATCAAAGCCAAGATAACGACGCCATCTTTATTAGTGGCTTACCGAACAGTCCCAGTTTCACATCAAGACACCTATGCTTTAGATTTGCTTTCTCATGTTTTAACAGGAGGCCCTTCCAGTCGTTTGTATAAAAAACTAGTTTATGAAAAACAGTGGGCTTCGGCAGTGATCGGCTCACACTCCTCCCTTAAAGAGGCTGGAGTTTTTTCTTTAACAGCCCAGCTAAAACCAGAAAGTGATGTCAATAAGGTTGCCGATTTTATTTATCACGAACTATGGAAACTGCGCACTTTAAAAATCAGTGAAAAAGAATTAGATAGAGCAAAAATAGCTGTTTTAAAGTCTACTGTCAGCGCCTTAACAAGCATGGATGGCAAGGCCCGATCGCTGGCTGTGAATGAAATCTTAACAGGCAATTATGAAAATTTATATTCTGATTTAAATAAATACCAACAAGTCACCGTAGAAAATATTTTACTGGTAGCGCAAAAGTATTTAAAGCCTGAACAAAGAACTTTAGCTATTTTAGAGCCTGAAAAATAACCTGCTTTTTGCTAGGATTTATATGTATTATCTTTTAAAAAATTACAAAACTTCAATGGCTTTATCACTGATTTTATTCTGTGGATGCCAATCGAAAAAAATACCACTTGTAGATAAAAAACCTGTTGTGGAATACAAAACGGCCTCGTCGGCCTCTTTAAGATCATTCACCCAGGTTATTTTAAATAATGGCTTAAAAATTTACTTTATAAGCGATAAAAGTTTACCTCGCTTAAGTTTAAATTTACTTCTTAAAACAGGGCAAATTTACGAAGAAAATAATCTTTCTGGCATTAACTTTTTGACGGCTCATCTTTTAGATAAAGGGACTTCAACAAAAACAGCTGGGGATTTAGCTGATCAAACGGCTGACTTGGGTGCAAGTTTTAACGCTCAAGCTGGGAATGACTTTACTGTTTTTTCTATGGATGCTTTGACACCATCTCAAGATCTACTTTTGCAGTTATTTAGTGATATTATCAGAAATCCAAAATTTGAAGATACAGAAATACGACGTTTAAAAAAACTAGTTTTAGCCAGCCTAGAGCAGAAAAAAGATGATCCCGCCAGTTTTGCAGACCAAATGGCCAGTGAGTATTTATTTCTAGCTCATCCTTACGGCAGGGACGGTGAGGGAAGTAAAAAGTCTTTGGCCAATATTAATAAAAAACAAATTATTCAATATTACTTAAATCATTATAGACCTAATAATGCGATTCTTGCAGTCGCAGGAAATTTTGATGAAGATTTTAAAAGAAAAGTGGCAGAAAATTTTTCAAGTTGGGTATCAAGACCAACGAAAGTAAATTTGCCTGCAGAAATCAGCCCTCTTAGTAAAACAGAATTTCGTTTTATTCATAAGTCAGGTCTAAACCAGGTGCAACTGCGTTTTATGCAGCCAGGGCTTAGAAGAACCGATACTGAATATTTACAACTGCGACTGATCAATTCGGCCTTGGGTGGAGATTTCCTGAGTCGCTTGAATCAAACGATAAGGTATAAACTGGGCTTAACCTATTCGATCAGTTCTTCGTTTGCATCTTTTCAGCAAAAAGGATCCTTTGAAATCTCGACCTTTACAAAAAATCAAAGCACGGCACAGGTTATTGATACAACACTGGATATAGTCCGAGAGTTTGTAAAAAGTGGTCTTACAGAGTCTGAACTTGAATCAGCTAAAAAACAAGCCTTAGGACAGTTTCCTAGAACTATTGAAACTGTGGATTCCTTTGCCTTTAATCTGATGATTTTGGATTATTATGGCATTTCTTATGATTATTTGAAAAACTTTGATTCCGAGTTGAAAAAGGTTAGTTTGAATCAAATTAACGCCACCCTTCGAAAGATTCTTGATCCTGATAAGTTCAAAGTGCTTATTTATGGTGACAGATCTAAAATTCAACCACAGCTTAAAAAATACAGCCCAGAAATTCTTAACTAGATATTGGTCTAGTTTTTTTACTTGAATCAAGATCAACAGATTCTATGCCGATAAGAATTGTATGCGGCAGTCACAGTCAATTTTTGTTATTTTTTGTTTATGCATAACGGTAGGCGTGCTGTACGCATATAATCAATTCAATTCATACTTTAACTCTGATGCCATTTTTAAAGATGAAATTGCAGCGCTTAAATCACAAGTTGAAAATGAAAAATTAAAAAATACACTAATAAGTTATCAAACTTTGGATTTTCAACAAAATGTAGCGGTTCTTCTTCCGCAAAGTGCAAAAGTTATTGCTAAAAATGATTGGTCAAAAACATTTTCACAAGTTCTAAGAGCACCAGCATCAATAAATGCTATTGATACTTCTGAAATTCTTTTTCAAAGAGGTAAGTCTGCTTTTGCAGAAAAAGACTATGCCAGCGCGACAAAATTATTCATTAAGTTGAATGAAGACTATCCATTGTCTCCTTATAAGGTACACGCTTATTTTTATATTGTAGAAATGTCTTTTTTAAAAAAAGAGTATAAAAAAGCCACGACAGATATTGAGTTTATGGTGGATCTTTTTCCAGAACATGAATTGTCCGGCTGGGCACTGATGCGTTTAGGTGAAATCAGTGAAAAAAACTATCAGTACCAAGAAGCGGCTGTTATTTATGGCTTAGTTAAAGATAATTTCTCATCCATACCATTTTTATATAAACAGGCAAACTTTCGCTTAAATAATATGAAGGTGAAGTGATGCTTTTACTGCGTTCATTTATATTTATATTGTGTTTTATAGTAGAAGTAAGGCTTAAAGCTGAAGATTTAGATTCTTATTGTCAAAAAATCAACACACAGACTTGCCTTGTTTCATCTACAGCAACTTCGAAGACAATCAAAAATAAAAATTTTGTATTGCAACTAAGTCCATACTCTTTAGTAAAAATTGAAAATTCAAACCATGTCAGCTTTATTGCTGGCCAGATTAAAATTGAAACATTCACTAAAACAAAAATACACCATCCCTACTTTGATACAAATTTAGGTGCAAACAGCAGTCTACTAATGTATGAGTCTGGATCAATGTTTAGTTTTTCTCATAAAATATATATTCAAAACTTTTCTAAAAAAAATATTGTTTTAAATTTATTGGATAGGTCGGATGTAGATTTACCAGCTCAATTTTTTAGCTGGGTAGGACCAATATCTAGGGAAAACAAAAATCTATGGGGCATGGTGCAAAGATTAGACAATAAAGAGTCTGAAACTGCTGCAGACGTATATCAAGAAAATGCGGAACGTCTAATTGCATCAGAGGATTATGAAAGAACGATGATGCTAGAAAGTCTAAATAAGAAGAATACTCTTAGAAAAAAAATAAAAGCACAAAGGTATGAAAAAATATTTTCAAAATAAGGCCAAGAAGCATGACCTTGGTACGTATGATAAAAGTCTAAAAAATATTTATTAAATCTGTAACGTCTATTTTATGCAATTAATATGATAGCATAAAAATGGAGCTCATTTATTAAGGTCATTCTTAATAAGGTCTCAGGAGGAGGCTAGATATGTCATCGATTTCTTCATCAGCAGAGCGTTCAGATGCGCTTAAAAGACGCCAAGAAGAATACGAGTCTAGAGAAGCCGAGGCGCAACGAAAAAAAAATAGATTGGTTGAGAGCATTAATAAAAAACATGCCAAAGAATTGGAAGAAGCAAAAAATCAATTCGATGATCGACTAGAGACAGTTGAAAAAAGAAATCAAAGATTGTTGTCTGAAAGAGAACAAAAACATCAAAATGATATTGAAGAATTGCAAACTTTAAACCGTGATTCGGTAAAGAAAAAATTAGATGATGCACAAAGAGCTAGAGTAGCACAAAAAGATTCTTATGAAGGTGCTATCGCTCATGAAAAAGAAGCTGCCGATAATCAACGTCAGCGCTTGCTGGATAAAATGCAAAAAAACTACAATTCAGCAGAAAATGTTTATAAAACGAATTTAGATAAAAAGCAAGATGAAGTTCAACAAAAAGCTACTGAAATTCGTGATAAAATGAGTCAAACCCATGAAAATGAAAAAAAGATTTTAACTGAAGGTCACAGATCAGTTATAGGTCAAAAAGAAAGAGATAAAGCAGAATTGCGTGATTATTACAAAAGCAAATTGCTAGACGAAGAGCGTGCCCGAAAAAGCAATAATGAAGGATGGAATTCAAAACTTAAATCTATGTATGAAAATAATTTAGAAGAAAATGCTTATAATTCAGAAGCCAGGTCTGAGGTGTTAAATCGAGAACGTAAAGATTTACAAAAACGTTATTTAGGAGCATTAGAAAAAAAAACCAATGATCTTGATGTGGC
Source organism: Pseudobdellovibrionaceae bacterium (assembly GCA_049315665.1). Classification (GTDB taxonomy): domain Bacteria; phylum Bdellovibrionota; class Bdellovibrionia; order Bdellovibrionales; family Bdellovibrionaceae; genus JBMOJS01. Next base: position 5,713 of record JBMOJS010000083.1, on the reverse strand, counting down.
CAACGAACAGTTTAAAAGCCAAATTGATGATCGTTTAAATACTCAAGTTCGTTCTAAAAGTAATGAAATCGCTAGATTGAAGAACCGATTGAACAATGAAGTTTATAATAATCAAAGACTACGCAACGTAGAAAAGAAAAACCTTGCTGATAGTTATCAAGAGCGAATTGATATTTTAGAACGTGAAAAGCAAGAAATTATTGATATGATGAGCGATAATAATAAACAGAAAGTTGAAAAAGTCATTGGAAAGTCCAATGCCCTGGTCAATAGTTTGAACAGAGACAATCGTGAGAAAATCAATAACCTGAATCAAAGTTACCGCCAAGAACGAACCACCACTGATCAGCGGCATAAGGATGAGCTGTCCTATATTAAAAATACAACTTCTTCACGGGTTGCAAAGATTATGAATGAAACCAATCATATTGGTGAACAAAACAAAAAATACTATGCGGATAATTTAGATTTGATGCGGGACAGCTACACAGGAAAAATGAACGATCAACGCTACAATCAAATGATGGAGCAGGCAAAAAATACCAATCAGATGGCTGAACGATTTCGTAATCTAGAAGTTAGCTTTTCAAATAAATTGGATAGAACAGTCATGCAGTACGAAGATAGAATGACAAAGATGCAGGATGCACATAAAAAAGATTTACGGCGCTTAGAAGAAACCTATGCTCAGCGTTGGCAAGATCGAGAGCGTGGGCAGAAGATGGAAAAAGAAGCTATTGAGATGAAATATGAAGCGCGCATGGCCCAGCTAAATCAAGTTCATGATGAAGAAAAAGATCGTACTTTAAAGGTTCATCAGGAAGAGTTGAAAGGCCTATCAACCAAAATGAGTCAAATGAGTGCAGCCAGCAATAGTAAGAAAGTGTAACTTATGCTTGCAGATCGTCGATCTAAAATTGTCGCTACTATAGGGCCAGCCACTCAAACAGAGGAAGCATTGGAAAAATGTATTCGTGCCGGTATGAATGTAGCCCGGTTGAATTTTTCACATGGCAGCCATCAAGATCATTTGCAGGTTATCCAATCTATCAGAGCACTATCCAATAAATTAAAAGCTCCTGTCACTTTACTGCAAGATTTGCAGGGACCCAAAATTCGTGTAGGAAAATTTTTAAATGGTTTTATAGAAATAAAGAGCGGTGACATAGTCACGTTGACCATTCGCGATGTTGTCGGTGATGGTAAACTAATACCTTCCGATTTTAAAGAATTGCCCATGGTCTGTAAACCCGGCACAGCTATTTTATTGGATGATGGTTTGCTAGAGCTAAAAGTTTTAAGTGTTGGGTCTGAAGAAGTAGAAGCCGAAGTGATTTATGGTGGCGTACTTAAAAACCGAAAAGGTATGAACTTACCCAATGTTAGTTTGCCGGTAGAATGCTTGACTGAAAAAGATCTGGCTGATTTGGAATTTGGACTTATTAATCAAGTAGACTATGTGGCTTTAAGTTTTGTGCGGCGTGGAAAAGATATACGGACCTTAAGAGATTTGATTGAAAAAAAAGGGTCCTCGGCAAAAATCGTGGCTAAAATTGAAATGCTTGAAGCCTTAGACAATTTAGAAGAAATCTGTCGTTTGAGTGATGCCGTTATGGTGGCTCGTGGTGATTTGGCTGTAGAAGTTGGGCAAAGCCGTTTGCCAGGGTTTCAAAAAAAAATCATTCGTTTGTGCAATCAATTAGGAAAGCCTGTGATCACAGCGACTCAGATGTTAGACAGTATGGTAGAAAATCCAAGACCCACTAGGGCTGAAATCACTGACGTTGCCAATGCGGTTATCGATGGTTCAGATGCCTTGATGCTTTCGGCAGAATCGGCCAGTGGCAAGTATCCCTTTCGCTGTATTAAAACGATGCATGAAATAATATCTGAAGTGGAAAAAAATGAAGAGGAGTACTATAAGATCTCTTTGCAAAATGAGTTTTTAAGTGTTCCGGCGGCTATTGCTGCCAGCAGTAGTTTAAGTGCGATGAAGCTGAATGCCACGGCCATTGTTTGTTTAACCACTACCGGTAAAACTGCACAAATTATATCTAGCTTTAGACCCAAAGCTCGGATTATTGCTGTAACCAATCAGTTGGAAGTTTTAAATAGTTTAGAGTTGATTTGGGGCATTCAAACCTTTGCGATCCAGCCCTATAAAAGTATGGAAGATATTCTAAATCAAGTGGATCAGTTTTTAGTCAACTACGGTTTAGCTAAAACAGGAGACCGTATTATTTTGACATTGGGTCAGCCCATAGCAGATTCTGCAAAAACCAATTCTCAGTATGTGCATGTGGTCGGCGCAGAGACAGAAAGCAAGCTGAGCGAAGAGAGCCTGCCTTTGCGCTGTCAAAAAGAACCGTTATGACCTTGCCATCTTAAATAAAAAAACAACACAACAGTCCATAATATCAAAGCGAAGAAAAATAAAAATATCGACTTGGGCTTAATTTTTTTTAAATCCAAACCTTCGACGGGTTCATAAAGAGCTTTTTCTAACTTTCTTCTTTGGGTGTTTTCTTGATATTTACGTGACAGACCTTGGGCTAGTAAAATTCGTTGGTTCATATCCATTTTGTGAAAGTGAACAGCCACGGTGCTTTGTTGATTTTGGTGATCTTGCAAGCGTGTAACAATACCGTAACAAGCCAGTTGTTGGGCCCCCGGTGGGATAAACTGGATTTTTATGACTTCTCCCAAAATGGGACATAAATCAGAAGGAGCCATAAAGGATAAACCAGTCAACGAAATGTCTTTTATTTCGGTGCCCTCTTCCCAAGGCAACTGGTAGGGACCAGCCACGCGAATCAAAGCTTCGTCATTGGTATTTAAAATATATCTTGGGGCACGGGCATGATATTTAGCCAGATTTTGTGCATTCATAAGTCTTACATCGGTCATTTGGCCAGTTGACTGTATAGCGCTGATGCTTTTAAAAAATCAGCTGTTCCAATGGCTCCAGCTGTGTTGATGAGACGAGATATCACATGGCTGGCCAGCAAGATCTATGTAAGTCATGGAATGGGACGGGCTGACCTGGCCTATGATAGCCCAACCAAGGTCTAGCCATTGCTGTTTTTGCTGTGCGGGGAAGGCGGCTAGCAGTTCGTAATTTTCACCACCGTATAAAAAATAATCTTCTACTTTTTTATTATTTTCTGCACACCACTGGGATAAAAATGGAGAGCTTCTAAAGTCTATTGCATTTAGCTTTGCTCCCATCTGGGTTTTCTCACAGATGGATTCTAACTCTTGAGCCAGACTGTCGCTAATATCTGTTAAGCAGTGGCAAATCAAATCTGGTTTTTGTAAAAAAGGCAGAAGATCTGTTCTTGCTTTTGGGCGACGCTGTTTATTCGCCAAAAAGGTCTCTGATTCTGTCCAAGATTTCTTTTTTTGCATAATCTCTAAACCTGCAGCGGCATCTCCCAAAGGGCCAGATACGGCAATACAGTCCCCGGGTTGCCATTGAAATTTTCTTAAAGGATTTTTTGTTGAACCAATGATATTGATATCAATCACCACGGGTCCAGTAGAGCGAATCAGGTCTCCACCAACAATTTCAAGGCCCACTTGGTCGGCCAGTCGCGCCATAGACTCATAAAATGAACCGATCCAAGCTTCATCAGCTTGGGGCACTGCCAATGACACCTGTGCCCACAAAGGGGCTCCGCCCATAGCCACGATATCACTGATATTTACGGATAGGGCCTTATAGCCTATGTCTGCTGCTGAAAAATGGACCATATCAAAGTGAATATTTTCCATCAACATATCTTGAGTGCTGATCAATGAATGCCCTTGGGGTGGTGTAAAAACAAAACCGTCATCACCGATAGGGACAACGCTGTTGCTATGACCACGAAAAATCTTTGGGTATATGTTATGTAGAATGCGACGTTCTTGACTCACTGATGGAACAGGTAAAGTAAATTTTAACTAAAGTCCAATGACAAAGGCAGTAATTGCCGCCTTGCATCCGTGGACAATTTTACGATTCTAGGGTCAAATGCAGCGATGAGTACAAAAGGCCTAGCCAAAAATAAAACCACAATTAAAAAAAGTTCAAAACCACGAAAGAAGCGTCATATTCAAGAACACCCCCTTTCTTCTGAGAAAGAGTTTTCTAGTCGTGAAATTGGCTGGTTAAACTTTAACCTGCGGGTTTTGCATGAAGCTCAAGATGCAGATAATCCATTGCTAGAACGAGTGCGGTTTTTAAGTATTTGCTCTTCCAACTTAGATGAATTTTTTATGAAAAGGGTTGGTGGTCTTAAGCGCCAAGTGGCCTATGGGGTTTCGACCAAGTCTTCGGACGGAAAAACTCCGGTGCAACAACTGCAAGATATTAGAAAGTTTGTTCTACCTATGTTGATAGAACAATCGCGTTGTTTTTTAAAACTGAAACCCCTTCTGGCCAAAAATAATATTTTTCTTTTAAAGTGGAAAGACTTAACTGCTTCTGAAAAAACTCACGTCAAAAAATACTACTTAAAGAATGTGTTTCCGGTTTTAACTCCCTTATCTGTTGACCCTGGCCATCCCTTTCCCTTTATCTCTAATTTATCAACATCATTGGGGGTGACATTGAAGCACCCTCATGCTGAAGAAAAACTTTTTGCGCGAGTTAAGATTCCAAAAGTTTTGCCCCAGTGGATTTTGCTAGAGTCTGATAAGCCGGGATCTCGTTATTTGAGATTGTTGGATTTGATTCGTGAAAATCTGTCGGATCTATTTTCAGACATGCAAGTTTTAAAAGTGATGCCTTTTCGTCTGACTAGAAATGCAGACTCGGACCGCGATGAAGAAGACACTGAAGATTTATTAGAAATGATCGAAGAAGAGCTTCGACAAAGAAGATTTGCAGAAGTTGTGCGGCTTGAACATGGCCCCCATCCCGATCCTTGGATGCTGAAATTTTTAATGGATGAACTTGAGTTGAGTGAGGAAGATCTCTACGAACATCCCGGTTCTTTGGATTTTACTGAATTGGATATGATAGCTGATTTAAATATTCCAGATCTTCGTTTTCAGCTGCATAATCCCGTGGTGCCCCCTGCGTTTATAGAGGACCAACAGCTATTCAATCATATCAAAGCTGCAGACCAACTGACGCACCACCCTTATGAAAGTTTTTCGGCAACCGTTGAAAATTTTATTCGCGTAGCTTCTGAAGACCCCAAAGTTTTAGCCATTAAAATGACCCTTTATCGTACGGGGGACAACAGCCCTTTTATACGTTCCTTGATTCGCGCTGCAGAAGCTGGCAAACAAGTTGTTTGTTTGGTTGAGCTTAAAGCCCGTTTTGATGAAGAAAGAAATATTTATTTAGCACAAGCTTTAGAAAATGCGGGGGTCCATGTTGTCTATGGGGTGGTTGGTTTAAAAACTCACGCCAAAATGTCCTTGGTGGTTAGGCAAGAGGAAGAAGGCTTGCACTGCTATGCACATATAGGCACAGGTAATTACAATGTGGGGACGGGTAAAACCTACACCGATTTAGGACTTTTCACAGCTAAAGAAGTGATCACTCAGGACGTGGTTGAATTTTTTCATTACTTAACTGGTAGATCTTTAAAAAATAATTATCAAAATTTACTGATTGCTCCGGTCACTATGTTTCAGCGTTTTAAAAGCATGATTCAGCGAGAAGCCGAACATGCTAAAGCTGGCAGGCCTTCGCAAGTTATTGCCAAGTTTAACAATA
>JBMOJS010000338.1:0-2463 GCA_049315665.1 Pseudobdellovibrionaceae bacterium | reverse complement strand
TAGGGCATCGTCGGGCTCGCTTAGTTAGAATCCAAATTATCTTCGTAATTTTTTTGGTAATTATTTATTAGAATTGGCATAAGTATCTACTTTAAATATTGAATTTAAAAAAACTCAGCATATTTTAAAAATTATTAATATAAATTTCTTTTCATTAAAAGTTTTTGTTCATCTTTCTTAAAAGATGAATTGCAATTTGTCTAAAAAATAGAAATCTACGAATTTCCGGGCAATTTAATTTATGCAACGATCTTATTCATAAAATTGATAATCACTTGATATTTGTATAAATTTTCACAGCTAAGATAGTTAAAGAGATCGTTCTAGGGACAAAGACTGGTAGATTAAATACCGCTGCAAGAATATTTAAGTTTTATACTAGTTCCAATAGGTAATTTTTTATTAAAATCAATGGATCGACCACTGACGGTATAATTTAAATTTGTATCACTACTAGACACCGTAATAAGTAAATCTTTTGGATTATCACATTTCAATTGGATTTTATCAATTTGATCAATAATACTTGCACTGATCTGCCCTAATTGTGATGTATAATCACTAGAACAAATGTCTACAGCTTTTCCCCATTTTGACTGAGAAAATGTTAAATATAAATTGCCTATGCTACCTCTAACAAAACCTTGAGAAGCACTAACTCCTGGATCTCCAAGTATTTGGCTGTTTTGTTGATTTAAACATGCAGTGTCTTTAACAATAATCGAGTGAATACTGGTGGATTTTCCTGATCCAAGACTATCATTAATATTTTTAATTAAATCTGCAGGCTGATCTAATGTAGTCAACTCATATCCAGATTGGTTATACAAACCACTTCTTTCATCTTCATCTGATAAAAAAATAATTGAAAGGTGAGCATCACTACGAAGAAAAGAATCAGGATTATTTTTCATCGTCATATTTGCCGCATAAACCCCTCTCTCATCCCCAGAGGGACAGTTTTGTTTATACTGACTCGAGTAACTAGCATTACTCTCTGTATTTCCTAAACCATTCTGTTTAATCCAGTCTGCAATAAATTTTTCACATTGCAAAGTTTCAGGTCTAACTATTGTATTATTAAATCTTGTTTGCCTATCTGTTATTTGAGGAGTTAGATATTTGTATCCTGAGCCAAAACTAATAAGATTTCCATTCTGTAAACTTCCATTTTGATTTATCGTCCTGGCCTCATTATTTGAATCCGCAATATCTGTTGTCGTCATCGCAAGTCTATAATCTACAAATCGATCATCCAACTGCTTGATAAAATCAGCGAATCTTGGTGCTAACCGCTTTTGCTCAAATGACATAGAAGCAGAATTATCATTAACGATTAGTATATCAACTTTTCCACCTGAAACAGTCACAGTATAATCAAAATTGCTATCACCATTTTGTGATACACAATTATTATTTGTATTCTGACATTCAGAAGACTGATTATCTTTACTAAATTTAACATCCGAACAGGCTACTAGAGCAAACTGCATCAACAAACAAAGGTTAAACATAAAATAGTTAGTAAAGATATTATTTTTCATAAACTGACTCATTTATAGTTTTGAATTCAAGCACCATTACTACAATTCAATTCTATACATATTACGTTGTTCAATTAACGCGCCAATCAGCAGGCTAAAATCACACGTATAAGATATTAATTTTACTTACTTATATTAACTTCACTTTTAAAAAAAGATGTTTTGTTTTCAAAAAACATGTCTAACTAATAGACACAAAATATGATAGACAAAATTAATCCATAAATCTCAATGATTTAACAAATATTTTAAGTGGATGAATGATGCGATATTTGTCACTTATATAAGATAGACAACATTCACGCAAATTTACTATGTAAACTTTTACACAGTACAAAAAAAAAGCCCGGCTGAATACTCAACCGGGCTACAAATAAAAGTCGGCGTTGTGCTACTCTCCCACACGGTTGCCCGTACAATACCATCGCCGCAAGCAGGCTTAACTTCTGAGTTCGGAAAGGGATCAGGTGTACCCCTGCTGCTAAAAACACCGACAAACTTAATAGATTTAATAATTGATTTAGCTGATTTTTAGCCGAAGAGTTAGTTCCAGTCAAAAAATATTTTTTAAAAAAGCCTCACGACTTATTAGTACGGATCAGCTGAATACTTTGCAGTACTTACACTTTCCGCCTATCAACCTCGTAGTCTCCAAGGAGTCTTTAGGGGGCCGAAGCCCCAGAGAGATCTAATCTTGCAGTTAGCTTCCCGCTTAGATGCTTTCAGCGGTTATCTATTCCGAACATAGCTACCCTGCATTGCCGCTGGCGCGACAACAGGAACACCAGAGGTTCGTCCATCCCGGTCCTCTCGTACTAAGGACAGATCTGCGCAAATCTCTTACGCCCACAGAAGATAAGGACCAAACTGTCTCACGACGTTCTGAACCCAGCTCGCGTACCACTTTAATTGGCGAACA
>JBMOJS010000082.1:0-11010 GCA_049315665.1 Pseudobdellovibrionaceae bacterium | reverse complement strand
AAAATTGCAATAGAGCATTATTCTACACATAATTGAATTATGAAAACTTCAGACGTGCTTTTAAAAATTCAGACGGTATTGCCAGAAACAATTTATGGCAATGAACAACAAATTGTTAAAGTCGGACAAACTATCGATGATTTTTCAGTCACGCTATCCAGGGGAACAAAATTTGTATTGAATGATGTTCTTAAAAACGGACCTGTGATTATTAATTTCATCAAAGGGACGTGGTGTCCATACTGTCAACTGCATTTAAAAAATCTAAGGGACTGGCAAGAAACAGCGGTTCGCGGTAGTAATAGATCAGTAACGATTTTAATTGTTTCGAATGAAAAGATTGCTAATATACAAGATTGGCTTAAAAACAATCCAGTTCCCTACTTGTTTGCTTCTGATCTTAACGGCAATGTTGCTCGTATTTTTGGGGTTATCCTAACGGATGAAGAGTTTTTAAAACCGGCTACATTTTTAATTGATGTTGATAAAGTAATTCGAATGGCCTTTGCTGGCCGACGCAAAAAAATTGAACTGGGTGAATTTGATAAGCAGTTGTAAGTGGACTAGCTCCGGCCTAGTGAACATAAAGCTTAAACTTTTAGCTGGTTTATTGAGTTTTGATCATATGACTTATAAAAGCGAAAGTTCACATCTTGTTTGCGAATAGCTTGCATGATGGCTTCGGGATGGCGTTCGCAATTAAAAACGGTTTTCCAGGATTCAATCTGTTGGGGGTTGTGCAAATCGCTGGTGGCGATTTTTTTAAGTTTAGAACGGGCGACTTCGGTAAACAACCGCGGACCACTGGCCACTTCCCAAGCATCAATATAATTTTCTAACTCTTCTTTTTGTTGCCATAAGTGATAAGTCTGAGGCTCCATTTTGCCCGTCCACACCGGGTGAGCCGCCACCGACAAAGCATTTTGTTCGCGGATTTCTTTTACAATGTCAAGAATTTCAGCATCGGCAGAAATAAACTCACTGATATTTAATGCTAAAATATGGGCTGAACGTTGGTTGATCAAAGAATTTTTTGAAAGTTCTAGGCCAGGCATCACTATCATGCGGTATTGAAACCAAGCGCGTTCGGCCTGTTCCTGTAGCTCTTGAAAGTAATGCGGAAAAGACTCTTCGGTTAAAGTGTATTCCAAATATTTGGCGGCTTTGCCTAAAAATGTAGAGTCTTCGCAAACATGATCTGTGATAGCAATGGCTCCAAACCCTTGCTTGCCATAAAAGTCCACCAGCTCAGGCACTGTGAGCTGCCCATCGCTGTACTTAGAATGAACATGCAGATCGGCTATAAACATAATTAAAAGTGTATAGGATTATAAAAAATATCTGCGTCAGAAGCTGGTCAATGTTTGGTTAGGATTTCAATAAGTGACAAAAATTGGTCAATGTATATTTTCTAGACAATTTTTAAACGCCAAAAACTCCACATGCCATTTTACCTTGGAATGAAAATCGCAAGTTAACACTGGTTTAGTAGGGTTATAGAAAGTCTAGAAAGGTTTTAAAAAAATGCGAACTTTGCTTGTTACATCAGCAGTGACATTTGTTCCTAAAAACTATGATGCCATGGTCTTAGCCATGGCTGAAGAGCCATCTATAGTAGGTTTGATAGTTTTAGAAAATCGCTCTTGGAAGATGTACTGGCAGGCAATAGCCCTGATTCTTAGCCTATCTAGCCCGCGATTGGGTCTGCAAATTTTAATAAATTTAATGAGTTTTTCTAATTTTCGTCGTGAAGTCGCCTACACCCAAAAAGGTAAACATATCTGGCATTTGCCAAGCATCAATTCAGAACAAGCCCATCAAATAATCAAAGACCACAAGATCGACCTTATTGTAAATTGCCGTACTCGCGAAATATATTCTGCAAAAACATTACAGGCTCCTTCTTTGGGGTGCATAAATATCCATCATGGGATTTTGCCACAGCAAAAAGGATTGATGTGTGATTTTTGGGCGCATTTGGAAGGTGAAAGCTTTGGTTTTTCTATCCATCAAATGACTCGCAAGATTGATGACGGACCAGTATTAGAAGTTGTGACGACAAAAAGCGAAGGAAAAAACTATTTAGAAAATATTTATTTGTCTTCAGTTTTAGAGTCCCAGGCTTGTAAAAAAGTGATTCGTCAGATCCAGTCCACAGGCCAGTTTCCCGTTGAAAAAAGATTTTCCCAGGACGTTTATAAGAAATCGACCTATCGTAAAAATCCCGGTCTGTTGGATGGTTATAAAGCGCAGTGGAAAGGGATAAAAATATGAATAAAAAAATATTTTTTATTCATGGAAATCCTGGCGATAAAAATGACTGGGATCTTTTGGTGGCTAAATTGCCTGCTGATGTGGACCTAAAATTTGTTGACCCCTATAGCGAAGATTGGACTTTAGATATTCAAAGATCTGCTGAAAAAGTTTTGATCGTAGTCCATTCCTGGGGTTGTTACCGACTACTTAAAAACTATTCACTATTGAAAAATAAAATTGAAAGAGTTTTTTTAGTCAACCCTTACCTGATTCAAGAAAAACCTATATCAAACCTTGTTTTAAAAATTCTAAAATGGCCTATTCTGGGTCAATGGCTTATTCGACAAAATCACCAGCGATCTTACCGCTTATTTTTTGACAATATGATTGCTCCCTACAAATTGTCGGATCATTCATTTTACAGCAATAAGTTAATGCATTTGAGTGACTGGAAGGCCTGGAAATTGGCTTTGCAGGGCAAAGAACTTCAACAAAAAAATCCAATTGAAGAAGCAACCCTGGCCTTGGGCTACGCCTATATTGGTGAAGATGATCAGTCGGTTCAACAACAAAATCAATTGTCTGAATTGGCAAGAAATAAATATTTAAACATTCGATTTGTAAAAAAAGCCGGGCACGGTATTTTATGGTCTCACCCAGATCTGATAGCCAAAGACATACTTCATCACTTACTTCCAATTGGATACAATTCATCAAAATCTACAAGTAATAATGTGATTAGCTACATGGCTAAACACGTTGAAGAGCATGGTGAAAAATCAGCATTATCTTGGGTCACCAGTGCAAAAGACAATGCATTGTCTAAACAAGATATCAGCTTTAGACAATTGGATGATCGCATAGCTAAATTTGCCCAAGGACTATTGAATATTGGCGTTGTGGCTGGGGATCGCATCATTATCTTTTTACCCATGAGTGTCGATATGTACATTGCCATGTTTGCCGTGCAAAGAATTGGCGCCATCGCGGTTTTTTTAGATTCTTGGGCAAGAAGCAATCACTTAGGGGCTAGTGCTGAGTGTGTAAATCCCAAGGCTATGATCAGTTTTGATAGGGCCTTTAAACTTATCGCCGAGGTCGCGGAGTTTTCTTCTATGCCTCTGCGCATACTCTTTGGACCCGGGGATATTTTTACTCATAAATATCAAGATATTTTTTCTGACCAGCGCTCACACATAGAACCTGTATTCAGCGAAGACACAGCACTGATTACCTTTACTACAGGTAGCACGGGTAAGCCTAAGGGTGCTAATAGAACACATCGATTTTTAAGTGCTCAGCACATGGCCCTGACCCATGTGATTCCCTATTCCAACACTGATATAGATATGCCGGCCTTTCCTATTTTTTCATTGAATTCATTGGCGACAGGGGTAACAACAGTGCTGCCAGCGATCAACTTAGCGCAGCCTGACCCCACAGATCCGGCCATTTTAACTTTGCAGATTTTGCAGCAAAAAATCACTTCAACGACCTTGTCGCCTTCAATGTTGGTGGGATTGGCTAAATATTGTTTAGAGCATAAGATTATATTGTCTAACCTTCGTCGCATTGTTACCGGCGGCGCCGCTATCAGTAAAGATGATGTGCGTTTGGTCTACGGCATAGCACCGCAGATAGAACTTTGGATCTTATACGGTTCTACAGAGGCAGAGCCGATGGCGCATATTGAAGGGCGAAAAATGCTAGAAGAAGAATCTGCATTGGATGCTGAAATTGTTGAAAAAGGCGTTAATGTGGGGGAAGTCAGTGAAGACATACGTTTTAAATTTATTAAGATTATTCAAGGTCCAATTGCTATAGACTCAAAAATAAGTTGGGATGACTTAGAAGTGGCTAGCGGAGAAGTCGGCGAGTTTATTTGCACCGGTGATCATGTTTGTCGAGAGTATTATAATAATCCCGAGGCTTTTCAAAGTACAAAAATCTTAGACGAAAAACACCAGGTATGGCATCGTACCGGTGACCTGGCCTATATCGATAAAAAAAATGATCTATGGATCATCGGTCGGGTTAACAATGCCATTGTAAGAAAAAATAAATATTACTTTCCAGTTCAAGCAGAAGTGATTTTAAAAAGATTTGATTATGTCTATCGCTGTGCCTACTTGGGCATGCCTTCTTCGCAACCGGATTATGGGCAAGAGGCCTATGCCGTTATCCAGTTAAAACATGAAATTCAAGCGGATGGCTTTGATTATGCAACGGCCATAAAACAAATTCAGCGGATTTTTTTAAAAAACAACATTCCCGTAGATCAGATCAAATTTGTGGCCCAAATACCAATGGATCCAAGGCACCATTCAAAAGTCGAATATAGCATTTTACGGCAACAAATTTTGCAGCAGATGGGGGTGCTCTATGCATAAATCATCGCTGTTATTTGGGCTAAAAGCCATTTTTTTAGAGCGCTTTAAGCCGCTTTCCTATGGTCCGATGATTATTTTGTTCACTACTATGAATGGACTTTATTTTGCACAGTCGCAAAATGTAAGCTCAAACCTGCAGGGTGCAATTGTTGCTTTATTCATTATGTTCTGTGCCTTCTTTCGTTTGCGCTTATTTGATGAAATAAAAGATTACCACGTCGATTTAAAAATAAATCCACAGCGTCCTTTGGCCCGAGGGATAATTAGTATAGATCAGGTGCGCTTAAGTATCCTTTTCCTGATTGTTACAGAGTTAACCCTGGCCTACTGGGTGAACCCTTTTGGATTTTTAATTCATGCTTTAGCTGTTGGTTATTCACTGTTGATGTTTGAAGAGTTTTTTATTGGTCGCTGGCTGCGTTCCCATTTAACAACATATGCGATCACTCACACATTTGTCAGTGTGTTCTATGCTTTGTCTGCCGCCGTTCTATGGACCCAATCAAAGTCCATTGAACTTACAAACATAGATATACTTTACTTTGTCAGTAACTGGTTCTATTTTAATCTTTTTGAATTTTCTAGAAAAACTTATGCCACAGAAGAAGAGCGTCCTGGCGTTGAAACTTACTCGAGTTTATTTGGTGCCCAAAAAGCCGCAGCTTTAAGCTTTTCGCAAGCTTTACTTGCTGCGATTTATTATTTATATTTCTTGCGCCAACCGTTGCAAACTTTATCTGTTGCCATTTTTCTAATTTATACTCTGCTTGCCGTATTGTACGGATTTTACAACCGACCGCATTTTGCTAAATTGTTTCGCGCGGCCTCGGGGCTGTATTTGCTTCTACAGTATTTAATTTTAACTTTATTCTATGGCGGAATTTATGCTAGTTAGTAAAGATTCCACTTTACAATTCGCCAAGAAAGAAGCCGGTGGAAAAGGCTTTCATCTTTATTTAATGGCGCAGAATGGTATGCCCGTACCCGAGTGGGTGGTATTTGGTAAACGCTACTACTGGGACTTTATTACAAAAAATCATTTGAGTGAAAAAATCCAGAGTGTTTTATTTGATTTTCAAAATGATAAAACCAAGGGGCAAGAAGCTGAAGAACAGATTCAAAGTTTATTTGCAAAGGCTAGCCATACGGATGAATTGGTAAGATCTTTAGAACAAGCCTTAGCTCAAATGCCCTTCAAAGAATTTTCAGTTCGCAGTTCAGCCGCAGATGAGGATGGGATGGCCCACTCCTTTGCAGGTCAACTTTCCACATTCTTATATGTTTCAAAACAAGAGGAGATTTTAAAATACATTAAACTGTGCTGGGCGTCTGGTTTTTCAAGTCGGTGCCTGAGCTATCGAAAAGAAAAGCGGATTTCATACGATGAAATTTGTGTTGCGGTGGTTTTGCAACAAATGATTGATCCCCAATCTTCCGGTGTTTTATTCACCTGTGATCCTGTGGGGCAGCACGTGCAAGACTTTGTTGTTAGCAGTGTCTATGGTGTGGGTGAAGGCTTGGTTTCTGGCGCCCTAGATGCCGATACATTTTGGTTGGATGCGGAAAAGGGAGATCTTAAAAAATCAGAAATTGTTGAAAAAAAGTTTTCCATGCAAAGAAAAGATGATGGTGTATGTTCCATAGTCGATGTCCCGCCAGCGATGCAAAACCAAGCCTCCTTGCAATCCGCAGATTTGCAAAAGTTATGGAAGCTTGGTAAAGAATTGAATCAATCGATGCGCAGACCACAGGATATAGAATGGGCCTTTGCTGATGGTCAGCTTTATATTTTGCAGACCCGGCCGGTGACAAATTTAAAAACAGATCTTACTGGCTATCCTCATTTGTGGGACAATTCAAATATAACTGAATCTTACGGCGGCCTGACGTCTCCTTTAAGTTTTTCCTTTGCTTTAAGAAACTATAAAGCAGTTTATGTTCAATTTTGTGAAGTTTTGGGAGTTCCCAATCAAATGATCAAAGAAATGGATTCTTATTTAAGCCATATGTTAGGGCATATACGCGGTCGTGTGTACTACAATCTATTCAACTGGTATAAACTGGTTGGCGTTTTGCCTGGCTTTAAGCAAAATCGTCAATTTATGGAAACTATGATGGGGGTTAGTGAGGGCTTGACTGATGAAATCACTAACCGAATCAAAACCCACCCTTCCTGGGATAGCTTTCAGGGGAAATTTAGACTTTTCATTTCGGGTCTGAATTTTATCAAATTTCATTTTATAATTCAGTCTACTGTGGATCGCTTTTTACTTACTTTCAATAAAGACTACAATAAATATCGATCTATGCCTTTGAACAGAATGCGCGGCGATGAGTTGATTCAAATTTATAATGAAATCGAAGTCAATATGCTGGGGCGCTGGAAAGCTCCGATTATAAATGATTTTTTGTGTATGGTGCATTTTGGTTTATTAAGAAAACTGACATTAAAATGGCTGAAAAACTGTGATGATAATATTCAGAATGATTTGCTGTCAGGTGAAGGCGGATTGGAAAGTGCTGCCCCGATGAAAGCTTTACAAGCATTGACCTATCAGGTTTCTAAGAATGCAGACTTAAAATCCTTGTTTGACTCCACAGATCCAGGCGATCTTCTGGAAGCCTTAAAACAAAGTTCTCATACTGATTTTTTTGCCAATGTAAAAAAATACATCGATCAGTTTGGCTTTCGTTGCATGAGTGAAATGAAATTAGAAGAAATCGATTTGATGACAGATCCAAGTTATCTATTTGTTTGTATAAAAAATTATTTAAAATCAAACAGTATTAGTGAGCCTACAGACGAGCATCAATCACCCATAAGGCAAAAAGCGGAAGCCCTGGTGAAAGCTGAACTGCATGGCCTTAAAAGATGGACCTATTTTTGGGTTCTGCATCATGCAAGAAAAGCGGTCAAGAATCGCGAAAACACCCGTTTCGCCCGCACACGGATTTATGGCGTCGCCCGAACTATTTTTCAACGCCTTGGCGAAGAACTGGCACATATGGGGGCTATTGAAAAAGATCGAGACATCTTTTGGTTAAGCCTGGAAGAGGTGATGGGCATCTATAACGGAACACTATCGAGTGTCGATTTAAAGGGTTTAATTTTATTACGACAAAAATCCTATCAGGAGTTTGCCGAAGATCCAGATCCACGAATTTTCACACGAGGGGCCGTTTACTGGAACAATACTTTTGTGCAAGATATTCCAATCAGCAGCTACGCAAACCAGGACTTTGACTTAAAGGGATTGTCCTGCTGTCCAGGTGTCATCGAAGGTATTGTCAAAGTCATTTCTTCAGTCAATGACAACTTAGATTTGAATGGTGAAATTTTAGTTGCTGATCGCACGGACCCTGGTTGGGTGCCACTATACCCAAGTATCAGTGGTTTGTTGGTAGAAAGGGGCAGCCTTCTTTCGCATTCGGCCATCGTTGCGCGAGAGATGGGTATACCGGCGATCGTTTCGATACCAGGCTTAACAAAAGTTTTAAAGACTGGAATGCGAATTCAAATGGATGGCAAGGCTGGAACAATAAAAATTATTCATGCGACTTCAACAACTGAAGGTGAACCATGAGAGTTTCAGTGATTATTAATCCTAAGGCTGGCAGCGTGAATGCCCATTTGATTAAAGAAAAAATCTCTACAGCTTTATTTCGTTGTGATCTGCAGTTTTATTTGGTCAGCCCAATAAAACCCGTTGAAGATTTTATTTCACAAGAAATAAATTGCAAAACCAATGTGTTTGTTGTGTGCGGCGGTGATGGTACAATCAATTTTACCTTGCAAGCTCTGTTAAAATTAAATAACAAGACCAGCGATTTGCCGGCGTTTTGTTTAATCAAATCTGGAACTGCAAATGATTTGGCTCATCAAATGGGAGTCAGCTATAAAATTGAAAGGGCTGCCAGGCAAATACTAGAGGGACGTCACCAAGCTATTGATATCTTAGAAGTGATCAGTCAGAACGAGAAAAAATATATGCTAACTAATGGTGGTATCGGCATTCCTGCAATGGCAGCCGAACGGGCCAATCAGTTGCGCCATATTCTACAAGGTCTTGCAAAAAATCAGTATGAAAAAAATCTTTCTTATTTATTTTCTAATTTGGCTTATAAAGTTATCAAAAAAATAGGAAGTAAGATTTATTCAATCATTTTGATTCAAAGTATATTAAAATGGCGTGCAAAAAATTGGCAGTTTGAAATTGGTCTATCGAATGGAGCTCGAATTGTAACTGATGCAGAGTTTATTTTGATCAACAATCAACCGATTACTGGGCAAAAATATGTGACCGCGCCCTATACAGTGAACAATGATGGTTTGGTTAACTTATTGCTCATTCAGGCCAGCTCGGTGTTGGCGCAATTGTTGGTTTTTTTTAAAGTAGCCACAGAAAGTCTAAAGGAAAGTAAAAAAGTAAAGTCATTTGAAACTTCAGGTTTTAATATTCGAAGCTTGCATTCCAGTAACAGATTTAGTTTTTTTGGTGATGGTGAAATTTTATTTAAAGACATCGCCGAAGTCCAAGTGAACTGTTTAAAAAGACAATTGAACCTGGTGGTGAGTGAGTGAAGAAATCATACAGCATCAATGAAATTAGTTTTGGCGACTCAAAATGGAATTGCAAATATGAATTTCAAATGAATGAAAAAAAATTTCAAGTACAACGTTTTGGAGCTGATTATTCCATCGATAGAATGAAAGAGTTGATTCGTAAGTCAAATCAAGAGGTCGACGCCGTGGCGGTTGTGAATCTTCCGCCGACTCCAATTTTTGGGAATCAAACATATATTCATCCCTATTATTTCGAGATTATGAAGACGTCCACTTCGATTCCATTGTGTTGCGGCACCATACTTAAAGAGATTTTAAATCTAAAAAATATTGTTGAAAAAATAGATTCCCAAAAAATTGATCCTAGCCAGGGAGTCTTTTTTTCATCTGCATTTTTTAATTCTGAAATCGAGGAATACATACGACATCTGCCAAATTCTAAAGTTTCTTTTGGAGACTTGTATTCGATCTTTGGTCTTCCTTTAAGTGTTAAACCCTTTCCTGGTTTAGTTCAAATAGCAAAGCTGGGCATGAGTTTATTGACAGTTCAGAATATTAAAAACCAGTCACTTTCATTCATACATAAAGCTCGTAAGTTTGGACAAAAAATCATGAACAGGCAAATTGCAAAATACAAGTATGCTGTTCAGGATCTAAGTCTAACTTCTTATTTAGGGGATATGGCGAAGATGGTTGAAGGTAAAGAAGTGATTATCTGTTGTCATCATAAAGAGATGGAAGACTATCTATTCAGTTTCAAACCTAAAAGTATAATAAATATTTTTCCGACCGAATATAAATTTTCTGCTTATATGAATCATTCTGTTTTAGAAGCTGCAATACGTTTAGGTTATGATCGCACTGCCGGACTTTCGTTCGAGGAATGGCAGGATTTTTTGGCGATTCCCGCAGAATTGCGATCAGTCATTCGACGATATGCCTTAAGACGAAAAGAATCCACGCAAATAAAGTTTTCAAAGATATTACGAAAAATCAAATCCTTTGTTAAAAATGAAAAGCCACCGGATTTTGCTTTTATTGTACATGCTTTATCGCATTCCGATTTTGAAAGAGTGCCTTTTGTTGGAGCAATATTAAAAATGTTGCCAGAAAGATGGAACACGCGGGTCGATCGCTGGATTGGTAAAATTCCACCGATTGTTTACGGGAAAGTTCGTAATGTAGTTTCAAAGTTCAATGGTCATGAGGTCAATGGAATTATCTATGGTTTATGGGCAACCCCTAAAGTACTAAAAAATCAAGACCCTGAACGGACCTACGCACAAATTCAAAAGTGCTGCGAAGACGCGGCATCTAGAGGCGCCAAAATTATTGGACTAGGTGCTTATACAAAGGTGGTGGGTGATGCAGGTGTCACTATCAATCGTAATTCTCCTTTGCCGGTGACGACTGGCAATAGCTTAAGTTCTTCGGCCACGCTTTGGGGCCTTTATGATGTAGTACTGAAAATGAATTTATTAAAATTGGATCCCGAAAGCAAAATGGTTTTAGGCACCGCCATGGTGATTGGAGCCACCGGATCCATAGGCAAGGTTTCTGCAAAACTGCTGAGTCTGGTTTTTAAGAAACTAATTATTGTTGCGCCAAAATTGGATCGCCTTGAAGATCTACTGAGTGAATTGAAAGAATTAAGTCCCTTGTGCGAAGTGGTCTGTTCTGTTGATGCCAATACTTATGCTGGTCAAGTGGATGCATTGGTTACAGCCACCTCTTCTTTTGATCAAAAAATTATCGATGTGATGCAGTTAAAGCCAGGCTGTGTTGTCTGCGATTGTTCAA
>JBMOJS010000337.1:0-2469 GCA_049315665.1 Pseudobdellovibrionaceae bacterium | reverse complement strand
GGGGGGTGGTGGCTTCAACGGATTGAAATCCGTTGTGATAATATAAATCGAGCCGCTGAATCTACTTGTAATGCTAGGGGGTGTTTGCTTCAACGAATTGAAATCCGTTGTGATACAATAAATCGAGCCGCTGGCTCTACTTGAAATGCTAGGGGTTGTTGGCTTCAACGGATTGAAATCCGTTGTGATAAAATAAATCTAGCAGATGGCTCTAGATCTAAAATTCACTAATTGCTACCTGAAAAATAAATACTATACCATAAGTATACTTTAATTAGAATGTTGCCCAAATGATTATATTACTTTTGGTTGATCAATTCAACTAATTTAGATAGCTTAAGATTGGAAGGCCTATCAAACGCCCCAGGTTGATAAACCCCTTTTCTATTAATAAAAGCATACCCGGGATATCCACTCCATGAGAAAAGTTTGTGTAGTTCGGCATCAAGCTTTGCATCAATAAAATAATGTTGCCCCGGCTGTTTTATCTCTGCTATTTTATATTCCCACTGTTGTTCGCTTGATCCATATGATGTACACAAATAAACAAACACAACTGGTTGGTCTTTTGTTTCTTGTTGTAATTTTTTACTGTGAGGCATTTCTTCCAAACATGGACCACACCATGTTGCCCAAATATCTAGAACGATGGCTGTATCTCTATAACGTTTTTTTAAACTAGAAAGAAAATCTACTGCACTTATATTTTTTACCAAAAATAGTTTAGCGCCAAAATTTGTTTGTTTTTCTGATATCGCAATATCAGATTTACTACTTGACTTAGCCGATTCTTCCAATGTTTTATTTACTGATACAACTTTTTCAGCGGCTAAATTATATTCGTTTAAAAATACTGTTTTAGTCCATTTGGTCTGCATACTCGCCAACGCTTTTTCAATTATAATTTTCTGTTCTAATAAGTCATTACTAGTATTTAGCAACAGTTTCATGAAATCTGCTTTTGCTGGTGCAAAAAGACTATCTAGCCAATGAATGGATTTGCCAGTTTCTTTTATTACAATTTGTTTTGTTAATTTTGGTATTAAAACACTTGACCAAATCCCTTTTTTTATTTTTGAAATCGAATCATATGAATTAAATGCATCCCCTTTTTTTTCACGCTCCTCCTGAATTTTTGAAGAGTCAATTGCGTATTTTTCATTTTTGTTTAAATATGTAGTTCCAACTAAGTCTTTCGAATAATATATACCTTCAACGGATTTGCTAGTTTCTTTTACTTCAACTTGGTTACTCAATTTCGGCAATAAAATGTCTGACCCAATATTTTTTTTAATTTTTGAAATAGAATCATTTGAATTAAATGCATAGCCTTTTTTGTCAAGCTCTTCCTGATATTTTAAAGAGTCAATTGCATCTAATTCATTTTTATTTAGATCAGTAGTTCCAACTAAATCTTTCCAGTAATAAAAGCTAGCTTTTTTGGTAGGGTGTGAGAAGATGTAGTGAGCCATATACCTATAAAAATCAGTACCGCTATTTGTAGTTAAATAACTTTTATGTTTTTGTATTTGTTTCCAAATTGTTGAATCCATCAACTGCCCTCGGTACATCATGCATATCTTGCCATAGTATTCTGACATTCTTTCATTTTCCAAAATCCATCCAAAATCTGAGGGATTTTCTGCAATATATTTTTCTTGGAATATTTTAATTGAATCGTAAATCAAATTATAGGCAGATAAAAAGTTTCCTTGTTTGCGGGGTCTTGCAAAAAGAAGGTCATACAATGATTTTTGGTGTTTGCGTTGTTCCGATATATTATAAATAATATAATTATTGAGATAATTGTTTAATGCACCATCTGGACCGAGGAACTGTAAGCCTTTCCCGTTGAAATTAAATTCTTTAGCTTCTTTTATTACCTTCCAATCAATATTTATTTTCAAACCTTTATTTATAGTAAGGCTTGTGTAAAAATTGTCTCCAATGTCAAGAAAAATTTCTTGGTACGGGAAGGGATAATCAAGTAAAAGCTTAAATGATCCATTTGCATCGAGTTTCGCGATTTTCTTAACCTGTCCTCCAGAAAATGGAGTTACCAAAGTGTAAACAATATGCAGGCTGTTAATTTCTTCTTTCGATATATTAATGATTTTTCCAATTATAAACGGAATTGTGGGTGAATTGGAATAGACACTATCAAATTTTGTGTCTTCTATTGAAATAGCACTTTTGGGAATTTGAGCTTCCAGTTTTTCAATAAATATGCAATTCACCAGAAAAGTAAGTATTGCTATTGCTCGCTTCATGATTCAAATTACTCTATATAATACATATTGTATTAATCTATATTGAATAGATCCTATTTTTAAATTTCCCTTAACTTATAAAGCTAAAGTTGCTTTTTTAGCATTGGGGTTATTACCCCCAATCCGGCCCCCAATTTAATTTTGCTATAAATAAAAAATGGCTGAAATCCTTTGTTGATAAGGGTTTCAGCCATTGTGC
>JBMOJS010000081.1:0-11017 GCA_049315665.1 Pseudobdellovibrionaceae bacterium | reverse complement strand
TTTTCGCTGATTTTTGCCTAATTTGGGGAACATCTAATATGAGTCAATTCGAGACAAAGAAAACCACCGAAATGTCAGAAATCCACATTCTGTAAAAAACTTTTACAGGGTCAGATGTTTTCCAGAAAACACTGGATTTGACCAATTAAACCAAACAATATCAATAATTTAAACTGTTCTCTAAAGACTGTTTTATTTTGGCACGGCAATAGCACTAAGAGTCCAGCATGAAGGAACTTATGAAAACACTAAATATTTTTAACTATTCAGACTACCGCCAGTTTTTAAAAGACTGGTTTGAAGCGCAAAAAGCACAGAACAAAAGCTTTTCTTATGCGCAGTTTGCACAAAAAGCCGGTTTTGAAGCACGTAGTTTTTTACGTTTAGTGATCATGCATAAAAGAAACTTATCTGTGGATGGAATTGCAAAAATGCAAAAGGGCCTGGGCCTTTCTGCCAATGATACTGAAGGCTTTCGCCTTTTGGTTTTGGCCAATCAGGCCACGGCCATTGAAAATCGTTTGCGACTGTGGGAACAGTTTTTAAGTCTGCAACCAAAAACCCAAAAGTCCCAGATGGTCCAAGACACTTTGATGTTTTTAAGTCGTTTTTCAAATCCCATTTTGCTGCAGGTTTTACGACAACCCCATGTCAGTCACCGCCCGCAAGATCTAGCTCATATGTTAGATATAAATCTTGAAAAATTGCATGAAGGTTTAGAAGCCTTATCAAAATTAAAAATCATTCGCTATACAGCTGACGGCGACATTGAAACCACGCCAGAGCTTTTATTCACCACCGATGATGTGCCCAATGTGGCCTTGCAATCCTATCATCAAAAAGCTTTGCACAAAGCCATTGAGTGTTTAGAATTGCCCAGTGAAGAGCGCGAGTATCAGTCTGTATTGATATCTTTATCGCCTGAACACTTAGCCAGCCTTAAGAAAAAAATCCGTCAAATCGCTGACGAGATTGATCAGGCCTACAGCGGCCCAAAAGCCCAATCAGAAAAAGTTTATACTTTGAATTTAAATTTAATACCCGTGACTCGACCTTTTATCCGCAAAGATGAAAAAACACTTTCGAGCCCAAAAGAGCAGTCACCAAACAAACCACAGCTACAAGTCTGTGAACAGGAGAAAGTGTTATGAAAACAGGAAAAAGTATTTTGAATATAGCTATAGCTGCAATGGCTTCGATCAGCATGATCACAGCCATCAGCGAAGTGGCACATGCAGATCGCGTCGGTAATCCCAATGGTGATGGTGCGTTTGCCTTAGAGGCGCAATCAGAAAACAGTCTAAAATTACCAGAGCATTTAGTTTTACTAAATAAATTTGAAGCCGCAAAGAATAATATGATTCAAGCTGTAAGAATCGATAATGATAATCTTAATCTGCTAGAGGGCAACATTCGGCAAATATCCTATCGCCCTGATACTGAAAACAACACCTGTCTTTTCGATCCAAATAGTGAAAAAAAAATATTTATAGCAACAGAACCATGCACAAGACAAGAATTTTATTATTCGAACAGTTATGCCTTTAACCAAAAAGGCTCTCTGCATATCTACCTAGGTACGTCATCAATAAAAAATTCAAGTGATTTTAGAATAACTGGCAGAATTGCAATGCCAATGTACGAGAAAATTTTAAGCAAATACGGCACAAGTAATGATTTTTTTCTCACTGAAAATAGTCAGAATGAACCTGGACTCAGCGTTGCATATAAGCCTGGCGATTTTGTAGCACCCGCAATACCTTCAGTTGAAATTGTTTTTGACAAAAATTCTTCACTTTTAAAAGTAAAAAATGATAAATGGGCAAATATTCGCCAAATCAGTAAAAATGAATTCATTGTTGTAAATTATTGGCGAGGATATAGTCGAAATGAAGCTTTAGACAACTACTATAATCAAGATTACCCTAGTTCTAAATTTATTAACTTTAAGGATATAATTAACTTTGATCTAGATTCAAAAATTACTATCGGTTCATTAGCTTACAACACAAAGCTCTTTTTTCGTCAAGACTATGTAACTGCAAAAATTAGCATGGTAGATCTTTTAGATTTTGCAATCTATAAGAAAAGGTTTGATTCCAAATCATATCATGGCGCTGAAGACTTGATTTGCGAAAAAGACAGAATGGGATTGATTGAATCCATTAGATTAAAAGCTATGCCGGATTCTAAATATTCACTTCCCCTTACTTCTTTATTCACAATGAGAAAAAGTGATTATGAAAGAAACTTTAAAAAATCTGATAAAATTGACGAAGCAGATTTATTAAATTTTTTAAATACAAACTCATTCATAAAAGATGACATTGAAAAAAATATTACTTTAGCATTGTCACATCTTCAAATGTTCAATGAATATATTGGAAAGCCTTGTAGTATCCATTATTTTAAATCAGAATAAATATATGATAAAAAAATATTTCAAGTTATATTATGTTTATACACTAGCAAGTTTAATACTTGCTAGTGTCTGCTGCGCAGACACAAACCAAGCCTATCTGTACAATTCTTATCTTCAACGTGTAGAAAATCACTTCAGCTATTATAATATGGGACTAAACTCAAAATCTACTAAGATTCAGAAAAAATCCGATTTGCAATATCTCGGCTATTATAATAAAAATACAATTTGGCTTAATTCAAATCTAAATGAATTTGAACTAGAGCTAACCTTGATACATGAATATACCCACGCTTATCGTCATCAATACAATGCACAGGAAAAGTTATGGCTAGATGAAGGCTTAGCTAAGTTGACTGAATATTTATATTCCAAAAAAATATGGCCCAAAACTTATGGAATATCTTTACAAAACAATGCAGGCTTTCGCATTCATAATACCATGGCGGATTACCGCTTGAATGGGCCGGGTTATCAAAGCTCTTTTTGGTTCGTATTTTATCTATACCAACATTTTGGTGGCGATATTTTGTATAAAAAACTTTTAGAATCGCCCAAGTCAGGATGGAATAGCATCTTAAAAGCTTTGGAAGAACTGCATAATGAATCTATAATCTCTGTTCCCTTTGCCATCACAAAAGCTAATATTCTTCGGCATTTTGGCTTGAGTTTATGGATGAATGATACTAGCGTTGCTCAACAGAATTTGTTTTTTATTCATGACGCCTTTACGCCACTGAAAAATTATGCAAAAATCGCTTTAAGCTCTGATTTTTTAAAATCTTTATCGCAATCATTAGACAGTACTGAAACAGTTATATTTTATTCTAAAAGGTATTTATCCCCCGCAGATTTAAAAACTTTAGGCTTTCCTATCACCCAATTTAAAGATGATTTTCAAGCCACCTTTAATAAAAAGTTCTCAAATACATCTAAAAATCAATTTGTCATGGAAGCTTGGTCTGTTTCAAAAAATTCCAATATTCAAATGGCTTCAAAAGCTATCACAAAAAATATTGAATCTGATATTTTTATTTATGTTGGCTATTGGGATTAATCTTCTTCATTTACATCAGTGGTTGTCGGTAAAATCCCATTTTAAAATCAAATATTGCGATATTTCGCAATTTGATTTATACAAGTAGACATGGGCTTCCCAAGCGAAAAAGAATTAAAAACCATCAGAAAAAAGCTTGAAAAATGCGAACCGTCACGCACGCTTCCTAAGTATGCTTCAAAAGTTGATCGATTAAAATATAAGCTCTGTGAAAAATTTGTCAGCTATTTGATGGATCATAAAATGACCCAATTGCAATTAGCTAAGAAACTTAAAGTCGATCCATCTAGAGTCAATGAAATTGTCAATTATCGAATTGATTTATATACTATTGATAAATTAATAATTTTGGCTGAACGACTTCACTTAGACTTTGAAATTAAAGTGGCTTGATTTGCACAACTGCACCACTTTGGACTTCAAAGGCTTAATCAATAGATCCTGCAAAATTTGAAATTGCTGACTTTGACAGTGCTTTGATGCGTACGCCCTGTCCATCTGAAATCACTAAGTGACAAGAAACAAATTCCTACCCATTTTTGTTCATAATAATTTTTTCGGACATCATAACAAGGGCTTGTTCGGTCACACTAAATTCTTTTCCTGACAAAAAACCTTAAACGGCAACACACGGCCGTTTTTAGCATTACCGTAGTCTTTTTTTCCTAAGTGAATTTGATAAAACTCGGGGATATCCAGCTTTTCTTTAAAATAGTGTATTGATTTCGACAATGCGGATTCCCCGGTTTTACATTCTACTGCAAAAAGTGCTTTTTTGTTTTTTAAAACTACAAAATCAACTTCGTGTCCATCGGTGTCTCTTAAATAGCGAAGCTCATATCTGTCGCCCTCAGTATCCTCAAGAAAGTGACACATTTTAAGCAGATGCCCGGCAACCATGTTTTCAAATCTTGCTCCAGAATTTGAAATCTCTGACCAATCCCAAAGATAAAGCTTTTGAATTTTTTTGATAGCTCGAATTTTGTTGGAGCCATAAGGCGCGATTCGATAACAATAGTACAAATGCTCAAGCTCGGTCAGCCATCTGTCAATCGACGGCTGGGAAACTTGCAAATCTTCGGACAGGCTGTTTAAAGATAAAAGTGATCCCACTCGATCTGGCAATAATTCAAGCAAGAGCGCAATCAATGAGGTTTCCTTTATTGCCGTTAAATCCTTAATATCATCTCGAACTAGCCTATAGTTTCTTTCACTAAGCCAAAGTTTATGGTCTTTTTGATTTTGAGAAAAATAGGGTTCTGGAAATCCACCAAATTGAAGCAGAGCTTGTATTTCTGAAGCACTTGCATCTAGCTCGGAAATGGTGAGGGGATGTAGTCGAAAATATCGATACCGTCCCAATAGAGAATCCCCACCTTTGCGAAAATGATCTAGGCGTGCAGAACCAGTTATAATAAATTGATGATCTTCATAGTTTTTATCGTAAACACCCTTAATGAAATTTCGCCATTTAGCGAACTTGTGAATTTCATCAAAGACAAATATTTTAGAATTGAAGGATATTTCATTTTTCAAAATTGATTTTTGATCTGTTGGACTATCCCAGTTAAGATACTGAGAATTTTTGACTGAGGGCGGATTCAAAAAACTCAGAGCTAAAGTGGTCTTTCCCACTTGCCTGGGCCCTCCAATAAAGGCCATTTTTTTCTGTAAAACCTGCTCAACTTCTTTTCTAAGGTATCTTGATGTTTTCATGCTCATATTAAACTATGACGGCATGGTTTAATATGCAAGTTAAACCATAGGAACACCTCAAATCTAGCCTCTCTACAAAGCCACTTTATATTTATGCACATCTTCAGAATAGGATGATGCTAAGTTCACAATGTTCACAACATCCACTTTTACGGTCAGTGCAGACTCTTCTAGATCTTCTTTGATTTTAGAAATTTCTGCCACCGAAATAACATACTTTGGACTTTCAATATATAAAATATCAATGTCCGAAAAGGGATGAAACTGCCCCTTAGCCCGAGAACCAAAAATAAACACCTGGGCCCCTTTGGACTTTAAAGGCTGAATCAATAAATCCTGCAAAATTTGAAATTGCTGTTGTGAAAGACCAAATTGCAAAAAAATGCTCACTTTGATCTTTCTAGATTTACCAATAACTTTTCGGCTTCCGATAGAAACTTCACCGCATTGGCAAAAACTTTAGCGGCCACATCTTCATCATAAGCATGAGATGTTTCATTGCGTGCTTCAATAAATTCTAACCAAAGATCAGGATTATCAATCAGATTGTTTCTGGCCATTTCTCGCACAGCTGGTTTTGCAGCCAGCGTGGTAGACCCTAGGACTTTCATACTGACTTTCCAGGCCAGCTCGATACAGTATTCAAAACGCTGAATACACGCATCACGCAGGGCTTTTTGCACCGCTGCCTCTTGCAGATCTATTTTATGCATTAACCCCAAGGCCACTTCTAGGGACTTTAAGGCTTTAACAAATTCCACTTTAGAAATAGCCACAACGATCCTTTGCAAAAAGCACAACACCCAGCCAGCTCTACAACCCCGAAGACATCATGATCATGGCTTCGCCTTTGCAAACCACTTCGTCTCGCTGATTTTTGGCAATGGTTTCGACAGAGGCAATGCCTTTTTCTTTTCTTAGGGCCACAATCGTGATGGTCACTGTGACAGAATCATTGATAAGCACGGGTTTTAGAAACTTCAAGCTCTGGCCCAGGTAAACTCCGCCGCCACCCAATTTTTCATTCAAGGCCCTAGAGATCAAAGCCCCCACAATCATACCATGGGCGATTCTTTGACCAAAGCGGGTTTGCTTAGCAAAAGCATCGTCCATGTGAATCGGGTTGTAGTCCCCAGACATTTCAGCAAACTGCTGAATTGTTTTTTCAGTCACTTGACTGGTGATTGAAGCTGTAAAACCCACATCTTTGTCCGTCACATATTTTTTTTCTAAATCCGTGCTCATTTACTTTCCTTTCAGGACCATCATATATAAACTACAATATGTTTGCAGCAAGCTCTGCCAACTCAGACCGTTCACCCTTGGTCAAAGTCACATGAGCCGCAATGGGATGACCCTTAAATCTTTCCACCGCATAAGTTAAACCACTATTTGCTGAATCCACATAAGGATTGTCAATCTGATAAATATCCCCGGTCAAAACCACTTTAGTGCCTCGGCCAGCCCTGGTGACAATGGTTTTTATTTCGTGGGGAGTCAAATTCTGAGCTTCATCCACTATTAGATACTGTTTAGGTATGCTGCGTCCACGAATGTAGGTCAGGGGTTCAATATTCAACATCCCCTGATTGATCAGCTCTTGCGCACGCCCTGCGGCTTTTTTATCGGCGCCCATTAAAAACTCCACGTTATCAAAAATCGGCTGCATCCATGGATTCAACTTTTGTTCAATATCCCCTGGCAAATAACCAATATCCCGCCCCATTGGAAAAATCGGCCTAGACACCAGCAAGCGATGAAATTGTCCCAAATCTAAGGTTTTATGCAGGCCCGCCGCAATGGCCAATAGAGTTTTACCTGTTCCCGCTTTGCCAACCAAAGACACAAATAAAATTTCATCATTCAATAAACAATCCAAAGCAAAAGACTGTTCGACATTGCGGGCATGAATACCCCAAATAGAGTCAGTCACAGTTTGCAAAGGCACCAAGGCTTTTTGGGCAAAGTTGTAGCGGGCAATGGCTGAATGATTGGGATTCCCCACATCCTTCATAATCACATACTGACTGGCTTGTAATTTTATCGTTCCAGGGTCTAAAGTTTTTTCTTTATAAAACTGATCGATCTGCGCCGTGGTCAATTCGATCTCTTGGTACCCTTCATACATATCTTCCTGTGAAACATTGCTGGGTTCATAGTCTTTGGCAAACACACCATAAACGTCAGCCTTGATGCGCAGATTGATATCTTTAGAAATCAATTCAACTTTCACGCGCGGATGCTGCTGTTGCAAAGCCAAAGCAGTACTAAGAATACGATTGTCGGCTTTGACTTGATCCAATTCTGGCGGCATGCCTGATAACAATAAATCTGTGTTTATATAAACCACAGTTTCACTATTATCAATCTGTACACCTTTGGCCAGAGAGCCTTTTGCGCGAAGCACATCTATAAAGCGACTGAACTGTCTGGCATTGCGTCCGTTTTCACCCTGGTCACGCTTAAAACGATCCACTTCTTCGATCACCGAGATTGGAATATGTATATCCACCTCGCCAAACTTCAAAATAGCTAACGCATCAAACAAAATAACATTGGTATCAATAACAATTTTTCCGCGTTTTGTTTTTGCTGTTGTCAAATCGCCCTCACTTTTGTGAAAAAAGGCTCACGGATATTCCAATGAGCCTTAATTCAATTCGACAATAGCCTTGGACCAAAGTCCATGAAAAGCTGGGCTTGAAATTAAGAAATTTGTGATACGACGATGTCGCCGTCATCCTTTTTTAGACTGGCGCTGACGTTTTCAATAAACTTCACGAAGTGGTGAAGCGCGACGTCATTAATGGTGCCCTTAACAAAATTCGCCCCATGGCGAACCACAGCCTCATCAGTGATGGCCCTAACGTGAGTGATTTTTATGGTGAATGGAAAATAAGTATTGTGATTCAAATACACTCGCATGGCTATTTCTTCATCCAAAGTGAAACAGCCCTGATTCAGCTCCAAATCAAAAGACAAACCATTGTCAGAAATATCATACAGGGCCACTTTCATCAGGCCGCGTTCAGGTAAAATAACAAAAGCCCCCACAAACTCGGTCAGTATGGTTCTTTTCACCAGACGGCGATCCCGATTCAAAATGGCTTCACGGGCAGCCGTCATATCCACCACTGCGCCATCTGTTTTTACAATGTTTTTGATTGATGATTTTTGATAAGACTCTTTATTGTTCAATCGATCTGTTAGATCCAAGACCTTCCCCATCATCCGCCCCCTTGTATAGCGACCAAGTTTAAGGATAAAGGTTTTTTGAACGAAACTAAAGTCTGTGTCTCAAATTAGGACAAAGGGAGGGCTTAGCGCCTTTTAAAAGCCTGAGCCTAAGATATACAATAGCTCGGGCGCGCAGAAGGATCATCATCAACAATAACTAAGACTTGATAGCCTTGTTTACTTTGCCATAAAATTTGCCCATCAGGATTTCTTGGCAATAGCCCCTGTTTAGAAAACTGTGGAACAGGACCTAATCCAGTGTCTTTCACTAGACCATACAATCGAGGCGCCAAGGCAGAGCTTACGCGCACACATCCGCCAGAGGCCCTACGACCCAAAAGCGAAGCAGAAGCCGCTGGAACTTGATGTAAAGCAATGCCGTCATTAAAAAAAATCGAATAAGGCATTTCTGCATCCCAAAGATTGGATTTATGCATCAGACTTAAACTTTTCACGGTGTAAAAACCTTCCGGTGTTGATGAAAAATAAGGGCCGAACTTTTTGCCACTGGCATCTACCCCGGTTGGTTTTTCTGCTTGTTCACGCCCCGTAGAAACACGATCATACCAAGCCAAGTTTCCATTTTTAAATACATAGATCAGTTGGGCGTAAGGCCCACGCTCGGCTTTGTTGACATAGACAACCACAGGAAAAAGTTTAGCCAGTTCAAGTCTGGAGCGAGTTAAATCAGAGTACGTGGATCCATTAGATCCACGTTGAGTCGGAAAACTGCAACTTAATGATCCTATCACATACTGAAAAGACTCCACAACAAAGCCCTTTGTTGCAACATTGTAGCGCAAGGAATCTTCATTATAAGAAACGCCCGCTGACTTGTAGCCAACAAAAGTTCCACCTAAATAGTAGCAAGCCGATTTGGCTGTGATTGTATTGGCGGTTAGTAATTTACCACTGATACGAGGATTGGTAAAAAGCGTGCTACCTGCAATCAATGTGGTGGCCGAGTCTGCAGAGATACCTGGATTGGCTTGTTGATTGCCAGCAGATATAGCTATGTTCTGAGCGTGAGCAACAGACGCACAGATTGAAAATAAACTTAAAATAGGTATAAGACGAGCATTGACTTTCTTCACCCTGATCCCCCTGTGAATAAGTCGACTTTACTAAGAACAAACAAAATTTTCTAGTGACTGTTTTTTGTACAGTTTTTTTTTACAAAGGTCGCTCTGGATTCATTTAAAGCGACTGTAAAACTCTCAATAAGTCGGGCGAATCACTGGGGCTGTCGTCCACAATGATCAAAGTTTGATATCCTTTGGACTGCATCAAAGTTCCGCCCCAGGAATTCTTTCTGATGACCCCATCTTCAGTGAAAGATGGAATGGTTTTTTGCCCATATCTTTGTACCAAATCAAACAACTGAGCAGCCATTTCTGCACTCAATCTTACACATCCACCAGAGGCCCTGGTCCCCAAACGATCTTCGTAAGCTGGCGCTGCCTGGTGCATTGCTACCCCATCTTTAAAAAAGATAGAAAAGGGCATGTCGGCATCCCATAACTTTGATTTATGTTCTTTATCTAACCACGTTGGAGTGAAAAATCCTACTGGCGTGCTAGAAAAATAAGGAGCAAATGGTTTACCATCAAAATCAATCCCCGTGGGAGTTTCTTGTCTTTCACGACCTGTCGAAACTTTACCTGACCATAATAATCGACGAGCTTCAAAAACATAAATCGTCTGAGCATAAGAGCCTTTATCCGATTTGTTAATATAAACCACTAAGGGGAACTGCCGTGCCAGTTCTTTACGCTGATTCAACAAAGTGTCCCCAGTTATTGGCGGGCGAAAACCGTTGGAACTTACAACCTGATCCATAGATCTCCAGACCAAAGACTCGCCACCAAGGTCTTTGTAAGCAATCAACACCTGGTTGTTGGCAAAAAGACTTTTAATCTGCCCTGTTTGATCTTTTAAAAAACTGTCTTTAAATTGAACAAAATTATTTTGGCAAAGCCAACGGATACAATTCACCTCGGGCGATAAACTGGATAAATCAGGGTAAACAATAAACGAAGTATTTTTAGACTGAAATTTAATCTTGGCTTTAGTTTCGGTCAAAGCCAGTACCTGTCCAACCCCGGGTTGACCTGATGAGCTTCTAAAAAAAACTTTTTGGCCAATATTAAATCCATTTTGGTAGCTGACAGTTCGACTGACTTTATTGATATCTGAATACGATCTTCGCTCAACACCACTGCGGCGATCGATCAGCAAAAGCTTTCCGTTAGCAAATGCCAATTTAACAACAGCATCAAATATATTTCCTTGGCCATCTTTGGCAAAAACCGAATTGTTTTGACACAAAGACTCTAGACAAAACTGCTGTCGCGATAAAGTCGAAACATCTTTTTCAATCAGTCTAGAAGAATTTTCACCAATTTGAACTTTTGCAATAGTACCTTTGAAGGACAGTACTTGCCCAGATTGCGGGGTGCCATTTTCATCTGTTAAATAGACTTCAGTTCCGTTACAAATGGACCCATTGCCATACTTTTCATTTCTATTATAGCAATCAGCAAAAACCAAATGCAAATCTTCGTAAGAACATTGACAGGAAAAAC
>JBMOJS010000080.1:0-11080 GCA_049315665.1 Pseudobdellovibrionaceae bacterium | reverse complement strand
TTGGCGGCGGTGGATTCCCTGGCATGGGTTACCCGGGAATGGGCGGAGCTTTCGGCAATCCCTATGGCAACCCCTACGGCGGTGGATACCCCGGAGCCAATGGTCTAGGTCAACTGCAATATCAACAGCAACTTTTGCAACTGCAACAACAACAAGCTCAGGCTTATTACCAACAAATGGCTCGCATTCAAAGTGAACAAGCTGCTAAACAACAAGTGTTGGGTGGTCTTTACAGCGAATTGGCCAGTTTGAATTTTCGTATTCAACAGGTGCAATACGGCGGAGTCAGTGGGCTTTCCGGCGGCACGGGTGGTGGTGGCTATCTTGGCGGCGGTGTCAACTATGGTGGTGGCGCCGGTCTTGGTGGAAGCTACGGCGGCACCATCACTGGTGGCGTTGGCGGCGGTTTCAACTATACCCCTGGCTTCAGTGGCAACAACAACGGCTTTTACCCCAACTACAACAACGGTGGACCGCGAGCCACCACTCCTTTGAACAGCGGTGGCCGCTAAATTTTCATACGGCAGCCCTCCAAATCTTGTCACCAGACGCTTTGTCCCCTAAAACGGAAAGCTCAAGTGTTTGCTTGACTTATGATATCCAATTGGATATCATAAAAATGTGATGAAAATATATTTTTATGAAACACCGGGTGGCAATTCTCCGATCAAAAAATTTATAGATAGTTTGTCATCTATAGATCAAGCCAGATTTTTAGAAGTTATTGATGAAATAGAACTTAATGGGTTAAGTGCTTCCAGGGTGATATTCAAACCATTGGAAGGTAAACTTTGGGAGATAAAATTCAACACCGCCAGCTCCGGATATCGCGCCCTATATGTAATGCTAGATAAGGATTTAATGATTTGGTTGCATGCATTTACTAAGAAAACACAAAAAACATCTAAGCAGGACTTGGATCTTGCTAGAAAAAGATTAAAAGAGGTTTTAAAATGAAATATAAAAATATAACTCCTGCAAGAGCCTATGTGAATAAAAAGCTAAAAGATAAAACGATCAAAATTCTTTTTGATGAAGAAAAAACTAAAACTGAACTCGCTCGGCTGATTAGATCCGCCAGAGAATCCTCAGGCCTGAGCCAGCGTGAAATTGCGGCCAAGGCACACACAACGCAAGCCGTGGTTGCAAGACTAGAATTAGGCACCGATACCAGAATGCCCTCTATCATGCTTATTGTTCGCTTACTAAAAGCAGTTAATGCGCGCCTAGAACTTAAATGTGTTTTTGGCAATACGGCTTGGTAACAGTTCATGCAAATGAGACGCGGATTTAAAGCGATCCCCCCAACTAAAACGGAAAGCTCACGGTGACTTGTTTGTCTTTTAAATTGTGAGCCAATAAAAGAGCGGCGGTGACTCCGCCTAAAATCCACCATTTGCGATGGTCTTTATCAAACCAACTGGTCTCCGTGTCTTTATTAGCAGCTGCATCTGAAGCCAGCATTCCAACCGTAGGACCTTCAGCTTTGGCTTTAAGATCCATAGTATTTGCAAATAAAAAAGCATTGGCCGTAGACAGTTTTAAATCCTTAAAACTGCTATAAACAGTTTTTATTTCACTGCCACGGCGGAAAATCCAATTGTATTTTTGTCCTGGATCTAGACGTAAAATCTGCTGTTTGTTAATCATTTGGTCTTCCCACTGCACTTGATCCCAGCTGCTCCAAAAAGACCCATCGCTTTCTAAAACCATATTTTGCATAGGGCAGTCAGAAAAAGCAGCAGCGCCCTGTTCTTCTGGTAAAATCAGCTGCAAAGCATATATGCGACATAAGTTTTTTTGTAAAACAGACTGCCAGGCAGAAATTTTTTTATGAGCCATATTTTGTAAAAAATCTTGCAACAGTTTTCTTTTATTTTCAGATGTCACTTCTTCTTGCCATAGACCTTCTAAATCAGTTTCTAATTTTTTAGCCAAAGAAATCTGTTCTTTGTTGGATTTAGGATTAACTAAGGCATAGCGATCATTCAATAAAAACACCGATTGTAAGTTTTCAGCCCGACATATTTGTAAAAATCCGATAAAACTTAAAACAAAAGCCACACTTGTTTTTTTCATAATTAGCCTCTTTTTATTTTTGATATTGAATTTGCACATTGGTTTTAGATTCTTGCTTCACTCCACTGCTGGATTCTTTGGGGTTTTGCACCACAGCTGTAAAAGGTCCCGTGTAGTTTAAAATTTGGGTACTTTCAATACGCCTAACTAAAACTGCATAGGCCATGGGATTGTTTGGCGACCGTAGCATCTTTAAACCACTGGCTACTTTTAAACTTTTTCCACCTTCAATGTTCACATACAGATCAACAACACCCCCGACGGGGCCTAGCAAAGAATCCAAAGATTCAGCATTGGCCAACTGAATGGGAACCAAAGAATAACCACTGGGAATCACCGTATCGATCGAGAAATTGTGTTCAGGGTCGGTGGTGCTTTTAGCCTCAGGGCTAGCGGCCACATTTAAATATTGAAAACACAAGTAAAGCGACAAAGCCACTAGGCCCCAAATAAAATAATTGTGTTTTTTATAAAATTCGCTTTGAAAAAAATCTTTTATTTTTTTCATGGGGTCACCTGCTTGGATAATTGCCACCTTGAAATGACATTTTTTTGATTCGCTAAAACTGAAAATGTCAAAATAACTACGCTTAAAATAAGTAGACTGAATACTGAAAACTCAATCAACGACTGCCCCCGATTGCCCGTCCCCAATAAGAATTTTCTTCGTTGATGACGGGGTTCCAAATCATCATTTGTCCTTTGAGTGAAACGTTGCATTTTTGCTCCCAAGTTAAATTAAGGTTGACCCAGCGATTCCACGGGCGCTGAACCATCAGCTGCACCTTCCATTTCAATTCCATGGCCTGTTCGTTTAAAAAATTATTTTTTGTTTGGTAGGGCGGAGCCTCGTCCGGGTAAACCGGTTTTACGGCCAAAGCTTTGCTTAAAGGTCGATAGATTTGAATATTGAATAAAATATACTTGTTCCAAGAAGCAGAAATTCTTCGGGCGGCGATGAGCATTTCCGTGTAGGTTCTTTGCTGTGTTCTTTTGATCAAGGCATTGGCTGCTTTTATTATTTTTTGTTGCTGTCGCTTCAGACGCCAACGTCTTCTTTCTAAGACGGCAATTCTAGCCATAGCCGCAGCAATCGCCGGGGGATTGACTATTGCAGTCGCTGCTGCCAATTGTGCGACAGCTACGGCCAATTGCGTTTCTAACAACACCGCCTTAGGATTTAAAGCAAAAAGCTGAATCATTTTGATCGAAACTTTTCTTTGTGCCGGCAAATAGTTTTCATGACAGACGTAGTGCAATCTTTGGTCGACTTGCATCAGGCCAATAAAAAAATTCAAAGCCAATAGAATTGTCATAAGAACTGGCAATAAAAAACACATCCACACTAATACAAATCCACTTTGTTTTTTTATACCAGTCTCAACAATTACTGGCCTCCATGGACTTGATTCTTTTAAAACAGGCGCCATGACACATTCCTATCCAAAGGCAGATGGATTCTTTTATGAATTTTAAATGGTGGCAGTGGCAATATTCGCATCAATGAATTTGAACGATCGCTTAAAGTCAGTTCTAAGCTGGATTGAAAAGTTCGAGGGCTTATCCTTAGATACTGAATTTGTGAAAAAAATAAAATGGGTCTGGCTTTTCTACGTAAATTCTGTTCGCAAACAGAGGGGCTTTTTAAAGCCGAACAGATCAAAGCTTTATCGGCCAGATGCTGTAAATAAAAAAACACCAATCCCAAGTAAGCCAGTTTAAATATCAATAAAACCATGCCCATTAAAATGGGCATCAGTAATAAACTTTCTACTAAGGATTGGCCTTTTTGATTGCTCATAAAAAGATGAATTATCTTCTGTTGCCACGGTTGTTTTGATTGACGGCATCTTCAAAAAAATCACTAAAATCTTTTTTCCTAACCATATTTCCGGTGACCTGATGGGTCTCAACTGCAGTGGATTCACGACCGCTCAGAACCCGGGCAATATTGCCGAATTGAGCATTGACGTTGCCGCCCACCACCTTCATCACAGTGATGCTTGCTACGGCCACCAAAGCCACGATGATTAAATATTCGATCAGGCCTTGGCCTTTTTGATTTGTTAAAATTTGCATAGAACCTCCTTGGATCAAGAGGTCATGCAAAATAAGATTTTTATTGGCTTGCTATGGACTGTGCTGACCGATTCATTGTTCGGATAGCCGGACTTATTTTTAAAAAAATAGTCTTAGCCAAATTTTATATTTTTGATTTGTGGAATATTTTTAAATTCTAGTTCATCAAATTTAAATTTTGAAGCATTGCTGTGAATATCTAAACCAACAAGCTCATTGTTTTCATCCAAGTCAGCATTTATAAATTCACTAATTTCAACTGTAGATTTTGAAGGTCTATCGGCAAGTTCAATGTATAGACTATCAGTATCTTTGTAATATTCAATTCTCATAAAGCCTACCCTTTGAAGTTTCGATCATAAAAAATATTGTGAATAGTTTTGCCATCTTCTAACAAAATTATTCTAACCCATTTACATTCTTGTAAGTCTCTAGCATAATATTTCTTTCTTCCATCGCTTTGGGTCACAATGTGACTTGGGTGATCAATCCACAGTATTATATCATCTTCTCTATCTAAAAACTCGGGCCTCTTTCGTAAGATTGAGTTTTTAAAATAGTCAGTCATCTTTAATTGTTTAAAACTCACTGTATTCCCACCAAATCTCAATAAGTACTATTGTTACCCATTTAGAAATTTCAAAAGTGTATTCCGCCGGACTTAAACTACTTTTTTGTGGGCTTGCTAGCCACAGCTGGGGCAGGTTTTTTAGTGTTTTTAGCAGAAGATTCTGCGGCCACAGATTTTTTTTCTAAAGCTAAGGCTGCTGCATTGGCTTGCTGCAGTTCTTTTTTAGCAGTTTGTTTTTTAAGACGTCTTTGGTTGACCAAACGATCCAAAATATCAAAGGTCTCTTTTTGTAAATCATTTTCAAAGATAAATCTATAAAAGCCTTCGATTTCAGGGCTTTGGCGGAATTTTTTTAAAGAGGTGGGAACACTTTCACCTTGTACAAAATCAATGGAATTGCCATCTTTAGAAAGTTTGACTTTCTCTGCCATACTGTCCCCCAAGGTAAAAATGAAACCTCAGTAATATGCAAAAAGTGCATCTAGGTCAAGCAAAGACTTTTTTTATAAATCATTGAAATCTAAGATCAAATCTGTGACATTAGGGCAATTTTTAAAAGGGGATGCTTGTGGTTATTTTAGAAGGTCGAACTTTATCACAAAAAATTCAAGAAAACGTAAAATCCAAAGTGGATTTTTTAAAAAACAAAATTGGTAAAGCTCCTCATCTTTGTGTAGTCTTGGTTGGCGAAGATAAAGCCAGCCAAGTTTATGTTCGCAATAAAGAACTGGCTTGCCAAAAAGTAGGCCTGCAATCTTCCGTCAAGCACTTTCCAGCCACTATCAGCAATCAGGATTTAAAAAAGATTTTGCAAGATTTAAATGATGACTCTTCAGTGGACGCAGTTTTAGTGCAGCTGCCATTGCCAAAAGGTTTAGACGCCAAATTGGTGCAGTCAGAATTGTCCTACACCAAGGACGCTGATGCTTTGACCTATGTATCTATGGGGCGTTTATTTTCTGGCAGTTTTTCTTGGAAGACCAGTGTTGCGGCCTGCACTCCATCAGGGGTGATGAAAATTCTGGAAGAACATAAAATTCCTTTAGCTGGTAAAAAAGCAGTGGTTGTGGGCCGCAGTTCAATTGTGGGTAAACCCATGGCCCATTTGTTATTGCAAGCCGATTGCACAGTGACCATTTGTCATAGTCGCACAGAAAACACCAGACAGTTTACCCAAGCTGCAGATATTGTGGTGGTGGCCGCCGGGCAAAGAAGACTTTTGGGACGTGAAGATTTCAAACAAGGGGCTGTGGTGATTGATGTCGGTATTCATGGTAGTGGCCAAGGCCAGGGTTTAGCTGGAGATGTGCGTTTTGAAGAGTTGGAAGGCTGGGTGCATGGGGCGACACCTGTTCCTGGCGGAGTAGGCCCATTGACGATAGCTATGCTTTTAGAAAATACCTGTAAATTGGTTTTTGAAAAACAAGGATTGAATTATGCAGACCACTGATTTTGTTTATGACCTGTGGTATTTTGCTGTAGGTTCTAAAGAAGTGCTGCAAGGCAAAATGCTTAGTAAGGTTTTGCTGGGTGAACCGATTTTATTTTACCGTGATTCAAAAAATCAAGTGGCGGCCGTTCGTGATATTTGCCCTCACCGGGGCATACCTTTATCTTATGGGCAAATCATCGATGATCAGGTGGAGTGCCCTTACCACGGCTGGCGCTTCAACCAGGCCGGCCAGTGCACTTTGATTCCGTCGCTGACATCCAATCAAGATTTGGACTGCCGAAAAATCAAAGTGAAATCTTTTTTAGTTCAAGAATTTCAGGGCATGGTTTGGATCTATATGCCGGCAAAAAATCCGCAACCGGCGGATTCGATTCCGGTGCCGCCAATAATGAAAGAATTTTCTAAACATAAACAACCCAATGTGTTTGAAAAAACTATTTTTAAATGTCATGTGGATCACGCAGTGATTGGTCTGATGGATCCTGCCCACGGACCATTCATTCATAAAAGCTGGGCATGGCGGTCGGCAAAGACCATTTATGAAAAAAGAAAAAAATTTGCTCCAGTTAAATTTGGTTTTCAAATGGTTCGCCATCAGCCCTCTTCCAATTCAAAAGCTTATAAAATATTAGGTGGTGCCCCCACCACTGAAATCACCTTTTCCTTACCAGGTGTGCGGGTCGAACATGTTCAAATTGGACGAAGAAATTTTTTCTCTTACACCTTGTTGACTCCAATTGATGCTAAAAATACCCAAATTTACCAACTGGCCTTTTGGGATTCGCCGTGGCTGAGCTTAATAAAACCTTTTGTGGTTCAATTCACCCGATTGTTTTTAGGCCAAGATCGCAAAGCGGTAGAGCAGCAGCAAGAGGGCTTAAAGTACAACCCCAGCTTGATGTTGATTCATGATGCTGACACTCAAGCGAAGTGGTACTATTCGTTGAAAAAAGAATGGGCCGAGCATTTGCATGAAAACCGTGAATTTAAAAATCCGGTGGTCGCGACGGAGCTTCAATGGCGCAGTTAAGGTGTCCTACGGCAGGACAAGTCCTTGAAAAAATTGGTCCTGAAAAAGAGATCCAATCTTTACAGCTTGATAAAATATCTTTGTTGTTCGTGATGATTTTTTGCTGCTGGCCATTTTCGGTCAGTGCCGAAGAAATTACATTGAAGTATTTTGCCCATAAAACCATCGATTCTGAATTTACTTTTAAAAAATCTTTAGTTGGTGGCTTGTCGGCGATAGTTTATAAAGATGGTAAAATTTTTACCCTCAGTGATGATCGGGGCAAAGAAGATGTACCCCGGTTTTTTGTATGGAATTTTTCTGTTGCAGAAAATAAAATTAATATTCAACCCACGAATGTTGTTTACTTAGAAAACGAGTCCGAAAAAAAATTGAAATTGGACTCGGAAGGTTTGGCCAGGTGGAATGGGGCTCTGCTGTTTTCTACAGAAGGGGATATGAATAAAAAACCCAGAATTCAACCTGGGATTTTTACTTTATCTTTGGATGGAAAAATCAAAACACAATGGCCCTTGCCAGAAAAATTTTTGGCCAACCCTTCGGGGATTCAAAAAACGGGGGTTTTTGACAATCGGGGATTTGAAGGTTTAACCTCTACACCGGATGAAAAATTTGTTTTTGCCATAACTGAGTCTGCCTTAATTACTGATTATGATAAAGATCACGAACAACAATGGATTCGCATTATCAAATATGATCAAAAGGGCAAAGTATTGGCTGAATATCCTTATTTGATCAAGGACTCTATCGCTGAATCAGACAAAAAAAAAGAAAAAGATTTTTTTCGTGGAGTCTCAGAAATTTTAGCGGTGTCTGAGCATCAATTGTTAGTTATGGAGCGTGGGGTTCGTTTATCATTAGAAGGAATCAAAAAAACAGTCAGCATTTATTTATTGGATTTAAACCATGCAGAAGATGTATCTAAAGTGGCCCGAATTCCTGATATGAAAAAAAATCCATCTGTAAATAAAAGACTGCTTTTTGATTTAGAGAAAGATCTGCCTAGGGACTTGGAAGATTTTAAAAATATTGAAAATTTTGAAGGTATGGCCTGGGGGCCTGTTTTGGATGGGCAAAAAAAATCAATCCTGCTTGTTTCAGATAATAATTTTTCTAAAAAAGAAAAAACTCAATTTGTAATTTTATCCCTACAGGTGCAGCCATGAGTTCAGTGCAAATGATTTGGAAGTTAAACTCTGGCGCAGATCGGCGGGTGCGCAGTGGTCACCCCTGGGTTTTCTCTAGCGAAGTTTCACAAAACATGCATGGCATAGCCGCCAGTTTTATGATTGAGTTGCAAGATAACAAAGGCCAATTTGTAGCCTATGGCTATGGCAATCCCAAAAGTCAGATTATTTTTCGTGCGCTGAGCTTTTTACAGTCCGATAAAAACTTTGCTGATATGGGTTTTTTAGTTGAAAAGGTTCTAAAAGCCTGGCGGGCAAAAAAAAGCATTGGTTTTAATAAAAGCTTTCGCATGTGTTATGGCGAGGCAGATTTCTTTCCTGGCTTAGTGATTGATTATTACAAAGTCAATGATGGCAAGGCTAGTGTTGGTCAGGTGTTTGCACTGCAAATTTTAACAGCGGGTGCATCGACCCTTATTAAAGATCCATCCGATTTTATAAAAAGATTGGCTCTACAAGCCCAGCATGAAGGTTTGACTCAAATGTCGTGGGATCAAACAGCCGTGGTTTTGCGCAATGATGTAGGGGTTCGAAAATTGGAAGGGCTGCCGATAGAAGAGCCGAATGTATTGAAGAGCTTTTCTTTTGACCTAAAAAGTATTTTAATTGAATTGCCAAATGTTTTGATGTCTTGTGATTTGCAGCACGGGCAAAAAACCGGATTTTTTTTAGATCAAACCCACAATATTTTTTTGGTTTGTGAAATTCTTAAACGAAAGTTGCAGGCTTGGCCCAAAAATCTTGAAAAGAAAATTTGTATTTTAGATCTGTGCTGCTATGTCGGGCACTGGTCGTCGCAGCTATCTGCTGTGGCAAAAAATTTAGGTTTTGAAGTTCAGGTGGATCTGGTTGATGTATCTAAAACGGCGTTGGCTTTTGCAGCAGACAATGCGCGCAGGGCTGGAGCCGATCAAGTGACAGTTCATGAACTGGATGTGATGGAAGGTTTAGCTGCTTTTGCATCACAAAGCTACGATGTGGTGATTGCCGATCCGCCAGCCTTCATTAAGGCAAAAAAAGATATTCCCATCGGACGCCATGCTTACCTGAAGCTCAACACCCAGGCTTTTCGTTTGGCTAAACCAGAAGGTTTAGTGGCTTCCTGTTCGTGCTCGGGTCTATTGACCGAAGAAGATTTTAAAGAGACTTTGCGCAAAGCCATTTCTAGGCATGTGCCTGAATCTCGCTGTATTGCCCGTGGTGGTCATGCTGGGGATCACTCGACTTTGATGCAATTTCCAGAGGGGCATTATCTTAAGATGTTTGTTCATCAAGCTTAGAATTTTGGGATAGGCTTGTGGTGAGAAAATTCGTCTTATTTTTGGTCGATATGACAAATATTGTTCAGATTGAATTAAAATTCAGCCTTAGATAAAGTATAGACTGTGGCTAGAATTGGCACGAATATAGCTGTTTATAATCAAATGAAAAACAGGTTGTTTTTACCTTGGATATGTTTTGTTCTTTTATTGACTCAGTTCAGTGGGGCTACGCCCTCGTATTCTAGTTTAGATAAATTGATTTCTAAAAACGACAATTTAGACGGTTTTTTTGCTTTTAACCCTAGTGAGTCGATTCAAAAACAAGGCGTGGTTTTATTGGTACATGGGTTAAATACCAAACCACAAAAAATGAATTCCATCGCAAATGTTTTAAAGCAGCATCAAATGGATGTATTTCAAATTCATTTGTCTGGTCATCAAGGTGATATTGAAAAGATGAAGTTGGTGACCTTAGATATTTGGCAGAGGGATTTTGCCAAGGCTTACATTGCTGCTAAGAATTATGCAGACAGTATAAATAAACCTCTTTATTTTGTTGGGTTTTCACTGGGGGCAGCTTTGGCGACATCAATGATCAGCGAATATTCCATTCAGTTTGAAAAAATGGTGTTATTTGCGCCAGCGATCGCCATTCACAAAACAAGCGAATGGATCAAGTATTTATTTTTTTGGGGTTTGGATACTGTGATCCCGTCTTTGTCTCCAGAATCTTACCGTGCTAATAGCGAAGGTACAACTTTAGCGGCTTATAAAGCTTTACTGCAGTTGACAGAGGCTAATAAAAATTCTGCTCATAAGACGCATCAGTTGAATGTACCCACTTTAGTATTTATTGATCCAGAAGATGAACTTGTTAGTGATTCTGGATTAAAAAAATTCAAAGCAGATCAAAATCTAAATCAGTGGCAATTTTTTGAAATCACAAATATTCAGCATTTATTAAAAAAATCCTATCATCACTTAATTATCGACGAAGACAGCCTAGGGCCCGTGGTGTGGAAAAAAGTATCAACAGCTATGGTCCATCACCTTTTAGGTAAAGATATTGCAATAGAAAAAAACATGAAGGCCCGAATTTGTGATTCCGCTACGATATGGTCAACCAGCAGAAATAAATATTGCAAGGAAGATTTTTGGCCCAGCTGTGATCGTAAAATTTATAGCTGCAATAAAGACAGAAGCCCACTGAATATAAAAAGTGACTCCCAACTGATGCATCCCTGAGCTCTACCACCCTGGTTTAAAACCCATCCATAAGTCTAGGACATGCTGGAGAGCAATAAAACCTCAGCCTGAGTCACCAGGCGATCTAATTAAAGACCTTT
Source organism: Pseudobdellovibrionaceae bacterium (assembly GCA_049315665.1). GTDB lineage: Bacteria > Bdellovibrionota > Bdellovibrionia > Bdellovibrionales > Bdellovibrionaceae > JBMOJS01. The sequence continues at coordinate 73 of JBMOJS010000080.1, read as the reverse complement.
GAATCTTTGGATAATTTCAAGCACCAATAAAATTCAGGGCTGTCCGGTTAAATTTACCAAATGCAGCTAGCTA
>JBMOJS010000079.1:0-11111 GCA_049315665.1 Pseudobdellovibrionaceae bacterium | reverse complement strand
GTAGAACATCAAAGTTTTCTCCATAATACAGTCTGTTGCGGGATGAATGGTGGTGGATTTCTTGGAAGCTCTTTGCGGGTGTATTTAAAATCTCGTTAACGGAACGTCTGCCTTCATATTCAAGCCGTACAGGATGGAAGTTGTTATTTGGGTTCTTGCCCGGTACCCCTGTTGCCATCACTTAATCCCCTTCGACAAGAGCCAATCAATTGAAATTCTTTATGTAAAAAAAGGTCCTCGACATTCTCGGTAGTTACAGATTTATCAAAATCAAACGAATTAATAGTGATTTGATTGCTCTCGAGCTTCTCTAATTCACAATGAGCGTACATTTTGATGGTAGCGTTAATGACTGCACCGCTGCTTCCTGAAAAAAAATATGTAAGATCAGTGCCACCACCGCCAAAGCTAATGCGAACTGGGGCTCTTGAACGAACAAGACTCCCCTTTTCTTGTTCAATTGGAAAATCTTTTCTTGTAAATACCTGAATTAACTTTTTTTGCGAATCTAAAACAGGTAAAAAATTAACTTTTTGATCTAATATTTTCAGAATTTTTTCTCGGCTTATATTCTTACCGACATATGTAAATTGACTATTGTAGCAATTTTCAATCATATCATCGGTTTTTATGCCAGATAACAATAATCGTCTAACATCCCCATCGGTGATAATCCCAAGGACTTCGTCGTTATCGTTTATGACTAAAACTGCACCTGATTTATTCTCTTCAATTTTTTCTAATGCTTGGGATAATTTTGCCGAAAAAATTATTTTGTATTTAACTATGTCCATCTTCGTAAATCTTTTCTTTCCTTGGTGCGATTCCAATTAATAACTATTATAAAACGCTATTATCTGTTTTATCGCTATACGCGCCCAGCCGTTTTTGTTTTTTTAGGTGTAATCCTAGATAAATGTAAACTACAAGGCCAGAAATACTTGAAGAGCATACTCTAGCCAACACAACCCCATGAGTGGAAAACATCATAGCCCCAACAAACAAAAATAAAATCCGGATAATACCATTTGTGGTTGTAATAACATAAAGTGGCTTTAGCATATTATGGGCCTTTAAAATTGCAGAATGATATGCGCCAACAAACAAAAAGACGGCCTCAAATGCTAAAATTTGTGCGTAATAACTGTCTTCAGCGTATTTAGGATACAGTATGCGAAACGCTACAGGAGTAACAAAATAAAGGGCAGCTGCGCAAGCCAATCCCAATGCTAAACCCTGGAGAGTTCTAAGGTGAAAAATACCGTTTATACTTTTAATATTTTTCTCAGCAATTTTTGGCAGAATAATAATCGATATCGACTTAGTAAAAAGCTTAGCTCGATTAATTAAGGACGAAGATATGGCTAAAATAGCCACGCTGATTGGACCACCGTAGTGATTTAAAATTATTTTATCAAAATAAAGCGACCAACTTCCTAGTGTTCCAGCAGCGCTCAAATGAAGTCCATATCTTAGAAGATTTCTCTGCTCTGTTTTAGTAGTTTCAATAGACGGAATTTGCCGAATCAGCTTTCTATGAATAAAATAATTAACAATTAGGTTAACGCCTTGTGCCACAAATACGTACATGATAATATTTTTGTGAATAAGCAAGGTCAAGACCGATGCGATTGTTGTCAAAATCAATGAAACAACTTGATAGATGGCATTGCCGCGAAAGTCCTTAACGCCTTGTAAATATCCCGTGTAAGTATTGTATAAACTGATTGTTGGCGCAGTGATACTCAAAATACTAAACAATACAAAGTTACTAAAGTCTTTTACACTTAAATAATACAAGGCCACAACAAAATGAGCACCTATTAACAGCAAAGAAAATTTGCCTAATATTTTTACAGCGATTGGAAACGATGATAAGTCACCTTGGGACACATTTCGAATCATAGCAATTCGAAGCCCTTGTAGTGAGAATGACATTATCATTCCTGAAATTGCAAAGACATACTGGTAGTTGCCATATTCCAATTTTGAAAAAGTATTCACTACGATAAGCTGTAATATGAAAGATAGTACAGAACTCAAAACAAAGTGTACTGAGGTCCAACTGCCTTGCTTCAAAATATAATTTATATCTAACTTTAAAAACTTAAGCTTTAACATGTTTGGTCATATTGGTGTCCAGTTTAAACTACTTTAATAATACTTTGATTGGCCCGCTGAATTGAATTTCTAATGGATAATCTTTTACATCGGTGAATCTTTGAGTTTTAGTTTCAAATAAAAAAAACTCACCATTTGAAAATCTTTTTAAATACCGTGACCTAATGTATCGGAATACCTTTTTAAGACTCCACCAAGTTGCTTTTTTCACTACGGAGTGATCAGGGTTTGCACCACCATTGCTCCAGAAAATTTCAAATACTCCTGTTTGTGTAATGTTTTGCAAGACACTGTTTTTCTGAATTCTATTTAAGCAATCATTGAGGTAAAATTCATTATGTGGAATCTTATTTGAAAACTCGTGAGAATTTTTTTTTCTTTTCGCCAAAAAAATGAGGTTAAAGCTATCGAAAGAAAGGTTTTTTTCTAAGATATAACCGTTACGCTTTAAAAGAGCTTCCAACGATTCGGCGGAGAATGAATGCAGGTGGGGAAGAAAATGGATTATGCCATTAATATTTTCACCTTGATTATTAGGCATACAAAGCAAAAGATAGTCATTTTCATCTTGAATTTTAGCTGCGGACTTTATAACATCTGCTGGACAATAAGTGTGCTCTAAAACATGATTCGAATATATTAGCTTAAATTTTCCAATATTTTGCAATTTCCCCTGTACCTTTTCTCCTTCAAACTCTCCCCAAATAATATCAATACCAAAAGCCTCAGATACATTCTGTGCTCGATGCTGAGAGTGTTCTGTGCCATATAATTTACTAAAACCTTTCATTTGAAGATTTCTTAGTATTTCGCCGTAGCCGCATCCGATCTCGCAAATCAAGTCATCCTTCGAAAGTCCTAAGTCCAAAATTGCACTTAATACGTTAAATCTACTAGCTTTATATCCAACCTCAATTAACTGAAAACTGTTTAGTATTTCCTTTGGGCTTTTAATTGCAATTTGATCCCACTCAGAATTGTAGAAATGAGCTATCTTTTGTTGGGAGGGACGATCCATATAGCCCATATAGCCACAAGACTCACACAACCCTATCCTTGCTTTAGTCATAGCTTTGCTATCTAGCATTACACAAACCGCAGTAAGCCTGGTATCACAACTAGGACAATTTTCCTGAGGACTAAGGGCCTCCCCGTATTCAAGATTAATGACCCTGCACCGGGTCGTATTTGCCATATCAATAATTCTAGAAGAATGACTTTGCATTGAATTCTCACCTCATTTTTACTTTAACTTTAAACAGGGACTATAGGGCAAATAATAATTACTGACAAATTTTAGATCATCATAGCTTATTGTGACAAGGCTTGTTGTAACCTCCTAGGATCCAAAGTCAGAAAGGGGGGCAATTGATCACACAGAAAAGGCTTTTCATGACTTTAAAAGTACACTATTGTGAATTTTATGACCAAATTACAAAGACTTAGGCGGGCTATTAGTAATTTTATTACATATCCAAGATACCCTGCATACAGCATAAGACCAGACACTTTTTTATTCGCTAAAATCTATTTTTATATTGGTATTTGTATACACCCTATTGAGTATTTTTATCGAAAAATAAATTTAAAAAAGCTACCCCCATCTAAACTTAAAATTGATAAGAACAAAGGTTTTTTAGTTTTAGCCAAAGATGAAATCAAAATAACCAATGAACTGTCCACGTATTGTCAAAAACTTTTTGCCGAACAAAGGCCACATTTAGAAAGTCAAACGCAGAAGAAAAAATTTCTTTTACAAAAGTGGCTTTTGCCAAATCCAAATGAACACCAAATTATCTGGAAGTTCGCTACAGATCCAGATATTTTGTCGATAGTAAGCAGCTATCTTGGGTATGTGCCTTTGGTTGGCTCTACACTTTTATGGTACTCCCCAAATGAAGCTATGGAAGATGGTCGTTCGCAAATGTATCATTTAGATGGCGAAGATATAGGCCAAATTAAAGTATTTTTCTATCTATCCGACGTTGATGCGACGTCAGGCCCCCTTACTCTAATTTCAGCTCGTGAATCAAAACAAATTTTTACAACTTTATATAAAGAAAATAAAGTATTTCGCAGAAATACAAAAATTTCCGATGAGACTGTATTTAGTATTACTGACAAATCCAGTGAAAGTATTATTACTGGAAAGTCAGGAACTATTGCACTTGTTGATACCGACAGATGTTATCACTATGGTAGCCGTCCAGGGAATAAACCAAGACTTCTTTTACAAATTCAGTATTTAAGCCCATTCTCGATACATCAGCCTCTTTTTGGACGAAAAAAATCAAATGACTTTATGTCATCCCCAATTTCTGATCTTGGAGTTCCAAAGGATTTGGTTCTTGGCTATCAACATTTAACTTTTCCAAAATTGCAAACTCTGAATTAAGATCGAATACTACCGGGAAAAATATTTAATTGATTGCTAGTTACAAATTCTAACCTGGTCAAAGTGTTTATATAATCAATCTCATCTATATTTTTAACAACTTTTCTAGATTTTAAAAACTCTGCCGTAGGATCATTTTTTAAGGTTTTACAAAACGAGACAAATCTAATTTGATCTTTAAAAAAATCAACAATTGCATCTTCAATATTTCTTGAAAACACCCGGCAAGATAAAACAAACTGCTCCAAACAACTGTCTTTAAGTATTACTATTCCAATAATTCCATGTTCTGCGAACTGATCAACTAATGACACAGTCCAAATATTATCTAAAAGGTTATTGAATTCTTCTATTGAAAATCGATGTCCATTTAAATTGAATTGGTTTGTCTTATTAAGAAGCTCAAAAGCACGATTCCTATCCCCACCTGTTAGTTTATGTATAGACAAACACATGTTTATACTAGTTAGATAATTAAAATAGCCGTCAGTCGATAAGGTGCTTTGGGCCAGATTAATTTTTTCTAAAACTTTATAACTTTCTTTTCGTTCTTCTACAGAAGTACTAGGGTGAGGCTTGACAAAATAAGCGCCTATAGAAAGCAAGAAACTATCGACTTGTGAAGTATCAAAAAGTATTGTCTGAATGTCAGGGCAATTTATCTTTACTTCTTCGATCTCTAATGGATTATCATCTATGAAAACTGCAGATGACGGTAGTATATTCAGCTCTTTACAAATAAAATCAATATTTTGAGATTTTAAATTCCAATTGGCTACAATTTTAGAAAACCTATTTTGCTTACAAATAAAATTCAAACTCTCGAAAGCTTGAATAACTGCATTTTGATCGTTTTTCGAACAAATTGCTAGTATAACTCCATTATCGTTCAAAAAATTTAAAAATTTTTGATATAAAAAAAATCTTTTGCCTTTACTTGTTTCAGAATAATGTAAACCTTCAATTCCATCATCCCCTAAAATTCCACCCCAAAATGTATTATCTAGATCAGTGATAAGTAGCTTTTTTTCCCCTTTCATCTCTGAAGGCAAATTGCCTTTGCAGTTGTAAGTTACAATAGGCATCAATAGGGCGGACACTTCATTAGCTAAATCAGACACAAGAAATTCACCATTGTCAAAAAAACGGGATTGATTAAATGCGCCTAGTTTAATCGGCTTCATCAATATAACATTATTAAATTTTTGGCTTAATCGTATTAAGTCACAGACGAACTGATACCACAATAAATCAGCTGAACTTGATATGCCCTCCAAAAGTAAATCGAAAATTCTATTTTCTAAATTCAACGGCATAATGATTACTGATTGCTTAGTTACTCCAAGAAAATACTCTATTGCTATAAAATATTTTTTTAATATTTCATTTTTATCTATTTTAACGTCGCCTTCAAAATTGGATCTAACAGTTTGATGTAAAAAAATCGAATACGAATCAATAACCAGCAGGTGACATGAAGACTCGTTTGAAGCAGAGTAACACTTTTCAATAAAACCATTATATCTTTCGTCATCGTAAACTAAGCGAATTTTTTCTTCTGTCATTTGCGCCGCGAGAAAAATTTTAAATTGTGCTAGATTTTGATCGGAAATAATATTTAGTTTGAAGGGCTGGTACCCAGTATCTATTTGTTTAATTGCACTAAGAGACGAAGACAAATTAAAGACCTTTTTTGTCATTTCACTCTTCCACCCGAAATAATAATTTCTTGCCCCTGAATCATAGACGAGTTTTCGTCAAAAAGCATAATTAGTACACTAAACACATCGTTAACAGAGACCATTTTTCCGGATGGGTTTTTTGCTCCAATTATTTGTTGTGAACGTTCAGACACATTCGAGTTCATGCCTACAGCCAACTCTGAAGGAGAGACAATATTAAAAGTTAAATTCGAAAACTTGGCCAGCTGTCTTGAAATATCTTTAAGATAAAACTTCGTCATCGCTTTTACATAACCATAAGACTCATAGCCAAACTCAAAAAAAGCATTTCTATCCCAAGCAGAGCCAAGACTAACAATTCTTTTTAAACTATGAAGTTGATTTGATTCGATAGCTTTTGCTATAATTTTAACTGGTCTTAAATGAATTTTTATATTTTCACACAAATCTTCTATGTCTATATTTGATGGCGATTGCTTTAATGGGATCTTACTAGCCAAATTAATTATTGCGTAGATAGAATTTTTTTCACAAAATTCTATCAAGCATTCATCATCTGACGTTGCGGGATCAAAAGTAAGATCTACCAGGCTAGAACTTCTTCCAGATATAAATACGTTATATTTTCCACTTTCAATAAACAGAGTTTTAATCTTTTGACCAATTCCCCCGGAGCCACCGATAAGTAAGATATTTTTTACTTCCTGGTGATTTGTTTTTTTTTCTTGTCTAGCACCTATAGTATTTGGAATTGCCTTTTCTAGTTTGCTAGTAAGTCCAAATCTAATTCTATTAATTGAAAAATTAGCTTTTGAAACAGGATCGGATATCAAAATTTCCAGATCGCCGTCTAAGTTTTTTCCAGACCACTGTTTTAAAGTGCCTGTCACCAAAACTTTTTGATCAACAAAAATTGGTTTCAAATAAACCGTTTCTACTTTTTTAATAACAGAGTAGGTTCCTGGAATATACATTCCTACCAATCTACTGATTAATGCCTGCTGAATCCCGCCGTGCGCAACAACTGAGCTGTAGCCAAGGTCTTTTGCAAAATCAGAGTCGTTGTGTAGAGGATTATAATCACCAGAAAATTTCGAAAAATCTTGAATCATCTGTAAAGTAATGACTTCTTCAAACTGTCTTGACACTGAAATTTGAAAATCTGATAACTCAAAAGTAGCGATTGGCATTTGATTTTTCAATTTTTAATTTCTTCTACTATTCTGTATGCATCAAGAAAAGAATTCATCGATACTATCAGTTCATCACTGACTGTAATTGAAAATTCTTCTTCAATACAGGTTATAAGAATAAAATGGCTTGCAGAGTCCCAGGATATTATTTCACCCCTAGTACTTGCAATGATCCATTCATCGCTTTTTTCTTTGAGTTCAATAAATGTATTTTTGAATATTTCAATTAACTTATTTTGAGTACTATGCATAAACAATGCTTCCCTATTTTCTCTCTTCTACTTTTCGCGCAGGATTCCCTGCGTAAATAGAATAGCCATCCGTATCTTTGTAAACCACAGAACTATTACCAATAATACTTCCTTGCTTAATCGTTACTCCAGGCATTAGTTTAGCATTATTATATAAAAGGACATCGTTTTCAATCCTGGTAGGGGCATTTGTTTCTTGTGAAGAAAATATTCCCGTCGCCTTAAGACTGTAGTTGTGAATATGCGAGTAAATTTCGCATCTTGCACCAATACAAACATTAGAACCAATATGGACAGAGCTGGTTGCATCGATTTCTACGTCTTCGAATATCACAACTCTAACGTCAATTTTACATTCGGAACCTATTATAGATACATTTGGGTAAATCTTAGTTGAATCACCAATCCATAAGCTCATCCTCATGGTAAAATTAAAATTTTTATAAATCATTACATTTTTGCCAATTTTTTTATTTGGCAAACAACCGATAATTCTTCCCCTAAGCAAGCAAATCCCTTTGGAGATAAGGGGTATTCGATCAAAATCAGGGAAGTGTTTCAAAATTAAAAAAAAAGTGAAATAAATTTTATCCACCAAGAAGTATTTATCATGGTTTTATACAAATCAACAGGTTTCCTGTTGCGTTAATATCCCTGTTTTACCGTCTTTAGTAACTCGTCCACGACTTTTTCGCTAAAGTTTTGCATACTGCATTTATTATTGGCAAATCTATTGATTTTATGTGAAAGAATTTTGTATTCAGATTCTGGAAGATTAAGAATAGTATAAATTTTCGCTGCAATTGATTCAGCCAAAGGTCTGCAGACCAATACGCTCATAAGATAGTTATCTAAAAAGTCTTCTAGTTTTTCCTCAGCAATAACTGTTGGAATGCCACAGGCCATGGCTTCTATAGTGGCCTTGCCTAAGCCTCCCGGCGTAGTAAATAAAAATACTTTTGTTGTATTTAGCAATTCGCATAAATTTTTATGCTCAACAGAACCAATAAAATAAACACTACCTACAAGATTTAGATCAACTATAAGCTTTTCAAGCTGTTTTTTATATTGAAAATCACTTTTAGAATAACACTCTCCGCAAATAGTGAGAGTGTATTTTTTGTCATAATTTTCATTTAGATACTGTAACGCGAATAACATCAATTCTATTTTTTTTGAGCTCGAAATTCTACCAACAGTTAATAAATCAAATTCTTTGGTTTTTGCCATCGGGTAAAATTGACTTAAATCTACTCCCTGGCCAATGATTCGAAGCTTTGAAGTGCTTAACTGGGCCTGGGCCCTATTGGCACTCAACCATAAATCAGAAATTAAAAAAATAGATAGTCTAACCTTCCAAGTAAAAACTGTATGCGCAAACCAGATAGCTATTTTACATTTAAAAAATAATTTAAAGGGTAGAAATAATATTGCCATGGATGGTGTCATGTAAAGGTAACAGATCTCAAAACGCATAGTAGTATATCGATGATATGCTACTATATAAAATTTAAGCAGTAGCCTTAATTTAGAAGTGTTTTTATCAGACAATACTTCTACAGTTACCTTTTCCCCTAAGTTTATTTTACTGCCTTTGACTGCAATAACCAAAATATTTTTTACACGTTTGTCTGCTGCTAAACTTAACACCCGCTTTGCAGTGTCGCCCACCGCAGAGTCAGTCTCGTCAATAGACTGACAAAAAAATAAAATATTTAAGGGGTTTTGGATCTTATTTAAAGTCATGATATGATTTTTTTCTGAATCATCAATTTCAGTGACTATAGTCCTTTATTCAATGTATAATGTCATTCACTTATATGAATATTTTGATTATAGCTGGGATATTTCCCCCGGATATTGGCGGACCTGCCAATTTTTTACCTCGATTTGCAGAAGCCATGGTTCTAAAAAACCACAGTATATCCGTGCTCTGCTTTACAGAATCCAATCAAATGGATGCCGCAAAAAGTTATGATCTTACACTCAATTATTTTGTACATCGTATTATTCGCAATCGAGGTTTTTTAGTCAGGGAGCTTTTGACGATATATTTTGGTGTTAAAATGGCTTTTAAATCAGATGTGATTTTCGTCAATGGCAATGATTTTAAAGCATTGATCATCGGGATTATTACTGGAAAGCGAAGGGTTCATAAAATTGTCGGCGATACTGCTTGGGAAAGAGCTCAAAATCGAAAATGGTTTTTAGGCACTATAGATGAATTTCAATTGATCAGAAAAAATATTTTTTTTGACTTATTAAGATGGCTAAGAGCTTATCCTTTGCGCACCAGTGAATGCATAATAACACCAAGTTTTTACCTTAAAAAGGTAGTTATTGGATGGGGTATCAACGAGAAAAAAGTAAATGTAATATACAATTCTTTTTCTCCACTAGATAATGCTAAAAACTACCCAGCTTTAGATACACGGTACAAATGGATGTGCACAGTGTGTCGTCTTGTGCCTTGGAAAGGGGTAGATACACTTATTCGATTGTTATTGGAATTCAAAGATCTAGGATTAGTTATAGTTGGAGACGGTCCTTTAGAAAATGACCTTAAGAAACTAGCTAATAATATAAATGTCGCAGACAGAGTGCACTTTGCTGGCATGCAACCTAGAAGAATGGTGGCTGATTTTGTTAGTGCGGCTCATTTTTTTATCCTAAACTCATCCTACGAAGGCCTGCCCCATGTTGTACTGGAAGCAATGAGTCTTAGGAAGCTGGTTGTAGCTTCTGCCGTTGGCGGAACAGTCGAGGTCATAGCCCATGGCAAAACAGGGTTTTTATTTACGTATAACGATGAAGAATCTATTAAAACATATGTCAGAAAATCACTAAATGAAGATAACACTATGATCGTTGAAAATGGATACAATTGGGTCAACACTAATTTTTCGTTTGGTAAAATGATAAATGAAATCGAATCTGTTTTTCTAAAATTAATTGAATCTAAGATAGCTAAATAGATAAATAGTTAAAATCAATTTACAATTCCATTTTTAAAATCTTTACAAAATTTTTCATAATCTTCTGGAACACCAATATCAATAAAATATGTACTTAATAAAATTCCCCTCATCTTTTTTGCCAATATCTGTCCTTGAAGAATATCTTTTTCTAAGGACACAGATCCTGGCGGTATCAATTTTAAAATTTCTTTACTAAAAAAATAGAGGCCCATATTTATAAGACCACCGATAGCCTTTTGGTCCTTCTCTAAAAAATCTTCCAGGTATCCATCTTGCGAAAGACGAACTAGGCCGTACCGATTTCCGCGGTCAATTTTTACTAAACCAATACTTGGCTCCCCTTTAGCGTATTCATAGAAATACTTAAGTCCCTCTGTAAAGTATGTATCGCCATTACATACTAAAACATTGTCTTCAATTTTCTTTTGTTCACAAGCAAACTTAATAGCCCCCCCGGTGCCAAGTAGTGTCGGCTCGACTACAAAATCAAT
>JBMOJS010000336.1:0-2494 GCA_049315665.1 Pseudobdellovibrionaceae bacterium | reverse complement strand
CCTGCGAGCCTGTCGTGGCAGCCATCTGTGACCAGCTACACAGCTATAAAAACTGGCCTGTTTTATTGCAAAAAGCCATGCTGAGCAGTCAAAAATTTAAATATCAATTGGTGCAGTTTTCAAAAAGCTGGGGGCTAAAAAAACCAAGTTGGAGTGAAAAAATTCAGCAGCATTTTAAATTGAATCATGAACATCTTGTACAAAAATTAAAAGATTCCCCCACGGTTGAAAACTCATTGAATTATCGCATGGTTGACGAAAACAATACAACCTTAACGACTCAATTAAAAATTCATTTTAGAAAAAATGATGACCTGTTATTTTTAGATTTAAATGGCACTACGGATTCTGATTTTTTAGGATTATCTGAATCCGTCACAGCCAGCCTTGCTTTGCAGGTGCTGAATGAATCCTTTTTTCAGGATACAGTAATCACCCAACAGCACTTGAATATTTTGCAATGGAGCCAGCCTTTAAAGAATTTTTTACGTAAAAAAACGCTGACTAGTTTTGCTGAATACGAACAAAGTGTGTTTTTGTGGAAAAAGACTTTATCCCTGCTTTTTCGTCCTAACAAAAAGAAGACCTTGCACGTTCAGCATGTTTTACCATTAAAGGTTTTATTGCAGACAGAGTCTGGTCCTTTATTTTTTACCTTGAATGATGATGTGTCTAGCCCGAACCCTTTTGACTTGGATCAAGGTGGTTTTTTAGTTCATAAAATCAATAAAAAAGAAGCTTTGTTGACCTGCCTGCAAGGGGGATCCGTAGAATGGCTAAGCCTGTGTCAAACTCCCGTGCCCAAAGGATGGACTGTGGCGGCATCACCTGAGCCCTTTTCAAAAAATGCTCTTATCGAACCAGGGCTAAAAATTCATTTGCAAAAAGGCACTTTGGTTTTTTAGGAACCACACTCTAGCATCTGCTGCTTTTTCAGCATCGACTAGGAGTCCAACCAAAATTTGCAAAAATAGACGCATGAAAAACAAAGCAGTCGATGCTCAAAAAGTACCAGATGCTAGGCGGCAAACTCAAATCGCGCGGAGGTGGACTAAAAAGTCCATTGAGCACGGTTTGAGTGCAGCCAACAACGCAGATGGTTCTTTTTCAGCATCGACTAAATGATTTTGGCGCCGGAGGTGATTAATGCCTCTTTAATCCTCTGCACATGTTCGGGGCCCGATGTTTCAAAAACAAAATCCACCCTGGTTTCACGCAAGAATAAATTTTGTGATACGCGGTCATGGTGCACTTCAATGATATTGGCGCGCAAAGCGGATAAAACAGCAGTCAGTTTATGCAAGCTGCCTGGCATATCATCAATCACCACAGAAATCGCAGCCAAACGTCCACGACGAATTTGTCCCCGTTCAATGATTTGTGAAACGATATTTAAATCAATATTACCACCACACAAAACCACGCAGGATTTTGCACCTAAATCCAAGGATCTGTTAAATACGGCCGCTAGCCCCGCAGCCCCCGCGCCTTCGGCTACGGTTTTGGATTTTTCTAATAAAAAAACAATGGTTTCAGCAATTTCATCATCACTGACAGTCACCACCTGATCCACATATTTAGAAATAAAATTTTCAAACATAACTTTGGATGGATTTTTAATAGCAATACCATCGGCAATGGTGATGATCTTGCTGGATTTTTTTCCGGTGGTTTTATTGAACAACAAAGACATCCCTGGTGCTTGTGCTGATTGCACTCCGATCACACGAATTTTAGGATTGATGCTTTTTGCCGCCACAGCGATGCCGCTGATCAATCCTCCACCACCGATGGGTACCACTAAAGAATCCAAATCTGGGACTTTTTGCAAAATTTCTAAAGCGATAGTGCCTTGCCCAGCAATCACATGGGCGTCTTCATAGGGATGAACAAAAGTATAGCCTTTTTCTTTTTCTAATTTTTTAGCATGTTCAAAAGCATCGTCATAAACCTCGCCATGCAAAACCACCTCGGCCCCATAATTGCGAGTGGATTCGATTTTATTCAAAGACGCATTTTCAGGCATGACAATCAAAGATTTCACCTGGGCTAAAGAAGCACTTAATGCCACTCCTTGGGCATGATTGCCGGCAGAGCTTGCGACCACTCCCCGGGCCTTTTCTTCTTGCGATAGATTGGCAATTTTATTGTAAGCCCCCCGCAGTTTAAAGCTGCCCGTGCGCTGAGTATTTTCAAGCTTTAAATAAATTTCTGTTTTCATTATCTGACTGGCACTGATACTTTGTACAGTTTCTGTGGGGCTGATGATTTTTTTTAAAATCTCATGGGCTTTTTGAATATCCTGTAATGTCACTTTCATTGCCAGTACACCGTTAATCCTATCAATGGAGGGTATTCTTCATAAGGCAGAATAGAATCCCTTTGTTTGATCCACTGGGGTGGGCCCGCTGGCGTCCCTTGCAAAGTGGAATTTTTGTCGAAGGTCTCAGGTTTTTGATTTAAATACAATCTTTCATCAGAATAGACAAAGGGA
>JBMOJS010000078.1:0-11150 GCA_049315665.1 Pseudobdellovibrionaceae bacterium | reverse complement strand
TCGCGCTGCAGAACTTGTCGACGGACCGTTAGCGATGGCACGTCAGGTTTTTTTGGATTTAAATGTTGTGGCTCTACACTTGCGTTAGACTGTTCAATATTTAAGTTGTTTGAATCAGTTGTTTTAGTACTTGGGTCTGCAGTTTTTGGCACAGCATGAATTTGCGAACCCGCAGGTTTTGATTTTGCTGGGATCTGTGTTTTAAGTTGGGTCTTACTTCGCGCCTGCTGTTCTTTGCTGACCAAAGACTTTGCCAAATGCACCAAGGTTTCTTTCAAGCCCCCGCCGGTGGCGTTGGATAAAAGATCTTGGGCTTGCAGGATCCAAGTCATCTCTTCCGCAGTGAAAGTAAGCTCTACCCGGACCGAATCATCTTGTTGGATTTGCGTGCGAGTTTGCTGTTGGGGTTTGATATCTAAAGCTTTTGCTAAAATTTTCTCAGTTTGCACAACAGAATGATTTTCAATCTGTTGCAAGATCTGACTTTTTTGTTCTGGGCTGACGGTCTTGCCCGTTTCTTTGCGGGCTTGGCGTGAAAAACTTTGTAGCTTAGAAATTTGCGATAAATTTAAATCCCCCGCTTCAATTTTTTGCGCCACCTGCTGGGATTCGTTTTGTGGCAATTGAGCCAACAGTCGGGCCGCATCAATGCGGCGTTGCGCACTGGCCGGGGCATAACCCAATCCTGTCACCATATATTCAAAGAAACTGGGAAAAGCCATTTGCAAATAAAGTTTGCGCCGGTCCACTTCAGCCAAGTGCCATAAAATATGGGTGGTCAATTTTCGTTCGCGAGAAGTCAGTTCCATAAGTTTATTGTGCAAGGTCTGGTCTGTGAGTTTTTGCAACACCAAGGGAATAGTTGTATTTACCGAATAAGCTGAATGCATGGGGCCTCCGTAGTTTTTTTGTAAAATTCAAATTCATTTCGTTTGAATCAGTCCTATTTTGAACTTCAATCAATCAAGTTGAATTCAATTTCTGAATTAAAAATAAACTACCACGAGTTTTAAAAAGCAGTTTTTGGGTTTTTTTGAAAAACAAGATTTGAGTTTACAAGGCTCAAAAAACCACGATAAAATACTACCAAGGCCTATTACAGAGGCTTTTTTCTAGCCCTTAACAAGCTTGATTAGCTAAATATTTTATCGCTATATAAACAATTTCAAATGCATCGATTTGCAGTCAAGAATTTATTTTTCATAGATGCTAAGTGTTGTAAATAAAGTCTGCTTTTAAAGAATGGAGCAACTTTTTGCTGCGCCACCACTTCCAACTGAACCCCAATAATAATGCCAATTCCAAAAATTTATAAAGATAATTTGAACGCTATATTATATGCGGCAGCCGTGAGCACGACCAATGTCCTAAATAGATTTAAATTATACTTTTATATTTACCCAATTTATTATTTAGTGGTTTGATATAAAAAATTTTAATGATTGGGATTATCCAATGCTTTCTGTAGAGAAAAATCGAATTGAAAATATTATTGATAACATAGACACTTTTATATTTGAAGATACTAAGTATTTAAATAATTACGAACTTTCAATCTATAATCAAACCTATCAGCATTGGTACAGGGTTTGGAATGACCTACTAAGATCATCCTCAGATAGCATTTTAACATCAGACAACTTTTTACGCCAAAGTAAAGTATGCAGCTTAGTTTACAACAATCAAGTGATTGGTATGATTGCAGCTTCATTTTTTGATTTAAATATAGAGGCCTATAAAGACCACTCCTATTTATTGCCTTTTAAATCTATTGATTTAAATCGTATACGTTCTGAAACAAATTCTCTGATCATGTCCATTGAATACGTTTCCGTAGAACCAGTATTTAGAAAAAAGGATCTAGGAATTTCGATAGGGACTCTATTATTGGGGCTAAGTATGAAAGTATTTGATGAATCTAATGCAGTAGCCGTATTGGGCACCGCCAGAAATCAGATGCATGTAGATGAAATGTGTTTTAATTATGGATTTAAGCCTATCGGCCAAATATCAAAGTATGGCCACCCGTGTACTTTAATTTTAAATAATAAAGAACAGCTCAAAAATCACGACAACCATTTGATTTTTGAAAGTGTTAACAGATTGTGGACAAAAAGAAATAAAAAACAGCAGCAACCTTTATTTGCTGCCTAGGAGGCCTTTGTGAAGCTGTGTAGTCATGAATACCTAAAAGATCAATTTGAAGTCGAACAAAAAAAATTAGAAGGTATCAGAAAACAATTTCCCTGGGGGAATCAGCAAGCTTATTTGTCTTGGCTGACAAACACCTACGAATACGCTGTTAAATCAACCCGAATTTTAGCCTTAACGGGTGGCAAATTTCCAACTGATAAAACCGTCTATTCAAATAGGTTTATTGCCCATGCTGCAGAAGAAAAGGGACATGAAAAATTATTAGAAAATGATGTTAAAAACTTTGGATTAAATATTAAAAATTTAGCGCCTAGTAATCTTGCGAAAGCATTTCATCAAAGTCTGTACTATTGGATTTATGAGGCCAATCCCATAGGAATATTTGGTTGGGTGCTGGCCTTAGAGGGCTTTGCTGTACGCAATGTTCCTGCTATGTATGAAGTATGCAAGTCAGTTTATGGCCCCCAGTATGTTTCCTTTTTAAAAGTTCATGCAGAAGAAGACGAAGATCATCTTAACAAGGCCTTCCAAAGCCTCAAGGGATTCACTGAAGAAGAAAATGGGATTGTGGTAGAATCAATGTTGTTTTACACAAATCTGTATGGTGACATGCTTTTAAATACACAGGAAGCAACGTTAGCATCTTTAATAGTGGATAAATATGATCTTGCTGGAAGACCGGAACAGGTCGCTTAAGAAACTAAGAATTTAGAATTTTAACTTTTGATGTCACTAAAAATGAATTTATTTGCCCTGAGGCATCTTTTAGCGGGGCAAATAAATCATGACTTACCTGAAGTTGGTAAAGTTTTTTAGAAAATCGTTCTACAACTAGATGGTCATTAACTTTAGCCACACACGGACTTAAATCTTTTGATTTAAGAGCTTCCTGTATAGCATTTAGAATTTTTTGAGTGTCATCTGAATTGCGCGAATACCTTTCTTCCCAGCTATAGCACTTCATTTCTTCAACCGTATATGAACATATTCCAAAAACATTAAGACTACACCAGGACAATATTCCATCTAAGTTGTAAATTTCAATTTTATGCTCATCCGTAATGTTTTCTAAAATACTACTATGGTATTTATAGCGACGATTTTTCAATAAAACCCATAGTGATCTTGAGCTTTTGATGGAGTCCTCAGGTTCTACAGATGAAATAGCAGCATAAAAATCTTTAAGATTGAATAGTGCTTTTTCTTGCTCTAAAATAGGTAAACTGGAGAATTTTGGTAATGTAGGCCGATCAAAGGGTAAAATTGGGTATCCTAAACTCAGACAACGATTTGAAAGTGACTCGGCAAAATTAGCAAATTCAGATGTGTTTAAATTTATACTTTTTTTACCAACCAAATTCACAGCTAATTTCCTAAAATAAACTGGGTCTGAAATATAATATCAATGTAGTATTTGACATTTTTTCCCATTCCCCAAAGATAAAAAGTGACTTATAAAATCACAGTATTCTGATTCAGTCAACTTTAGAACATCTAGGATTTTTTTCAACTCACAGAGAGGAATTTTTTCGGGGCCCTGTGAAAACAAATCTTCAACCAAATTGTAACTAACGCCAGACTTCTGCGAAAGCAGCAATAAGCTCAATCCTCTTTTTTGAAGTAATGACATAAGAAAAGATATTAAACAATCTGGCTTGATCAAAATACACACTCCTATTTATAGTAAATAAAAACTATGCTAGGAGAATTCCAAACTCAATAAAAATATATTTTATTGCAAAACGTTATTTATGTTTAAATATGTTTGCAGAGTTGTCGGTTTGATACTTAATACTTCTGCTAATTGCCTAGCGCAGCCAAATGCCTGCACTAAAATCCAAAACCAAATTTTGCGGTGTATTTGCTGGCGCCAAAAAGGCTGCTGTACTCTAGACCAAAATTAACCAAAGCCACATTGAAGGCCAAGCCGGCCAACAACTGTGTGCTCGAGGGTTTAGAAATAGCAGAACTGGAAGTGGTGAATGCAGAACTAAAAATGGTGGATCCTGTATAGGTCAGCTCATTCGTCGCAGATAAAGCCCCGACCCCAATGTAGGGCTCAATGATTGGCACTTTAGGTCCCAATAATAGCTGAATCCCTGTGACTGAGTTTTTATCACTCACGTCGGTTTTAACACTGTTGACGGTTTGAGAAAAATCAAAGGTGGAGGAAGAATAAATCCCCCGCAAAGACAGATTTACAGGCAAGACTGGAATCAGTTGATTCATCGATAATTTCAAACCAAAAGAAGTGGTTTGAAAACTAACATCACTCATGGTTGTTTTGGGAATAAATACCACCTCTGCAGTTATCCCAATAGGAATAGACACTGTGGCACCAATCCCACCATGGGGAGCTTGTGAAAAACTGGAGCTGCTATTGGCTGTTTTAACTATGGTGTCGATATTGGGAGTTTGTGTCAAGCCACCCACCAAATCCAGCTGAAAGCCAAAAATATTTCCCAAACTGGCTGGGCCTTGCACAGAAGCATGGGTAAAATTGGCCGATAGCTCTTTGGATATATCATCAAACTGGGCCGAGGTGATGCTGGTGAAGGTTGGACCATCTGCCAAAACCATCGGTGCATATAGCTCCACTACGGTAAAGGCTATAAGCCCTGACAAAATTAAAGTTGAAAATGAAGATTTAATTTTTTTACTTGTTTTCATACAGCCATCCTTTGCTACAAAAGGTCTGCTTGCGCAGCCTTTTAAAAAAGCTTAGGCCTGGCCATCCAATAATGCAAGCCTTTCAGATTTGCGCAGCCAGCAAAGAACCTTGTTTGATCGCCGCCTTGGCATCCAGTTCTGCCGCCGCAAAAGCCCCGCCTATCAGGTGCACCTTTTTGCCCAAAGCCTGCAAGGGAAGCCAAAGATCCTGCAAAGGCTCTTGTCCCGCGCAAACAATGACCTGATCCACCTGCAAAAATATATTTTGTTTATTTCTAATAATCTGCAAACCAGCATCGTCCAGATACTTGTATTCAACGGCGTCCCACATATGCACTTGATGTTTTTTTAAAAAACTGCGGTGTATCCACCCTGTTGTTTTGCCTAAATTTTTACCCAAAGCCCCTTGTTTTCGCTGCAGTAAATAAAGTTCATTGCCCGATTTATTTTTATTGAAAGCTTCTGCGCCGCTATCTTTTTGCAAAGGCTTTCCTGGGCTTTGCAAAAGCCCGCCAGCGCCAGTTAAACTTAAATCGATGCCCCATTCTTGGTAATAGTTTTCAGCGCCCTGTTGGGCGAGCCAATGACTAAGCACAAACTTGGCGGTGTCAAAACCAATACCACCAGCACCAATGATGGCCACTTTGCGCCCAGGTAAAACGTGCCCACTGATAATATCCACATAACTGACAGTTTTTGCTTTTGCAGAAGGTGCTGCTCCTGCCACTGTTGAAAAAGAAACTCGGCGAGGCTTCACCCCCGTGGCTAAAACCACTTCATCAAAATCAGAAAACAAATCCACAGATTGCACAGGATGATTCAACTTCAGCTTGACCTTGTGCAAATCAATCTGTTTTTGATAATAACGTAAAGTTTCTGCAAATTCCTCCTTACCGGGAATTTTTTTGGCTAGATTGAATTGCCCGCCAATCTGGGCAGAGGCCTCGAACACAGTGACCTGGTGCCCGCGGCCCGCGGCGGTCACGGCAAAAGCCAAACCCGCAGGCCCCGCCCCCACCACCGCAATTTTTTTACAGGCTGCCGGGTTGATACTTTTGTAAACAATTTCTGTTTCATAGCAAGCCCTGGGGTTGACCAGACAAGTCGCACGTTGACGTAAAAAAATCTGATCTAAGCAGCCCTGATTGCAAGCAATGCAAGTGTTGATCTGGTCGGATTCATCCTTCCAAGCTTTATTGACAAAATCGGGATCAGCTAAAAAGGGCCTAGCCATAGAAACCAGATCCGCCTGACCTGAAGCCAAGATGTTTTCTGCCACTTGGGGAGTATTGATACGATTGGCCGCAATCAAAGGAATTTGAAGGTGTTTTTTAAGTTCTGCCGTGGCCCAAGCAAACGCGGCCCGCGGCACATCTGTGGCAATCGTAGGAACCCGAGATTCATGCCAACCAATCCCCGTGCTTAGCACGGATGCTCCGGCCTGCTGCAAAGCCTGGGCTAAAAAAATCACTTCTGAAAAAAGACTTCCCGACTGGACCAAATCTAAAACTGAAATGCGATAAATAATTAAAAAATCAACCCCCACAGCGGCCCGGATTTTTTTAATAATTTCTACGGCAAAGCGGCAGCGATTTTCTAAAGAACCACCCCAGCGGTCCTGACGGCGATTGGTTTTGGGAGTAAAAAACTCATTGATCAAATAACCTTCAGAGCCCATAACTTCGACGCCATCATAACCTGCCTGCTGGGCCAACTGCGCTGATTGGGCATAATCTTCAATGGTGCTTAAAATTTTTCTTTCACTCATCTTCCAAGGTTTAAAAAGTGAGATGGGTGACTGCAATGCCGATGGGGCCACCGCCAAAGGGTGATAAGCATAGCGGCCCGCATGCAAGATTTGTAACGCAATTTTTGCACCGGCTTGATGAACAGCCTCAGTCACAATGCGATGCTGCTGAGATTCTTTGACATTGGTCAGTTTGGCAGCAAAAGGCACAAGCCAGCCCGTCCTGTTGGGAGCGTAGCCGCCTGTGACAATTAGACCAACTCCACCGCGGGCACGTTCAGCATAATACTCAGCCAGCTTATGAATATTTTTTGCGGAGTCCTCAAGTCCGGTGTGCATGGAGCCCATGACAAAACGATTTTTTAATTGCAAAGATCCCAACTGCAGTGGAGTAAACAGGCGTGGGTAGTTTTTGTGCATCATTATTTATTTTGTAACAATACTTTTAAAATGCAAATTGTTTAAAGATTCTGCTGCGCGTGGTGCGAATAGGTTCAAATTTATTTGGCACGAGCTTTGTATAGATTGTAGATATAGCGAAAGTTATTTTAACAATTATGCTTTTATATGAAGTAAAAGCCTAACAAATAAGAAGGAGTGTTTTTTATGAAAAATATTTTATTGGCTGGGATCTCTGTCATGGCCATAGCGTTTGCCTTGCAAGCCCAAGCCCAGTTTGAAGCACAAATAGATGCTCAAGTGGATGCACAGATTGGCGATATATCTGCAGGAAACAACTTTGAAAATCAATTTGGTTGGGGTCGTGATCACGAAGGAAATGGTCGTGGCGGCTGGGGACGCGGAGGCTGGGATCGTGGCCCACGACGCCCACTACCACCATCACCACATGACCCAGGTCGCGGCTATCCCCCTGATCGTGGTGACTATGGCCGTGGTGGAATTATTTATTGCGCTATCAATGATTACCGTTACGAGTGTCAAGAAGCCACCAGACAAAATCCACGCTTTTTCGCCTTGGGTTGTGTTGGGGTAGTCGGCGAAGGCGGCCAACCTTCTTTATCTCCAGAAAATATCAATCGATCTAACCCTGTAGGCTATGGTTACCAGCGCCGTCCACGACGTGATTACAACTATGTCAATGGACCTGTTTGGTTTTACAATGCTGATAGTTATGACTGGGCTTGTTCATACACAGCTATTCAAGTTCGCTAATTTATTCAAAGTGCCTTTTCGAAGGCACTTTGTCGTTGGGTCTTCTGGCAAACACTTGACTGTTTTTGCCAGAACATTTATGCAAAATAGAACGAGGAGGTTTTTATGAAAGCACACTTGTATTCATGCATTTGGTCTTCAATGATTTTATTCGCTTCTTTAACTTTGCAAGCGGCAGACGGCGCTGGCCTTGAAACATGCCAAACAAAAGTCGAAACAAAATTAGAGAAAAAAAATCTATTGAATAAATTAAGTTTATACACAGCTGAAGAAGTCACTTCGGGAACTAACAATGACAGCACCTCTGGCTATCGGTTTTGGTACACTGTCAATGGCTGCAGCAAAGGCCATCTTGTGGTGGACAGCAATGAGTTTTGCAGTGTTCAGCAAATTTACACTCGTGGAGCTTGCCGTATCCCCGGCGTACCCCACAGCCGCTGGTGATTTTAAAGTCTATCGCGACCCCATGGAAACAAAGGGCCTTTTGCAGTAAAGCAAAGGGTCCAAGATATTATTAAATCTGTTGATGTGAATCCATTTTTTAACTTCTTCCATAAAAGTTATATAGAAATCTGTTTTATTGGTGAATGAATACTGTTTTTTATAAACACTCGAACTCGACTCAAAAACCAAAGCTGTCTGGGTACCATAATCTGAATAATAAGTATTTGAGCGAATAAGAACTATGGGACGAAAAAAATCTGACACCGTAGTTACAGACATTCCCATTTGCGCAAAAGAATCTATCTTGTCACTGATAAAAGCAAAAGTGTTTTGAAAATCATCTTCTTTATTTAAATTCAATTTTTTTTCATACAAGGGCCCCTGAACAGTGTCTTTTTCAAAAATACTGAATTGCCCATTTATTAAATAGGGAATTTTACATTGAGCCATAACAGAATCAAAACCGATGCGCTTGAGCAGCTGGCCTATGTCTTTGGTGGTCTTTTTTAAAAAAAGTTGACCTATCAATGGGCGAACCTGAATGGAATACTGACTGCAAACAGAGTCCTTGCACTCTACTTCAAGATAACTGTAGAGGGCCTCATGGACCATCAAAGCCACCCGTTGCGGCACGGCCATCTTTAACCAAGACTTATAGTCGATATAAATATCTGAATACCGACGCAAGGCCAGCTGCACGCGCTGATCATTAGATACAGAATTCGAATCGTTCGGCAATAAAGGCAAAGGCTGGCTGACAAACTTAAATTTAAAATAGGCAAAGGCTTCTAGAATCGCTCGACCCACCCCTGGATACACACCTTCTATTTGAGTGATCTTTTGCAAAAAAAGTTCAGACTCTGTGGCAAAAAACAGATCCAATTTCAATTCATAAAAACGAACTAAAAAATCATTGTCTACTTTTTGTCCCATTTCAGGGTTTTCATGACTGCCTTCTTCATAAAGGTCTCGAAGAACAATTTGTTCACCAATGCGAACGCCCTCACCGCCATTGCCAATAATCACTTGTGCCTGCAAAGCAGAAGCAAAAAACGACAAGAATAAAAATATGAAGATAACTGGATTCATAAATTAGAACCTTCAAAATCAAAAGGAAAAAGCGAAACAGCCAATTGAAAAACCTGATCATTTTCATTCTTCGAGTTCATAATGGCCGTGACCTTTTCTACAAACGATCGTATTTCTTTTTTAGCCAGTTTAATTTTTTCTAAATCGCCAACAAAAGTTAAAACCTGCAGGTCTCGATGGTCGGTACTGATTTTATCAATAGCCCTAGAAATCAAAGACAGGTTTTTATTATGAAAATCTTTAATTCTAAAATTGGGAATATCATTGGTGCTTTGCCAAAATAAAGATCGTCGTTCATAATGTCCAAACTCATCTTTAATGATAAAGCCATTATCTAGCAATTCAGCCAAAACCTGATGGACTTTGTCTTCAGACAATCCAAGACGTTTTGCAATTTGCTCTGTCTTATTGTAGGGGCTAGGCAAATCCAAAGACATCAGGACCGGATAGTAAGTCCAATCTGACAATGTGATGGATTTTTCTGCTTCAAGCAAAGTTTTAGGGATTTCTACATTTTCACCCATCAATAACAACAAGTGATTTTTAGTGGCTTCATCCAACTGAAGTTTGTCGATGACTTTTTTGGCCCAGGCTTCTGAAAACTTCCATTGCCTAGAACCTTTTAGAAGTTCTGAGGTAGGTCCCGGAGAAAGTCCAATCTGTTTGGCAAACATTCTTACCGAGCAACGGGGATTTCTTTTTTTTAACTCACGAAATTGATTTCTAAAAATTTTTAAAAACTCTTCTCTCCAATTCATGAATAAAGGCTAGTGATTTTGCTGTTCAATGACAATCAATAATAGCTTTTAGATGGCTTATGTCTTTAATAACGATCACTGTCATTGATCATTATTCTTTAAACAATGCGGCCTTACAATTAAAAAAGCTTAAACAGTTCTACCTACTTCCCGATGGTTTATTAGTGCTTTTAGTAAAGAGGTCCTTTATGTTTGGTTTACGTCTTATCTTAATTTTAATGCACTTTGTTGTTATCAGCTGTAGCGTAAAAAACAGCATCGAGTTTAAAAATCCCCAAAATGAATCTTCAAGCCCTGCTGTTGAAACGCCTGTTAACTCTATTAAAAACGAAAATATCGGAAGCACCAATGGCGGCGCTTCATGGCAACAGACGGCCAGTCTAAAAAAAGTCAGCTATTCTATAGGCAATACCGTCCCCACCATTCAATATACTACCGCCAACGGGTACAAAGTTAAACTGAATATTATAGGATCTTCTTTCTGAAAACCCGGTGGTTATTTTTTTTACTGCCTGTTTTTTTTTATCAAAAACTGATGATGACCTACACTCAAGTTTGCAGCTAAGGCCAAAACCATCCAAAAAATCAAATAATATCTTATTGAATACGTTGGTAAAAACCCCACCCTACAAAAACAATTCAATTCCAAATATCATACCAGACCGCCACCACATCCCGTCTAGAAAACCAGCTCATGAAATCACCACCCCCGAAGAGATAAAAGATTTAGATCCAGCCCCTGCAGATGATATTTTGATTCGACTGTTTTACGGTTTAGGATTGAATTATGTCACTTACAGCGAAGATCTGAACGAAGTCTCTACCGGTTATGGAAATTTAGGAAAGGTCAATTCATTCTTTGGAATACAGATTCAAGATGATAAATACATAAATATAATAGCACAGTACAGGGCAACCCCAATTAGCTTTGATCACTCAAGCGCAAATCTGGATTCTTTACAGTCAGAATGGAAAACCTTATCTTTTTTGAATTCAAACAAAATAAAATCCAACCCAACCAACACCTATTTTATCAACTGGGGATTTCAAGCTCACCAGCTGCCTCTTTCATTATTTAAAACAGCTGACAGAAGACCGGCAGTGCGTGATATTCT
>JBMOJS010000335.1:0-2498 GCA_049315665.1 Pseudobdellovibrionaceae bacterium | reverse complement strand
CATTTTAAAAACGATTGGTTTTAAATTGACCTTGGCTCCAATTAATAAGGCTTCTTAAATTTTTATGGCGAAAACAAAAAAGAAAACTTTTAAATATAAAAATGCAGATAAACAAAAAGGAATAATTTTAAGAAGCCTGGCTGATGGACCAAGTCTATTTAGAATTTATGATGCCCGAGGAAACTTTAAAGATTATGAAATTGTTCACCATGATTTAGCCGTTCAAATTTTAGACAGCTCCGCAGAATTTATAGAGTCCACTGATGGAAAGAAACTTTACTTGGATTATTCCCGGAAATTTTTGGGGCAGGATAAGAAGTATTAGGATTGACCCAAATAAGGAAAATGAATGAAGGATAAATCAACCCTGAACTTAAAAACTTATTTTGGTGATGATCTTCATGACTATCCTGAAAACCCAAATGACTTGAGGGATTTTATTGAAATTGAAAGACAGGAAATTCGCAATCTTAGTGGCGCTGCAAAACACAAAAGAATAAGTCAATTGGGGGTTCGGTGTCGGCAGTTGGGAAACTATGACGAAGCTCACGAATTGTTTAAAACGGCTTCTGCATATTTTGAAAATACCAACCCTCAATACGCAATGGTCAATGCCTTACGGTGGGGCGATGTTTTTCGGTTCGAAAAAAGATTTGATGAGGCTTTGGATACGCTGAAAAAAGCCGAGAAGATACTTTTGACACATAAATTCATGGAGTATCAAGATTTCTATCTTCAGCATTTAGGGAAGTTATTTTTTGATAAGAGCGACTACAAGATGGCTCTTGCATGTTTTGAAAAGGCCCTTGCATTAAGAATAAAAAAAGATAATCCAGATTTGATTTCAAGCACTGAGTTTACCCTTAAAGTAACGAAACAAAAATTAAAAACATTTGAATAATACTACTTGGCTGAACCAGAAGGCGTATCGTTGATGCTATGGGTTCGATTTCCAATCTTCATTTCTGAATAACAGATCTGCTTAAGTTGTTTAACCGTACTTCGCAGATGATTGAGTCCAACAAAATGTATGCCTGACAAATGAGTGCCAGCAAGATTACGGGCCGAGTGTGAGTCGCGATCAATATTCAATTGAACCCTCTGTCGTAAAGCCGCGAAGAAAGAATCAAGTTCTTCAGAATTAATCCACGGATACTTGTATAGCCGCAAAATCTGAAGTTTTTGATCCAGGTCATCAGTTGATGTGATTTCCATATTTAGGGCCTGACTATTTACTGAAATCAAAAGTGTGATAAATATATAATTCTTAGTATCTTTCTTGAACGATTCCATTTCTGACTTGGGACGAGTGCGCCAATAGGCGCTGTCTGCAGCGATCAAAGACTTAAACGCATTTTCTAGCGTTGTTATTGGATCTAGCTGATCATATCTTTTACCCACTTCGCTATCCTCTGCACCAATCATTGGAACTCGTTTTTGCAAGTTTGGATCTTGCATATAAGCATAAATACTTCCGTTGGATCCGGACAATATTGCTGACTTGATATCGGCTTCAGTGAGTGTAATTCCACCTCTTGCTTTTCTGATCGCAAAGTCATGAAGCAATATCGACTGGGCGGCGAGGTAGTAAGGAACATTGTTTTTCCATGCGGCATCTGTCCCCTCATAGCCGACAAATTCAACTGCACCACTTTTGCGAAGGAGTTGATTATTTAGAAATAAATAATCCTGCTTGGCGTGATTAAGAACGCTTACATTTTGCAGATCAAAGCCATTTGATGAATTAAAAAACTGCGATGGTTCTAATCCTAAACCTAACAATTTCTTCTCGATTTTTTTTCGATTTGAAACTATCAACGTCGATTCAAATGGCGTCGTGTTTTTTTTCAAAATTTTTGAGATATAATTTTGAAAATCCTGATCTGTCATTTTTGCAAGCTTTCCTGAAAGAGCTAAGTCAGAAATTTCATATATTTGTCTTGAACCGTGATAGTGCCCAACAGTTGTGATAACCCGTCCATTTGGAAATTCTATTTTGTAAGCCCGGCCAGCAACCAGCGGGTCTCTGACTTTCTGTAATTTACAAATCGGATCAACGGATCTAGCCATGACAACTTGGCTTGTAAATAAAAAACAAGCGATTATTGATTTAATTAAAAGTATGTTTTTTAAAATTTTACCCATAATCATAACCAATTCAAGATCTGTACCAGCCAAAAGCTCTAAAATCTTGATTTTAACTAATGCTAAAAGTTTTTGCGATTAAGGGGGCGTAAAATGTTATTCACATGTCACAAGCATAGTCAGCGTCTTATTTTGAGACGACAATGCCTTTCCCCGCAATAGAATCAATAAAAAGGATGATGATGGGAAATTACAAAATAGCAGATTCCTTATGTTACTAAGTCGCGCGCCTTAGGTTTGCGCTGCTTATTGATAGGCAATTGAAGCTTATCGAATTGGATTTTTTTAAACTCAGGCCGTTGATTTTTGTTTATACTTTCAAAGGTGGCGTAAAAACAATCATTATCACCGAT
>JBMOJS010000334.1:0-2506 GCA_049315665.1 Pseudobdellovibrionaceae bacterium | reverse complement strand
GGCCTCACTAGAAATGGAGTTTTAGCAGAAAATAACGGCGCTTTTAAAGGTTGCGAAGATGGTAATGTTTTCTAATTTCCCCCCAATGTCTATTCTAATTTTTATTCTATTATCATCGACTGCAAGTTGGGCCCAAGGGGTGTCTGAAGCCACTCAAGATGATTTGGATGTCATTCAAATGGAATTGGAAAAAGCGACCCCTGCCCCCAGACCAAGAGAAGAGCCAACTACAGAAGCCAGCGAAAAACAAAATTTGAATGATTTTCGTGGTCTTGGGACTTTGTCTCCATTCAAAGAAGTGTCGGTGATTCAAAAAAGATTCATGCCAAAAACTGGACGCGGTCAGGTTTTCGGCGGTGGAACTTTAATCACTAATGATCCTTTCTTTAATACTTTGGGACTTAGTTTTAAGGCTAGTTATTTTTTAAATGAGACCTGGGGTCTAGAATTGAATTATATGGGGCTAAGTACGACAGAAAGACAATCCACCAAAGAGCTTAAAAATGTTAATAATATTGCCACTGAAAATTTAGTTTATCCACAGTCCTTTGTGGGCTTGGATTTGGTGACTGTGCCTATATATGGAAAAATGTCTTGGTTCAATGAAAGGATAACTCCCTTTGATCTGTACTTTTCACTGGGCTATGGAATTACAAAGACCACCGCCGATAGCTCAGGAACTTTGCATTTAGCCACAGGGCAAATTTTTTCTTTGACCAAGTCTATGGCCTTTCGCTGGGATTTTAGCTGGAATTTTTTTAGTGCTAAAAACATTGATGGCGAAAAAACCACAGCGAATAATTTATTTTTAAGTCTAGGCATGAGCTTTTTCTTTCCGGAGGCTAATTACCGATGATGCACAATATTTATCGCAATATTATTCTGACAATTGTTTTTATGTCTTTTGTGGTATCTGCTGCGCCGGTTAAGAAAAAAGCCCGGTTTATTGAGGCATCACAGTACACATCCAGTGCCAATCAGCAGTTGGCGCAAGCCTTAAAAATGGCACAATCTGGTCAATACCAGGCGGCAGCCAATGCTTTGTTCAACTTAAGTCGCAAACCAGAACTTATTAATGAAAAGCCCCAGATTAAATACATATTGGGATTGATGCTGATGGAATTAAAATTGAATCAGGTGGCCGCGTTTCAGTTTGTCGATGTTATTCGTTTAAACAATCCAAAATACACCAAACAGGCAGTTGAAAAATTATCCATTGTTGCTGATACTTTAGGTGATGATACTATTTTAAATTATGCTGTTACTAAAGTAGACATTGGTGACATTCCCGGTGGGCAACGGGATATGATTTATTATCGCTTGGGCGAAGTTAAATTAAAAAGTTTAGAATTTGCAAAGGCAGCAGATTTATTTGCGCGTATTAGCCCTGGCAGTACCTATTATCTACAAGCTTTGTTTAATAAAGGCTTGGCAGAGCTTGAAGCCAATCAGCCGACCTTGGCTATTGCCACATTTCAAAAAATTATCGACTCCAGAAGCAAAGCCAGTGTAACGGATACCAATAAAGTTGCAGCCCAGATGGCTATTGCCAGAAGTTATTATCAAAAACAAGATTTTGAGGCAGCAATACAAGCCTATACTAAAGTCCCCAGAGACACCACTTACTGGCATGATGCTATATTTGAACAAAGCTGGGCCATGCTAAGGTCAGCACGTTTTCGTTCAGCATTAAGCCAATTTCAAACGATTCATTCTCAGTATTACGAAGACTTTTATGTTCCTGAGTCCTTGTTATTAAGAGCCATCGTGTATCTTTATATTTGTAAATATGATGAAATGGAAAAAGTATTGAATCTTTATGAAAAAAGTTATGGCCCTGTCCGTAACAAAGTGAATGATTTTCTAAAAGCAAATAAAGATCCTTTAAATTATTTTTCCGAAATAGAAAAAGCGGCCATACAAAAACGCAACCCTGACAAAACTATTTCTGTAAAAGTTCCGTATTTGGTTTTAAGAGAAGTCTTGGGTGAAGGTGACGTGAAAAGATCCTTGGCTTACTTGAAAAAACTATCTGAAGAAAAGTTAAGAATTGATGAAAATCCATCTTTCAAAAACTCAGGGCTAGGCCAGTATGCTTTAAGAGTGGTCAATAATCGTGTTAAAAATAGCAAGGCCGCTACCGGAGAAATGGTTAAGGCCCATTTGCAAAATATTCGTGTTGATTTAAGTGATCTGAATGAACAAGCTAGTTTTATTAAATACGAAATGATCAATGGCCAAAAAGAGGGTGTTAAAAAAAGAATTGCCGGCAAGGGTCTGGCCGGCACTCAGATTGATGATAAAGTGGACCGTCAGTTCTACATAGAAAATGGCTACCAGTACTATCCATTTCAAGGTGAGTTCTGGCTGGATGAACTGGGGAATTACCATTATTTAGGCCAACA
Source organism: Pseudobdellovibrionaceae bacterium (assembly GCA_049315665.1). Classification (GTDB taxonomy): domain Bacteria; phylum Bdellovibrionota; class Bdellovibrionia; order Bdellovibrionales; family Bdellovibrionaceae; genus JBMOJS01. The sequence continues at coordinate 101 of JBMOJS010000334.1, read as the reverse complement.
AAGTTGCGAGTAGGATGGTTGAAATGAAAAAGCATTTGGTGTCGCTAACCCTTGTCAGTGGTTTTTTGGTGCATTCTATAGTGCTGGACTCCGCATGGGCT
>JBMOJS010000077.1:0-11214 GCA_049315665.1 Pseudobdellovibrionaceae bacterium | reverse complement strand
TGAACATTTTTTTACCAGAAATATACATAGCCACTTTTTTTAAGGCGTATTCACGGGCTGTAGAATCTTCTTTATAACTTAAATCCACCACGACCCTTGGTGTCCAATCTTCCGCAGGCCATTGGATGCTTGGACCAGAGCCCGCAGCCCACACCACCACCACGGGATTGTAGTCTTGGGGCACTTGACCCGCATCAAACTTTAAATCCCCACTGCGGGCTGAAAAAAAGTAGGCCTTAGGAATGACTTTTTTCATAATGTCTAGGGTGCCACCGCCACCCCACACGGCGATCTGGCTTTGAAGCGGAGCCACAGACTCCAGGCCCTCAAGCAGATCAGCAAAGCCCTGCTCATCTGTAGAAGTAGAATGCCATTCGCCATTCAGCCAGCTTAATGTGTTGATGCTTTTATTCGGAAACAAAGATTGTTTTAAAGGCGCCGTTACAGCCGCCCACTGCAAGCCCATGGCCTGCACTACCGGAAAAGCTTCAGCAAATTCCTCTTTGTGAATTTGAATTTTAAATACCGGCGATTGGCGTTGATTAAAAAAATCGGATTGTTCTAAGGGAGTCCAGCTATGCGCTACTGGATCACCCAAAATCGCAGCAAAATTTTTAAAATCCGTGGGCACGACCATCCACTCAAATAAAGAAGGTTGATCCAAAGCAGATCCTTCACCGTACTTCCAAAAATTAATGGCATTGATGTTTTTCTTCAGCAATCGGTACCACAGCCAGCGGCCATTCAAAGATCGCGGTAAAAATTGATTTTGCTGCGGATTTTTTAAACTCCAGTCATGAGCTTTTTTTAAATCAGTAAAGTTTTGCACCAGGGGAGCAAATTTAATCCACTTCACATTGGAGGGCACTTTATTCATAAAATCCCAGTCCAAATTATGACAAGACAAAATCAGTGGCAGCTGTTCAAAATCTTGGGGCCAAAAACCCAATTCATAATCCCAATCCACAGCCCAAAGGTGTTTTTTATTTTGTTCAAAAAAGCTTTGCTGTTCTTTAGTGTTTTCACGACGAAATGAAAACAAACATTTTGCAGCAGTGAAAATTTCAGCAGCCATCGACATCTGTTCTGCACTCAACAAATCATTGCGTAGTTCAAAAAATGTTGGATTTAAGTATAGAAAATACTTTTGCAAGAAGCCCCAGCGCTGGGACTGAAAAAACTCTGGCATCAAAGTCAAGCCACCGCCAATCGAAGCCTTGGCATTTGAGTTTTGATGACCTGAAAGCAATTTTTTTTCTATATCCTGGGCTAAAAATTTTTGCTGAAAATCCCCTTCTGGCAAATCATAGATTTGAGTGTACTTGTTACGGTAGCTGGGTTCACGTATGGCATATCTTTTTTGAAACTCTTCCAAGGGCTTTATAGCGGCATCTAATCGTGGACGATCTAAAAAAATCCGACCTTCTGAATCGGTATTTCTGCGCACCCACAAAACATGTGCAGAGGCTGGAATTAAATCCAATTCTAATCCAGCACCGGTACAAATATAAGTGGTGCGCTGGACTTTTTGAAAGATTTCTAAGCAGACTTGCTTTTCGAGATTACGAAAATAGGCTTCGCCATGATCGATAAATATTTCAGTGATGCGTTTATTGATTTTTTTTTCAATTTCATCATCCAAATCAACAAAATCAGCATTGTGGTCATAGTGCTGTAGCCGGCGCGCCAATTCACTTTTCCCAACCCCACGATGGCCAATGATAACAATTACTTTATTTTCTGATTCCGTTTGCATTGAAAAAAACTAGCACAGATGAAATCACTATGGCAATCGCCAGTCGATAGGCTCGATATTTTTAGATTGCAAATAAGTATTGATTTTTGAAAATGGTTTTGTGCCAAAAAAACCACGATAAACAGAAAGCGGTGACGGATGAACCGCCTCAATCACCAGGTGTTTTTTGCGGTCCACAAATGCAGCTTTCTTTTGCGCGTAGGCCCCCCACAGCACAAAAACTAAATTTTCTTTCTGTTCGTTCAGAATTGCAATAACACTGTCGGTGAATATCTCCCACCCCTTGCCTTGGTGTGACGCCGCTTTGCCAGATTCTACAGTTAAAACACTGTTCAATAGCAGAACCCCTTGCTCGGCCCATCTAGTCAAATTTCCCGAACTGGGCATGGCACAGCCCGTATCATTTTTCAGCTCTAAAAAAATATTTTGCAAAGACGGGGGAAGCTTTACTCCATCTTTGACCGAAAAGCACAAGCCGTGGGCCTGGCCAGGGCCATGATAAGGATCTTGACCCACTATGACAGCTTTGACTTTTTCAAAAGGCGTGTGATTCAAAGCAGCAAAATAATCCTCTGCTTTGGGATAAATAATTTTGCGCTGTTGATACTCTTCTTTCAAAAAAGCTCTTAGCTTTTTCATAGAGTCTTTTTCAAATTCAAATGCTAATTTATCGTGCCAAGAGTTAAAAATCTTAATTTGAGACATGACCTAGACCTTTGTATGTGAAAAAGACTTTAAAGCAAACCTATTGATATTCAAAATGTTTTTTAATTATTTTAAAAATGAGACAAGCTTGACCAGACAAAATTCGAACTCAATGTTATAATTAATGTAGATATAACTTAAAGGAGGTCTTATGAAAGCGGAAACCTCTACAAAAACCAAAGTCCCTACGGTAGAGTCAGTTGCAGTTAAGCCTAAGGTTGAATTGATTGAAGACAGCGCCGAAGTTCTTTCCTACATCCAGCAACAGATTTTAGAGTTTAAGCCTTTTGTTACGGCCAAAACAGTGATTTCAGTGACCGCAAAAAACCCAATGAAGCTGAAAGATTCTTTAGAGTCTAACGGTAAAACAGTGGATCCTAAGCGTCTTAAAAAGATGCATCGTATTTCTATCATGCTTGAAGAAGATGGCGGAAGCCTTCAGGCCGAAGCTTTGCATGAAAATATTTATGTGGCTATTTTTAATGCTCGCGAAAAGATCATGAAAAAATTGGTTAAAATTCAAGAATCTGTGGAAACTAATCAAGAGCGGCAAGTGCAGATCAATCACTTTTTGCAATCCACTCTTGTGCATTAGAATCCTTTGTATTGGCGCCAAGGACTGGCCTTTAGCAGATAAATCTTGCCCTAGACTTGTGTCTTGCGGTTTTTTTTTCTAATCTTAAAGCTGTATGTTTACCTTGATCATGGAGGATCTATGCCATCCCGTCATTTGCTAAAAACAATTCGTGTGCTTGCTATTGCCCTTTTTCTTGGCCTGACTTCTGTTCATTGCAACAAAAGCAACTCCAATAACAATGCGCCGACACCGACCTACCCCACAGCCTATGGAACAGGATCTTCGATTCGTGGCGTAGTCACTATCGGCCCACAGTGCAACACCTCGGTGGCAACCATCACCCTGGGTGATACTTATGGCGGACAAGGCTACTTCAACACGCAGGCGCCGAATGGTGGGACTTTTGATTTTCAAACCAATGCTGGACAATATGTTTTATCTGCTAGGGCCGGCAACTGTACAGTTTCACAAACTATTTCTATAACTGGCAATTATGCTCAAACTTTTCAAGTCTGCTTAGGTCCACAATGCCAAGGCTATTCTCCCTACAATGGTGGACTGGGTGGTGGCTTTTACAAAACAGGGACTTGTATATATGGTGATGTAGGATGTTTAGGAACTATTTACCCCGGCAGCGGTGATCTGACCGTGCAAAACTCGCATATTTATTTTCAGTCCACATCGGATTCCAACGCCACGCTGTCTTTATCTGTATTCAATGCAGCCAATATCCTAATGACCCAACCCGGTTGGGAAAATGCGGCTTGGAGCTTTCAATTGAAAAAACAAGGAACTTTGACTTTTTCTTCATCAGTGGCTGGCGCTTCGGCCGTGTCGTATGATTCTTTGCTGTACAGTGCTCGGGTTAAATCTTCAGACTTGCAATTCACTTCAGGGTTTTGTGATAAAAAAGAATCCATTGTTGGGCGCATGAAGGATTATTTAAAAGCTTATGCTTATTCAGCAACCACACAATCAGAATTCACTAAGGAGTGGTCAGAACGCTTGCCCAATTCTAGCGGCAGTGAACTTTGTGTTTACCCGCAAGAACAAAGTATCATCAATAAAGTCATCAATTACCAATCGGCTAACAATTTAGAAACCCGCCGCATATGGTTTGTTGTAACCCCATTGGTAAGCACCGCAGACGCTAAAGCTGGTACTAAGTTTAAAAACTTTGCAAAACTGAGTGACAGCTTAAAAACGATTGCACAAAACAAACCCGCACAAACAGCCTTTGCAGTAAAACCTAAAGCTGTTGCTAAAAAAGAGGATCACACACAAAAAAACAATGGGCAAAATAGAGCTATAGCCACTGATGCTTCTATCACGGCTGAAGAAGTGGGCTTGGTTTTTTTACTTGAGTAGGTGAGTTCTTCGGCTCTTCCCGCCTTACTGCATAAGGCGACAAGTAGTGGCGGAGAGCGAGGGATTCGAACCCTCGAGGCCCGCGAAGGCCTGCCAGTTTTCAAGACTGGTGTATTCAACCGCTCTACCAGCTCTCCGTCGACCGTTCTATTGTGTGAGTCCCCTGAATTCAATGAGTTTAATGCAAATTGCGCAAAGCGATAAAAATGCTCTCCTCAAAATCAAAAAATCATTGAATGAATATCAGTAGTCTTAAAAACTGCTGTTTTTTTGTGCATATAAAAAGAACATCAGACCCATCAATGGGAACTAAATCCTACTCAACGGGGAAATCGAAATAATAAGACTGAATCCGAGTTGCTGACCGGAAAATAAATGGCCTGTTTGGAATCATATTTCAAATCCACCCAGTTTAAACCCAGCTGTCTAAAGTCTTGCTGAATGGCTTTTTTCAAAACCGACAGCAAATCTTGATGTTCCGTGGTCACAGACATTTGTTGAAATGAATCTTTATGAATTTGCACAATTTCAAACTGATCCATCACATCAGAGCTCAGATTCATAAAACTAACGGCCTTCGAGGTATTATTTGGCAATAAAGATTCAACAAATTTTTGCAAATCCAAATCAGTCAATAAATCTGTTTTTACTAACCTTAGCAGCGCCAGACGCTGATAATTATTCTGCGAGCGTAAAAAATCATTATCGATTTTTTTTTGCTCATTTAATAAGACAATTTTATCTAAAGCTTTTAACTGTGGCCAGGATTTCAATAAAAAAGAATTCATCTTAGGATAAATCCAAAGGCGCTGCCCTTTTTCAATCCACATTTCATGGGTGGTTTTTTTATCTTTAGACATCTTATTCAAATCACCAGAATAAACATCTAAATCAACCCATTTGTCTGCAATAAACACAGCTTTGTACAAATCATTTTCAAAACTTTTGATTTTTTTTGTTTGAATAACATCTTCCGTTAAATATCGAATCATCGCAGAAGTATGACGAAAGGTCTTTTCAGACAAATCCAGTAAAGATTTTTCATCTTCTATAAAAACCTGATCAGCACCCGCCGCTTTCGCTAAAAATGATTTTAAAAAAATTTGCCGCTGAGTTAAATTCATCTTCAGGTACTGTGACCATAAAAAATCCACGACCCATTTTTCAATAGCATTCTTATCTAAATTATTTTTGAAATAATCTTCTGGGCCATTGCTATTTTCAAAAGGTCGCTGTTGTTGCCAATTTTTGCAAAATGTTTGATCTGCTGCAGATACTTGGTTGGCTTCACAATAGTCTGACGAGCTGCTTAAATCGCCAAATCTTGGTTTTGGACCAATATTAAAAAATTCTCTTTCATTTAGAACTCGAAATAAAAAACCAGAAAAAATATTTTCTGCCGGCAAAGACAGCAAAAAGGGCAAACCTGATCCTAACTGCTGTTGACTGCGATACCAATACTTAAGTAAAGCTAACTGTGCTGCTTCAGGCAAATTGGACTGATCTTTATTTAAAAAAATACGCTGGCCTGAAATAATAAAATCAATCTGATCATTAAAAATAATTCTTGCCGGGGGAATCTGCACTGAAAAAGAATTTAAAAAAACTTCTACCGCAGAAATTTTTGTTTGCAGCTGAGCCATATGTTGCAAAAGAAAAGAGTTCATGGGCACTGTTCTACGCTGACTGCAGCGAAAAACAGAATCCACTTGGTTTAAAGTGACATTGTCTATTCTTTCGACAAACTTAGAAGAAATACAAAGTGGGTCTCGGTTCAAATACACTATAGCCATAGCCAGTGCCGTAGATCCAATTAAACATGCTATTAAAATCCCCCGTTTGATCATGATTTTATACATAGCAAATGGCATTCCAAGTTGAATAGAGCCTATCCGTAAATTTGCAAAGTTATGCGCAGGCTCTTATAAAGACTCAATTATTTCGCCGATATGGGCCCAGGCCTGTTCAATATCCTGTACGTCAGCACAATACGGAGGCATCAAATAAATCACTGACCCTAAAGGTCTTAGAAACAAATTTTTTTCTAGGGACTTTTGCATCCATATTTGGCTAGATAGGCCTGCATAACTATGCTCACTGTTTAATTCTAAAACTCCAACAGCACCACAAGTGCGAATCTCTTTAATCTTGGATTGAATGTTTTGATTGGTTTTCATTTGCTGCAAACAATGTTGGTGGGTCTGCTGAATGACCGATATTTTATTTAATGTCTGTTCTTCTTTAAAAATCTGCAAATTAGCTGCTGCAGCGGCACAACTTAAAGCATTTCCGGTAAAACTATGTCCATGAAAAAACATTTTTTGCGGATCGGAATCTAAAAAAGCTTCATAAATCTGCTGAGTAGTCACAGTTAAGCCCATGGGTAAAAAACCAGCAGTGACCCCTTTAGATAAACATAAAAAATCAGGCACATGGCCGACCTGTTCAAAGGCAAACAGTGTTCCTGTTCGCCCAAAACCTGTCATCACTTCGTCAAAAATCACCAAAATCCCATACTGGCGGGCCACCGTCACAATCTGTTGTATGGCCTCGATGGGCCAAACAAGCATTCCACCAGCGCCTTGAAGCAAGGGTTCGATCAAAACAGCACAAACTTCTTCATGGTTTTCAGTCACACATTTTTTAAAATCACTGACCCATTTTTCCAAAGGATCCTGAACGGATTGACCTTGCTGGCAGCGAAAAATATCAAATTTTAAATTTTTATAGGCTTGGGTATAAACACCATCCGCACTAACACTCATGGCCCCGCAAGTATCGCCATGGTACGAGTTTGCAAAAGCAATAAATTTTGTTTTCTTATTAAAACCAGATTGTTGCATATATTGGTAGGCCATTTTCATAGCCACCTCGACAGCTGTAGATCCATTGTCTGAAAAAAAAAGTCGATTTAAATTCTGGGGCAAAACCTCTTGTAAAAGCTCAGCAAACTGTTCTGCGGGTTCATGGCTAAAGTTGGCAAACACAGCTTGAGACAATTTTTGCGACTGACGACTGATGGCTTCGACGATTTGTGGATGACTATGCCCGTGAGTAATCAACCACCAACTAGATATGCCATCAAAGATTTTTTGTTTTTTTTCGGTGTAAAGGTAGGCTCCCTCAGCCTTTATCAATGACAAAGGCTCTAAGGCGGTTTGCATCTGAGTGTATGGACGCCATATTTTCATCACTACCTATCAACAGTAGCTTGTGGCATTTCAAGCACTGTATCCAAGTCTGATTGCAAGCTTTGCCATAGATGTTCAAAACATTGATTTTCAATTTTTAATATTTGATTAAAATCCAAGGACATCTGTGATAGCAGTTTTTTCGCAGACTCACCAACTTCAGATAAGTGCCTAGATTCATCTGCAATCACGGGACCTAAAGAAAATTCAAATTTTTTATTTTTTAAAAGCTGATCGTAAGTGCGATAAACTTCCATGGCTCTTTCTTCAATCAGCCAGGTTACAACCTGATAGATTGTACTTTGAACTGTTTGTATTTGACTGTATTGAAGCGATCCAAACTTTGCTTGAAAAAGGCTCATAACATTTTGGTCTAAATCATAAAAATATCTTTTTACGGCTACTGGACTTAGCAAAACAACGTCTTGGTAGGAATCAAAAGCGGGCCCGCCAACTTTGACTGCTAATTTTTTAAAATAAAAGGCGTGCCTAGCTTCTTCCATCGCATGACTTAAAATATGCATACTGATATCTTGTGTTTGCAATGCTCTAGCGATTTTTCTGAATCCCCGGTATTCCAAATAAGACAAGCTATTCAGCCAGCGCGCATGCGAAGCGGGATTAGAAATGACTTTTTCTAAAAAAAACGGCATGCTCATAAAAAAACCTCCATGCTTAATGATTCCGACTCTCGTAGCAAACTAGGATTATCTAAATTTTCTAAAAATGGAATCTCACCAATAACCTTGGTATTTCCATAGTTTTCAATATCTTTTTTATTATTAGCAAACCTTGGCCCCACAAGAATAACTCCTAAAGGTTCAATGCTGCGGACACGCAAAGCTTCAAGGCTAAGCAATGTATGATTGATGGTTCCCAAGCCAGCCCTGGCCACCAATACAACTTTTGTTTGCAAAGCAGTGATTAAATCAATCATAAAATAATTTTTATTCAGTGGGACTAAAAGCCCACCCGCACCCTCAATGATTGTAGAACCTAATGGCTGCATTTCCACAATTCTATTTAGCGAAATTTCGACTTCGTCCAATTGGGCCGACAAGTGCGGTGATAAGGGCTGCCTTAATCGATACACTTCAGGGTGAATATTATCTAACCCTATTCGTTCGCCCACCCATTCTGAATCTGTGCCTTCAGAAAGACCACTTTGAACAGGCTTCCAATATTTATAGCCCAATCTTAAACATAGAATCGACGACACCACTGTTTTACCGATACCGGTATCTGTTCCAGTCACAAATAAATTCATTGCAACACCTTCACCACTTGATCTGCAAAAAATCGGATCTGTTCTTGTGTATGAAAAGATTTAAAAGTGACTCGTAAACGCTCTGAACCTTCACGCACAGTGGGTGAACGTATAGCTTTGATATTTAAACCCGCATGTTGCAATTTTTCGGCAGCTACCAATACCTGCTTGTTTCCAGGATACAAAATTGGCGCAATATGATGACCAGAAATATTTATGTCAGCGGCTTTAAATAGGCGGTGAGCATAATCAATGTTTTTACTCAACTGGCCTCGCAAATCAGGGTTTTGCAAAAGGTATTCAAAACTTAAACAGATTTGCGCTAAAATCAAAGGTGGTAAAGCTGTAGAGTAAATAAAACTTCTTGCCTTATTAATCATCAGATTGCGCACAGTTTGACTGCTTGTGATAAAAGCTCCATAGCAGCCTAAAGCTTTTCCACAAGTGTGAATCACTATGGTCTTTTCTATATTGTAACTTAGATCTTCCATCATACCCAAGCCCTGGGTGCCATACACTCCAGTGGCATGAGCCTCATCCACAATCAGAAACGCATCATGCTGATTGCAAATTTCAATAATACTTTTTAGATCTGGCGAATCCCCATCCATACTGTACACGGATTCAATAACAACAATTTTTCGTAGGGCCTGACTTTTTGCCAGCAGATCTTGCAGATGCTGCAAATTGTTGTGCGAAAAAATAAATGATTTGGCTTTGCTTAATCGAATGCCATCAATAAGGCTGGCGTGATTCAACTGATCAGAAAAAATTTCTGTTTGATCATCAGCCAATGCAGTGATTACCCCGACATTGGCCAAATAGCCCGAACCAAAAACCAAGGAAGACTCAACTTTAAAAATATGACTTAAAAATTCTTCTGTCGCCTGAGTCTGCTCATTTTCACCAGAAATTAACCTTGATCCCGTGGCGCCAATAAAATCTGTGGCTTCTAAATAACCGATCAAACGTTTTTTAATTTCACTGTTTCGCGCCAAACCTAAATAATCATTCGAAGCAAAATCAATTCCTTGCACAGGCTGCAATCTACGTAGCAGGCCTTTTTTATGCAACAATGCTAATTCAGCATCGATATGATCCACGCTACAAAATCTCTGCCGAAGGTGGTGAAAATTTTAACCCAAACTTATCCATCCGTTGCCAATCGTCATGGGCCAATGGATTGGGTGAAGTTAATAATTTCTCGCCTAGAAAAATAGAATTGGCTCCGGCTAGAAAACATAAAAATTGCGACTCATTAGACATAGCCATGCGTCCGGCACTTAAACGAATCATCGATTTTGGTGCTAAAATTCTTAATGTGGCAATCACGCGTAAGACGTCAAAAGCATCCACGGGTTTTTGTTCAGCCAAAGGCGTCCCCTCTGTAGGTACTAAAGTATTGATGGTGATGCTTTCAGGTTGAGGCTGCATTTGTACAAGCTCTTGAACAAAAGCAATGCGATCTTCTTCACTTTCACCCATACCTAAAATTCCACCGGTGCAAACATTCACTCCTGCCGAACGAACATGGGCCAAAGTATTTAGACGATCGTCGTAAGTTCTAGTCTGAATAACTTTTTCATAATAGGCCCTTGAGGTATCGATATTGTGATTGTAAAAATCCAGACCCGCTTGTTTTAACTTTTTAGATTGATCTTCATTCAACATTCCTAAAGTACAGCAGACCTCTAAGCCCCTGGACTTTACCTGAGTGATCATTTCTAAAACTTGATCAAACTCTGGACCATCTTTGATTTCACGCCAAGCAGCCCCCATACAAAAACGACTGGCTCCTGACTGCTTGGCTGCTTCAGCAGCGGCAACAACATCATCGACTTGCATCAATTTTGTTTTATCAACACCAGTTTTATAGTGGGCTGACTGCGGGCAATAAGAGCAATTTTCTGGGCAACCACCGGTTTTGATTGATAGCAAGGCCGACGCTTGTATTTGGTGATCTGGAAAATTTTTAGAATGAATACCCGAAGACTCTAAAACCAAATTCATCAATGGACGATTAAACACGTCTTGCACGTCAGTAAAATTAATATTTTTCATGGCTGATATATGAATCACTTCGACCTACAAATGCAAGCTTCGCCAGTAACTGTTATTTTATTCGCCGGTTATTAATTCTTGTTCCGAGTCAGCCTGCAGCTGCAAAATAGATTTAATTTCTTCGGGGCTCCATAATTTGCCTTTTCCCACACCGGGACAAAAGGAAACCACATCCTTCTTCCAGGCTTTGGCAGGCATAACTTCGGGCCAAAAAGGCCAAGTTCGGCACTGGGTTGGGCGAGCCTCATAAATAGAACATTTTTTATCTTTTAAAAACAAACAATCAGGA
>JBMOJS010000333.1:0-2517 GCA_049315665.1 Pseudobdellovibrionaceae bacterium | reverse complement strand
GTTAAAGTGGTTAAAAATAAAATGGCGCCACCTTTCACTAAAGTGGAATTTGATTTGATGTATGGAACAGGGATTTCTTTAGAAGGGGATATTTTAGATCTTGCCGTCACTGCCAATATTGTTGAAAAAGCAGGGGCCTGGTTCAGCTATGGAGGCGAGCGCCTTGGGCAAGGCCGCGATCAAGCTAAAACCACTTTGAAAGAAAATCCAACCATGCGTGAAGAGATCCGCCAAAAGATTCTATCGCACAATGGGATTGGAACTTTATTGTTGGCTGTGGAAGAGACCACTCCTGCTGCTGATTTAGAATTGACCCCGCCACCACCAGCGGGCAAAAAGAAAAAAGAAGTGGCTTTAGATAAATAGATTTTGTTTTTATATCAAAGCCAGTTCTAACATTGATAGGGGCTTTATCTGAAGCCCCTGTTAAATAGGCTGGTTTTTGGTGGAGTTTTTTCTGCTGTATACCTTTGGTTCATTCTGCAAAAATCCTGAGGACTAAAATTATTTTACAAATGCAGAATAATCTTTTACAGGGTTTAAACCTGGTTTTCTTTTCGACTCAACAAACTTATAGACTGGGTCATTGACAATTAACTCTTGGGACCAAAAATCTGCCAACCACAGAACTGCCATATCCGTGTACTTTACATTTTCAATTAAGTTTTCAGAAATTCTTAAAATATGCATTTGTCGATTTAAATATAAATAAATTCTACTCAATGTTAAAGAATTAAAATACTTTTTATAGTTATCGGCCCATTCAATAAAAGTATTTGGATACCATTGGGGGCCACGGTCATGAACTATGGTCAAAGCTACATCTAAAATTGCATTTTTTAAAGCAGGGTTTGATATTTTTTTTATTTCTTGTTTAAAAAGATCATACCATTCTTTTTGTTTTGCCCTTAATTTTTCTATTTGATTGCTGTTCAGATCGTAGGCCTTTAAAAACTCTTTTCCACCTAAATTCATCATACCAGCATGATAATACACATCATGAACCAAGACTTGGTGTTCATTAAACTTCCATCCATCGGCTTTAAACAAGCCGTCAGTGAGACCTATTATATATATTGGTGTTGACCTTAATTTTAAAAAATCATGGGCTGTAATATTGCCGGAAAAGGGAATTAAAATCATTTGTAACTTATTTGGATCAAATATTTCTTCATTTTGTGTAAAAATATAATTTTTATTAAACCGATTCTTTATTGGAGATAATATTTTTTTTTCACTTTTATAATTTTCATATTCTTCAGCAATTGAAGCTATTTTTGCATTTTGGACTTGATCTAAAATAAAACTTTTCCATGGTAGATTGCGGTCAGCGGTAATAGCTAAGACTTTAGAAGTGTAAAATGCAGATTTAATAATTTGATCATAGGGAAATTTATTTTCTTTTATAGCCTGAAGATCTTGCAATAAATCATTGATAAATTGCCTTTCGGCACGGTACTTTTTATAAAGGCTTAAAATCAGTTTATCGTTTTTTGTTTTTTTAAATATTTTTAACCACGACTGGTCCTTTTTTCGCCAAACTACATTTTCGCCATAGCCATACTCATTTTTTCTATTTTGTAAGATGCTAATCATGAAATCAACGGCAGGAGCTATTTCGGGAATTTCAAAGCCATAGGGTCTATCTGGAGTGTTTTTTTTCTGTAGCATAAATCTATTTTCAACGTCTAAAAAGAAACCATGTGGATCCCTTTGAGCAAAATCTAAATTGTCTTTTTTTGTTTTACTTTTTGATTCGATAGATTGAGACAGTGAATGTTGTTCAGAAAAAAGATTACTGCATAATTGTTTCGAATAGTCTAAATGGCTTAAGTCGATTTGTTCACCTGCATAGGCAGAAATATGAACTAATACTAAAGCCAGTGAAAAAATTATTTTTTTGAGTATCATGAGAAATCCTTTTTAAATCTAAAATACAGCATAATTCTTACTTATCTATTTACAGGTTAGCCACCGTAACTTATAAATTCATAGGCAATATTGGTCTTAATGTATATACCATGATTTTTTAATTTTCGCTGTAACAACGTTGTAATAAAATGCGGTGACGGAATAGGAAGCTTGTCTAGTGTTTTGACAGTTATTGGTTGGACCATCAAAAAAATAAAATTTAAGATTGAAACGCGTTTGAAAGACTGACAATTGTCAGTCTTTGTCTAATAAATCGACAGCACAATTGTTAAAACTGTGCTTGGGTTTGAATTAAATGGTTGCTCAAAACTGGAATACTTTTGGCATCATGTTAGCTAGAAAATGTTTAATATTGATTTTATAAGCTAATAGTAAAGTTAGGACTGACGTGTTTAGTATTTTGCATTCATTTTTTATTTTTTTTAGTTTTAAAATTGTTTTAGCTGGCTCTAATCATAAGCCAGTTTGCAGCGATATTTTTTCAAACCAACAAATTACGTTTTCTCATATGGTTACTGCGGCAAATAAAAGTGAGAATTCGATTCAGATGGAGTTGAACACTTCTGTCATTATCGAAGGTAGATT
>JBMOJS010000332.1:0-2530 GCA_049315665.1 Pseudobdellovibrionaceae bacterium | reverse complement strand
TTTTTATTGGACCTTGCTATATTTAGTACCAGATCTTTCAATTCAAAAGACACCTCTTCGGTGAGTTGAATTTTTTTATCTTTTAATTTTTTATAATAAGGATTTTTTACTCCCTTAGAAAAGTCATAATTTTTTTTCATAATCGCCTTTTTAAATACGTATTTATTTCTTTTTTATTGGCTTTTCGAGCTGAAATTATTCTAATGTTTTTCAATATTTGTTTTTGCTTTGATAGGGTCCCATACAAATCTCATAGCTTATTGTCGTCACAATATCCTTTTGAGTGCAAGTTCTTATAAAGTTTAGGTGGCTTATGGCTAAGCCAAACAAAGGTCTGGGGTTATTTTTTATAAGACGGCTGCGATTTTTACAAAAGTTACCGCCGCTACGGCGAAGCCCTGCAGCAAAAGACTGGTGATGGGTGAATCATCCAACGACCTCTTTTAAAAGTCTGCTTACTGAATGGCTTAAAATCTCAAAATATTTTTCATTGATTGGCATTCGCATGGAATCAACAAGTGGTGTATGAGCAGTTGCTTTTCGAAAGCTATGGTCTAATCCATCAATAATATTGATTTTAACTTTTTGATTATTTATAAACTTATGTTGCTCATTTTTTAGAAAATCAATATTGCAATTTGCATCTTCGGTACCATGAATAATTTCAATCGGTATCAATATTGACTTAAGAACATCTGCAATTTTTATAGTTCCATATTGTCTGTATTTTTTTATGTTTGTTAGGTGGCTCCATTCACCAACAGATACAATGGCCTTACTTTCAGTGGAATTTTTAACCAAATTTAAAAAATCAGGTTTGTACATATTTTGATACAAAGCAGTTAGATAGGGGTAATAGGTTATTGTTGATGAATTTCCTTCAATAAATACTTTAGCAGCACGTTCACGTTGATGGTTCAGCAGCTGATCAATGTCGCCAAAATTTGCACCTTGTAAGATAATCCCCTCAGCACTATTAAATTGCTGTTGGCAATATATTGCAGTTTGTGCGCCCTCACTTTGACCTAAAACAAAAACTGGCTTACTGAAGGAATGATGTGCAAAATCAATAAGAGCATTCAAATCAGAACTTAATACATCCATATCAGTGTCTTCATAAATACCGCCGCTTTGACCAGAGGCTCTTTTATCATAACGAAGTACACCTAAATTTAATTTTAATAATTGATTCCCAATATCGATAAACAGATTTCTTTTAGGCAATTCTTTTGGGAACATCCACAAAGAATTTGAATCAAAATTCCCATCCTTATCCTGATTAAAGCTTCCATGAACTAAAATAACTAGAGCCTTAAATCCTTCTGGCATACTTATTTTACAGTCAATCTCGACGCCATCAAAGGATTTTACTTTTTTGGAAGTAGTGATCGTAATAGGCAGGCTTAATTGATTGATTTCAGTTTTATCCATATTTTTTCTTCCAAAGAATCAATGTAAAATATTTGATTCTGCCATGTCGTCAAAATTTCATATTACAAATCATCAATAACAAGTTTGATCAACTTCACCAGCTTCGATTACTTTTCGAGTAACCACATCAAACTCAACATCGTAATTGTAATAAGAGCGGTCGAAATCAATTTCGAATGCAACAGAGCAAGTGGCATCATCACTCTTAATTTTTAAAATAAATATCCAACTAGAAACTCTAAGGCCAAGCCACTTGTTCCAGAATATTTTTCTTTCAGTAATTCATTTCCAGCTTTGTCCTTCACAACAATATCTTGGGCCTGCAACAAGCGCAAACCGCCACCAGCAGAGTAATGCCAGTTGGATGAAGCGACCCACTGATAACCTAAAATTAGACGTGCTTGTAAACCTGCACTTGAGCCCTGTAATTTCAAGTCGCTATACTCTGTGATTGCTGTGCTATAATACCCCAGCGATGGATTTAAATATAGACCATCGCTTTGAACAGTTCCTGTGAGCATAATGTTTGTACCCAGATTTATTTCTTTGTAAGAAAGAAGGTAGCTGTACTGGTCCTCTGATGCAGAAGAGGATGCCCTTGGCCGATGATTAGAAACGTAAACGCCATCAACGCCAAGGGAATATTGTTTGTTCAAAAAATACTCGGCCTTAATGCCTAAACCACCTAAAAGTATCCACAACGGTTGAACATTTAAACCGTAGTTCTTAGAATCTTTTGTTTCGACGACAGACTGATTTTTTGCAGTTGATTTTTCTGCTGCGCCCATTGAAATTTCGCCACACAATAAAAAGGAACAAATAAGCATAAGTTTTAATTTCATGGACGCTCCTATAAACTAAAACCGTTCCAAATACTGTGGGATTGATTTCCCATTATTCAGCCAGAACAGTTCTATAGCTCTGAAACCAATTGCGACAACTGTGCCAACGCGGCTGTTGGTTTTATTGATTTTTAGGCAAAAGGGGGTGTCTACGTACTTTACAAGTGCCGTTAAAATCTGTTGAACTTTTTGACAGGTATTTGAATTGACTCATATTAGATGTTCCCCAAATTAGGCAAAAATCAGCGAAAAATGGA
>JBMOJS010000331.1:0-2532 GCA_049315665.1 Pseudobdellovibrionaceae bacterium | reverse complement strand
TACCACGAATTTTTGGCTGAAGTAAAACAGTGTAAAATTTTGAAGGTAGAAGGTTCACGCAAACTGGTGGAATACAATGTTCAGGTTTTGAAGTCGTTTAAATATTGTTTGTGGATGAATGAAACGGCGCCCAACTCCATAAACTGGGAATTTGCTTCGGGGGATATTTTTAAAACCTCGGTCGGATCTTGGAAGTTAGAAAATGAGGCCGACAAATGCCGGGCCACTTATTCTGTCGAGGCCACCTTTGGCATGTTTGTGCCTGGGCCCATTGCCAATGCTTTGGTCAGTGTGAATTTACCCAACATGATCAGCAGTTATCATAAAAGGGTGTCGCAATTGTATGGCCACTGAAAATAATGATTCTAATAACAAAGATCTTTTGGGCGAAGGCAAACACCTGATCGGTGAGACTTTGAAAAAGGTTTTCACTGCCGGAGTCAGCGCCGCTTTTTTAACCGAAGAAAATATTCGTAATTATGTTTCAGAATTAAAACTACCAAAAGAAATCCTCAATTTGCTTTTGCAAAGCGCCAGTAAATCCAAAGAAGAAGTGACGCAAAAAGTAAGTAAAGAAATTGCCGCTATTTTACAAAAAATTGATTTTGTGAAAGAATTTTCCAAATTTGCAGAAAACCATAAATTCAAAATCACAGCAGAAATTGATATTGTGAAAAAAGACAGCGCAGATAAGAACTAAAGGACGTATTAATGACCCAAGTCACTGTTTTTTCAACCTCATTCAGAGACAACTCTTTAAATACAAGGCTTGCCCTGTGTGTGCAAAAAACTTTGCAATCCATATCAGAAGTGGAAGTGAATTATCTTTCTTTAAAAAATTTCAATATACCTTTGTATGAAGGGGATCTTGAAGAAAAATCAGGGATTCCCGCAGATGTAAAAAGTCTTTCTGAACAGATTGTCAAAACCCAGGCCTTGGTGATTTGCAGTCCCGAATACAATGGATCAATTTCTGCACCTTTAAAAAATATCTTAGACTGGGTGTCTAGGGTTAGGCCCAATCCTTGGCAGGGTAAAAGTGTGTTTTTACTGTCGGCTTCACCTGGTGCTCTGGGAGGCTTGCGTGGTTTATGGCATGCCCGAGTTCCATTTGCAGCTTTGGGATGTCACGTTTATCCAGAAATGGTCGCCGTTGGTAAGGCCCATGAAGCTTTATCTGCAGATTCTCAAATTTTAGATGAAAAACTAAAGTCTTTAATTGAAAAAAACTTAAGTCAATTCATTCATTTTTCTAAGAGCTTGGAAAATATATAGACCTGGTGCTTTAAATACCTGTCGAACTTTTGGACAATTTAGTCATAAAATGGAAAAAATAGACGACTGTAAAATAAAATTGGTAAAAAAGGTCTAATCTGAATAGTATCCCCGCTTAAGGCGGGGGTTATGCTAAAAAAAATCAATCAATTTATAAAAAATAAACCAGCAAATTTATTTTTTGTCAGTAATGTGACTTTAATCAGTATCTTTTTTTCGATCCCTTCCAGGGCCGTCGACTTTGAAAAAACAATGAAGCAAACACCTGCTGGAGTTGAGTTATTTGCTAGCGGCGGTCATGCCTACTGCGAAGTCTCTACAGAAAAAAATAGTAAAATTGCTGGTTACCATACTGATGAACTGGTTTCTATTGCCAGCGTATCGAAGATTTTTACTTCACTTTGGGCCTTAGAAGTTTTAGGTGCAGATTTTAGATTTCAAAACAATATTTACATTTGGCCCGGTACAAACAAAGACACTTATAATGTACATATATCTGGATCTTTAGATCCAGCCATGTCTAGACAAAGCGTCTATTTGATTTTATCAGAACTGAACAGGTTAGGAATAAATAATATTCAGGAATTAACCTTTGATGAAAACTTTAGAGTGTTTTTAGATGTGCTTATACGAAGTGTAAAGGAAGATCCAGAGCAAGGTTTTAATTCATGGACTTCAATTGATGAAACTCAAAACAACTTGCAGGTTTTATTTAATAGAAGTCAGTGGACACAAAATACGCTGGATAAGTACAATGGATTTGCAAAATATGTAACTGCTGTTGGATTAAAACTGCCACAAAGTGTAAATATAAAAGCTGAAAAAGTTTATAATATCCCTCGTCAAGAGGCTGCACAACGTTTAGCACAAATTCAAGCCAGTGGAGTCGGTGTTAAAAAATACACTCAAAGGTCATCGCCTTTATACACTTACTTAAAAAAAATGAATGTTAAATCCAATAACTATATGTCTGACACATTGTGGTTGCGTTTAGGGGGCGAAGCGGCTTTCAACAAGCACGCCACTGAAAAATGGAAATTTACTGATAAAGACCTTCAATTTCATTCTGGATCAGGACTTCCAGATCGTCGGGGGGGGAAACGAAAAGACAACTTAGCCACTTGCAACACAGTGACTTTGATTTTAAAAAGACTAGAATCTGTATTGCAAAAATCTGAATTGGATTTAACGGACGTTATGATGGTCAGTGGGGTAGATCAAGGCACTTTGGGGTCACTGGGTAGAAGTGAATGGACT
>JBMOJS010000076.1:0-11364 GCA_049315665.1 Pseudobdellovibrionaceae bacterium | reverse complement strand
TCAAAATCTTTGGACAGTACTGATTCAAAATACCTGCCTTCAAAATTGCATCTGATTTTAAACCACTGCTTAGCAGGCGTTGACAGCTGTTGAGAATAAGCCATCGAAGAAGCAAAAAGCACAGTCAAAATTGCCAAAACCGATTTTATTGATTTCATTTTACAGCCTCACTTTTTTGCTAATCTAACAGCTTCATTTAAACTTTGAAAATGTCAAAAGTTTCAACACCACATTTTTTCACGATTTTTTGGGCGCATAGCACCTAGAAATACAATCTTGACCGGGATGCAAGCCCCCATGGATAAATATAAGAATGAAGTCTATTTTAGCTTTGATTTTTGGTCTAGCCATATCCCTTATCCTGGCGTCCTTGGCTGGCGAAAATCCATGGCTGATTTTAAAAATATTAACCATCAACCCCTTATCAACCCCTTATGATATAGGGATGACTTTATCTTATGCCACCCCTTTGATTTTATGTGGACTGTCCGTCTGTGTGGCTTTTCATGCGGGATTATTTAATATAGGCGCTGAAGGGCAAATGACCTTGGCTGTTGTGACCGCCGCAGCCATTGGCGTACTTGGCCCCCAATGGGGAATGGTTTCTTTTTTTCTTGGCCTTGTTGGCGCGCTATTGGCTGGAACTTTATGGGGAGCCATAGCTGGCTTGCTTAAATCTTATCGCCAAAGTCATGAGGTGATCACCACAATGATGCTTAACTTTATTGCTGTAGGGCTGGCAAACTGGCTTACCTTACACATGATTGCCAACCCCCAATCGCAAAATCCTGAATCAGCCCTGATCCAGACCGATTATTCTTTAAAGGCCAATGATCTATTGGCTATTTATTTCAAAGACACTCCTCTAAATAACGGTTTGATTTTCGCCGTTGTCTTGTGTTTTTTATTATGGATTTTTTTGTGGCGCACCCCTTGGGGCTATGAACTGCGAGCCGTGGGATACAATCCTGAAGCTGCTTCACGCTATGGTATTTCTATTAAAAAATATCAGATTTTAGCTTTATCGTTATCAGGTTTTTTTGCCGCGTGGGTGGCTTATTCCGAGGTCTTTGCTGGGGTCGGCCAATATCGTTTGGGCTTTTCTCCCGAATATGGTTTTATGGGCATTGCAGTTGCACTATTGGCGCAAAACAATCCATTAAAAATTATTCCTTCTGCTTTATTATTTGCAGTTTTGCATAAAGGGGCCACAGATTTAGATCTTGAAACCACATACATCACCAGGGACTTTTCTAGAGTACTTCAAGCCTTGGTTATTTTATCTGTTAGCGGACAAGGTGCTTGGCAATGGCTTATAGATCGGAAAAAAAATGTTCGACAATAATTTTTTCAATGAACTGTTGAATGGGGCTTTGCTTTTTTCAGTCTTGCGAATAGCCACTCCTCTTTTTTATGTCTGTCTAGGAGGATTTTTTAGCGAAAAATCTGGGGTGGTCAATGTGGCCTTAGAAGGCTTT
Organism: Pseudobdellovibrionaceae bacterium; assembly: GCA_049315665.1. Lineage (GTDB taxonomy): Bacteria > Bdellovibrionota > Bdellovibrionia > Bdellovibrionales > Bdellovibrionaceae > JBMOJS01. Next base: position 9,886 of record JBMOJS010000076.1, on the reverse strand, counting down.
ATGATGGTCGGAGCCTTTTCTGCAGCCGCCGTAGCCTTTTTTTATAAATCTGCACCACTGGCTTGGGTGATTGCATTTATTATTGGTTGTTTATATGCCAGCGCATATGCATTTTTAGTCATAGAATTGAAAGCCCAGCAAATAGTTACAGGTATGGCGATGAATATTTTAGCTTTAGGAATTATTCCATTTATAAGCAAATTATTGTTTAATTCTACCGGATCGACGCCCTCATTGGATGCGGCTTCTCGTTTTGAATATTTTCCCTACATTTTTATTTTAATTTTATTTTTAACGATTATCTTTGGTTTAAAAAAACAATATTGGGGCTTGTGGTTGAACTTTGCCGGCGAACACCCCGAAGCCCTAGCCACCAGTGGAACCTCCGTGCGCAAAGTTCGCTGGGTGGCCGTAGTGTTATCTGGTGGTCTTACTGCCTGGGGCGGGGCAACCCTGTCGTTGGCCTTGGCTTCTAGTTATAGTCCGCAAATGACTGCGGGACGTGGTTTTATTGCCTTGGCCGCACTCATTTTTGGACGTTGGAGTGCCTGGGGCGCATTAGCCGCCTGCCTATTCTTTGCCTTGGCTGAGGCCTTGCAAATTCGAATGCAGGGAGTCCTTTTAGGTGGCTATAAAATCCCTGTAGAATTTATACAAATCAGCCCATACATCTTAACTTTGCTGGCTTTGGCTTTTTTTAATAACCGTCATGCTATGCCAAAATATTTAGGCCGCTAGACTGGATTGCTTCTGAAGTGGCTGAATGCTATGACAGTCCCATGAATTCAGTAAAAACTTATTTTCGCATTCACTTGATTCAAATTGCTTCGACCTGTGAAGCCGAAGTCACAGATTTTTGTTTTAAACATCAAGCCTCGGGGATTAGTGAAGCTTTGAACTTCAAACAACCCGATTTAACTTATGATTCTGATGTTATTCATTCTCATTTTATTGATTTAGATGTTTTTTTTGATTCCAGTCCCAGTGAAGATTTTTTTAGTGGCCTTAAAGAATGGACGGCCACGTGGACCATCCACGAAGAAGAGCATAAAGATTGGTTGGAAGAATGGAAAAAAGATTTTAAACCCTTTTGTTTGGCTGGGCCTTTTTGGGTCGTGCCTTCATGGGAGCCCCTAAAACCTGAACACAAAATCCCACTCAGAATTGATCCGGGCATGGCTTTTGGTACAGGCACCCACGCCACCACAAAAATGATGGCCTCTTTTATTGCAAAAATGGGTCAATCGGATCTTTTTAAAAATCAAAAAAACATAGAACTGATTGATGTCGGCACCGGCACTGGTATTTTGGCTTTGCTGGCCTCACATTTGGGATTTAGCAAGATCACTGCTATCGAAATTGATCCCGAAGCCCGCAGAGTGGCTGAAGACAATGTGCTTTTGAACGAGCGCATGATGATTGATATTTCCCCTGCTTTGCTGGAGGATGTTCGCGAACACTACGATGTGGTTGTTGCCAATATTATAGACGGAGTCCTGATCAAGTTGAAAAAAGATCTACTGCGAGTTTTAAAACCTGGGGGCCATCTACTGATGACAGGTATATTGCAAGAACGCGATAATTATTTTTTCGAAAACTTTCTAGCAGGCACCAACCTTAAAGTCCTGCGCCGACTTGAAAAAGAAGAGTGGGTGGGGTACTGGTTGCAAAATCCATGAGACGCTACTGGATTGAATCTGAAAACATTCAAGACACTGTGGTGATTTTAACAGACGAAGTTTTTCATCATATTTTTGATGTTTGCCGGCAAGAAGTGGGTAGTAAATTTGAATTACTGACGGAACAAGGCCAGGCCCTTTTTGTTGAAGTATCTGAAAAAAATAAAAAACAGGCCGTAGCAAAAATTTTAGAAGTCAGAAAACTTCCAGCACTGCCTAAACCCCATCTGCATTTGCTTCTGTCTATTCCGCGCTTTCCAGTGTTTGAATCTATTCTAGAAAAATCGGTGGAAATGGGAGTCAAAAGCATCACTCCCTGTTTTTCAGATTTTAGTTTTATCAAAAGCGATGACAAGTTGTCTGACAACAAACAGATGCGCTGGCAAAAAATCATCCGTTCGGCCACTCAGCAAACGGGCCGAGGGGATTGGATGCAGCTTAATCCCAGCATGGCGTTGATTGACGCTATTAACCAAAACAAAGCGAATCCGTGTCTATTTGCCTATGAAGGCCCTGGGGTTTTAAGTATAAAAACCTTTTTGCAGCATTTGCGACAAAGTCTTGCTTCTTTACCTGAAGATATTTTTGTGATTGTGGGCTCTGAAGGGGGATTTTCTGACCAAGAGGTCGCTGAATTTCAGCAACTGGGCCTTCATCCAGTGACTTTAGGCGCACAAGTTTTGCGTGTCGAAACGGCTTGCATGACCTTGGTCTCCATCCTAAAGTATGATCTGGATTTGATATAGGAGTTCATGATGGATCCTTTTGATGAATTTGAATTTAAACCCATCACTGATGGTTTGGGTTTTCATAAAAAACAGAATGAAAAATCGAGTGGTAAATCCGCTTTTTCTGCTGTGCCTGGTATCAGCCCGGCTTTGGATTTTTCTACCGAAGTTGAAAGCAATGATGAGCTTTTGCCTCCCTTACCCAGAAAAAAGATTTTAGATGCACCGATCAGCATCCCTGGTCAGGTGGATTCTAAAGCTGTCGATGAAGTTTTGAAAAACTTAAAAAAAGACAAGCGTTTGGATTTCACTCAAGAAGCTAGATCGACAGAACTTATTAAAAAAACCCCAACAACTTCTGCATCCACTGAAACTGCAAAAAACAACGACAAGTTTTTGGTGGTTCCTTTTGCTACAGGGGCCTATTTTTTAGATGCCTTATTGATTTTATCTTCAAGTCTTTTATGTATGATTATCTTGCTGGCAATCACCAAAGTGGATTTGATTCAAAATCTAACCAGTTCTCAGACAGATCCTATGGTTTTTGTTGCCACCTTGGCTTTATTTGCCAGTGTTAGTTTTATCTATTTGACTGTGAATCGTGCATTTTTAGGCCATACGCCTGGTGAGTGGGCTTTTGAGTTAAGACTGGGTTTGCCTTCGCAAATGAAGTCTGCTTTTTATCCAGCCAAAGTCGCTTTGCGCAGCTTGATTGCCGTAGTCACCGGCTTTGTGATTTTACCTATAGCCTCTTGGGTATTGAATCAAGATGTCATTGGTGATCTGAGCGGCGTTAAGCGTTTTAAAAAAATCACCCCATGAGTGTTTATAATCTGTCCAATTTAGAAAATTTATTTGTAGCTTTGCGAGCAAAAAAACAAACAATTGTTTTTACCAATGGCTGTTTTGATTTGCTGCATGTAGGACATGTTCGTTACTTGCAAGAGGCTAAGAAGTTAGGCGATTTTTTAGTCGTAGGTATAAATTCAGACAGCAGTGTTAAAAAACTAAAAGGCCCAACAAGACCCATTCAAAATGAAAATGATCGAGCAGAAATTTTAGCTGCACTAAAATCTGTGGATGCCACCGTGATTTTTTCTGAAGAAACCCCTTACAATTTAATCCAATCCTTACAACCAAATGTCTTAGTTAAAGGTGGCGACTGGGCCATCGATCAAATTATTGGTGCGGACTTGGTTCAAGCCGCCGGAGGCCAGGTGTTTTCTTTAAACTTTGTCGATGGAAAATCCACCACTTCTTTGATTCAAAAAGCTAATACACCATCAGAACATCGTTGATGCGGTTTAAATAATATCTTTTTTTAGTATTATCGCTATAACAAATAGCAGATAAATAATCCCCATCTGGATTTCTAACAATACCCAAAGGTTTTAATCTTTGCACTTTGCCTTGGCTACGGCCCGAAGCATAAACCATATCCACATCTTTTTTTTGCTGCAGGGCTTTGATCAATTCTTTTCCCTGCGCATTTGCAGAACCCAACAAAGAATAGTTGGCCCAGTTTAAATTTTTGCCCTGACTTTTGTAAGCATCCTCTAGACTTTTATCCCATCCCATTTGATCAAAACATTTAAACAAAACACCCAAGCAAGCTTTGGCATCATCCAAGGCCCGGTGAGCCTGGCCTTGGTCTAGTTTTAAAAAGCTGATCAACGTTTGTAGCTTATGATTTATACTGCCACGTATCCACTTGCGGGCCAAAAGACTAGTGCACAAAGCTTGGGGAAAGTTTAAGTCCAAACCATATTTTTCAAAATCATAAGCTAAAAAACCCATATCGAAGGGCGCATGGTGAGCCACAACAATCGAATCACGAAAAAAATCATGAATAGTTTTAATATGTTTTTCAATTTTATCTGCTTGGCTGACCATTTCATTGGTGATGCCATGAATACCAATAATAAAGTCTGCCATCGGTTCCGACGGTTTGAATAAAAACTCAAGACGCCCGACCTCTTGCCCGCCCTGCCACTTCACGGCCCCGAACTCAACGATTTCAGACCCCACAGGGTATCCCCCTGTGGTTTCAGTATCAAAGGCGACAAAAGTCCAATCACTTAATTTTTTACTCGTCAAAAACAACTCCCTTTTTATTTATTGGAATAGATACCGATAAGATATATGAAATTTAAGTTATTGGCAGCTAGGAAAAAGATACATATGAAAAATAAAAATTATATTTTCTTACTTATTTTTTTTATATGTTCATCTACTTTTGCACAAAGTCGCAGACCAGCCAATACTCCCACCTTTGCTCTTAGTGGAGATGCCACTTTGCTATCGCATTATGTTGAACATGGTTTATCTGAAACCAATAAAGACCCCGCTCTGCAAGGATCATTTTGGTTTAATTTTGGGCCACAATTTCGTTTAGGGGTATGGGGATCTAATGTTCACTATGCAGGTGGTGACGAGCATTTCAAACTTAAGTTAGCCACCGATGTCAGTATTGATTTTTCTGACAAGGCCAATGTGGTGGTCTATTATAGTTTCAACAAATTTTACACTTCAAGCCTTCGCGATGGTAGCACGGTGGGGCTTAACTTCAACTATGATAAATGGGGCGTACTGTACGAATCCAATAGCAATTGGGATGGCTATCAATCCAGCAGCAACTATTACGCTTTTATTTTAAATTCTAAATTAGGTACATTCACTTGGAAAAATCAAGTGGGTTATACCATGGTCAATATCAGTACTATTAGTAATTTTTTTGATGCAAGAACCACACTGGGTTATGCATCGGGCAGTGTTTTGTACGAAGCCTCCGCAACCACCACTTCAAATTCATCCCAGCTCGGTGGTCGCGGCGATCTATTTTTTTTAGTCGCTATATCTACTAAATTTTAAAATTTCAATAGGACCATTTTTAAAATAACTTTTGCCGATGAATAAAATCACCAAAAGTTTCTTTATCAGCACACGGTTTATATTTTAAAAACAACCCATCCAAAGTGGATAATATACCTTCTTCATCCAGCTCGGCATGGCTAACCTGATTCAGTCTTTCACCCAAGTGGTCTCCGCCCAAACGAAGAGCATAACGACCATAAGCTTTTCCCACCAAACCAATTTCGGCTAAATAGGGTCTAGCGCAACCATTCGGGCAACCCGTCATACGCACCGTGATTGTACGAGTGATGTTGTGCTTTGCTCGCAAACCATCAATTTTTTCTAATAGCGAAGGCAAATATCTTTGTGCTTCCGCTAAAGCCAGCGAACAAGTATTCAAAGCCACGCAAGCCATGGCATGAGTGTGCAAATCACTGAATGGCTTTTTTAAATGCAACTGTATCAAGTCCTCAATTTGTTTTTTTGCTGCAGCAGAAATTTGTGTCAGCATCACATTTTGATGCCCTGTAAAACGAAACTGCGCTGACCCCGTTTCAGCCACCGCTTTTAAAAAGGCTTTCACGGAATACTGTTCTAGGTCACGGACTCGACCATTTTCGACAAACACAGTGTAATGCCAAAAACCATCGGGACTTTGCATCCACCCCGCTTGTTCTTCACGGGCTGTAAATTTATATGGTTTTACCGGCTGCAAACTAAAACCCAAACGCTGCTCTAGTTCTTTTTTAAATACATCCAATCCCATACGGTCAATGGTGTACTTCAAACGTGAAAGTTTACGGTCTTCACGATTGCCAAAATCACGCTGTATGGCCAAAACCTGCCAAGCGGCATCCAAGGTTTTATCCTTGGGTATAAAGCCGATCACAGATCCCATTCGTGCGTAAGTATTGGGGTTGTCATGAGTTGTCCCCATGCCACCACCCACGCTGATATTGAACCCTGTGAATTTTTGATTTTCAATGATGGCAATCAACCCAATGTCATTGGCAAAAAGATCCACATCATTATAAGGCGGTATAGCAATAGCGATTTTGAATTTACGCGGCAAATAGCGGCTTTCATACAAGGGATCTTTTTCAGATCCACTGTCATGCAAAGGCTCTTCATCCAACCAAATTTCATGAAAGGCCCTGGTTTTGGGCAATAAGTGCTCACTGATTTTTTTAGCAAAAGCATGCACTTCTGGATACTGATCGGTGAATGGGTGCACTGTACACATCACATTGCGATTCACATCGCCACAAGCAGCAATAGAATCTAGGCCCATGGTTTTACCAAAATAATTCACAGTGGGTTTTAAAACAGATTTGACGACTCCATGCAGTTGAATGGTTTCACGAGTGGTGATTTTAATAATGCCTGTGCCATTTTTTTCTGAAAGATCTTGAATCTTCAACCATTGATCAGCGCTTAAATCGCCAGCCGGTAAACGCAAGCGAATCATGTATGAATAAGCCCGTTCTAATTTTTTATCTTCACGCTCTTGTCTACGATCACGATCATCTTGCTGATACATGCCATGAAATTTAATCAGATTTTCATCTTGGGCAAACAAAGCCCCAGTGATTTGATTTTCAAGACTTTCTTTCAGTGTTCCCCGCAGTTGACGGCTATTGACTTTAATTTCTTCAACTTTAGATAATTTATTTTTGCTCATTTAGTACACGTCCTTTAAATAGCGACCTTCTTCGATTAAAAAATCCAAATCACTTTTTGAATCCTTCAGTATTTCTGTCAGAACCTGATCCACATCTTTACCCATGGATTTGGATCCGCAGACATAGATCACAGCCCCCTCATCAATCCAGGCTTTCACTTCAGATGCTTTTTGTCTTAGACGGTCTTGAACATAAATTTTTTCTTTTTGGTCTCTAGAAAAAGCCAAATCAATTTTTGTTAATAGACCATCTTCCAAATAACTTTGCCATTCAGATTGGTACAAAAAATCGCAGTGGGCTTTAGGAGCACCAAAAAACAGCCAATTTTTTCCATCAGCCCCTTGCTGCTGTCTTTCTTGTATGAAGGCTCTGAATGGAGCAATGCCTGTACCAGGGCCAACAAAGATCATCGGCTTTGAACTGTCTTCAGGCAATTTAAATACACGATTGCTTTGAATAAAAAATGAAATCTCGTCCCCCACTTTAAGTTTGGATAAATATCCCGAGCACAAACCGACACCAGAACTGCCATCCGGATTTTGGTGCGTAGCCAAAGCCACGGTCAAATGCAATTGCCCCGGGTAAGCAGACAACGCAGAAGCAATAGAATACAATCGCGGAGTTTCACCACCGGGTAAAATAATTCCGGCAGAGTCTCCCGGCAAATAGACGACATCTTCAGTAAAAGATATTTCGATATGATAGGTTTCTTTATTAGAATCGATATCATTCAAGTTAACAATATGCTGCACTTTTCCTTTGACTGGATTTAAACGTGAGGTGCCTTTGCCAGATACAGTTGCTGCACTTTGAATGGATGAAACATTATTGATCCCCGAAGCACTGGTTTCAGATTTAAAAAGAACTTCTAAACCTCCAAGCACTTTTTCAATCCATGCCGGGATATAATCCGCGTAGTCCACATCCAGAAATTCACCTTGCACTAAAGCTTGTCCACCAATTCTTAGCAGTTCTTGTTCTACAACTTTGGCTGTTTGGCAAAATTGCTTGTAACTGCGATCACCAAGACCTAAAACTGCAAAATCAAACTGATATTTATTTTTTTCATTCAATAATAAATCATAAAACTTTTTTGCTTGTTCTGGGGGTTCACCATCGCCATGGGTGCTAGTGATAAAAACCGCAGGGGATTGAATATCTTTTGGTGCTACTTTAGTGAATGGAACTACATTCACTTTATAGCCTTGGCCTTTGGCCGCTTTTTGCAATTCCCCAGCGATATGTTTGCTATTACCCGTTTCTGTTGCAAAATAAATATTCAATTTTTTATCGACAGTTGTTGATGCCCCCTGTAAAGGCATTGAAGATCCCACCAAACCCGCTAAATAGCCAGCCAACCAGATTTTTTGTTTTTCATTTGTAGTGGATAATAATTTATCAAGCTCTGCCAATTGTTGTTTATCTAACATATTCACTCTTCAATTCTGGAAAAAAGTTAACATTTTCCTGTGAGGATTCCTTCCAACCATGGTAACTGCGCCACTTAATAACTTCGCCCACCACAATCAGCGTGGGAGAAGCCAAAGGACGATCACCAAACATGGACATAAAATTTTCTAAAGTAGATTCTTGTTCACGATGATAAGGTGTTGCACCTTGCTCAACCGTTAGCATCGGCGTGTTTTGTGGCCAGCCCTGCTGCTGCAATTTTTCACACAATGTAGACCGATGCACAGTGCTCATATAAAACACCAAGGTTTCTGGTCCGCAGTACCTTAACTTACGCCAAAAAACTTCATCATAAATTTTATCTTGGGATAAAGTTAAAATCCGCACACTGTCGGCGCCTCCACGTTCAGTCAATGGAAATCCCGCAGTAGCTGCGCAACCCAAAGCCGCCGTAATACCAGGAACAATCTGGTAAGGCACACCTAAGCGACAAGCGACAGCAATTTCTTCCGCAGCATGAGCATACAAACTGGGATCGCCGCCCTTCAATCGAACCACTATCTTTTTTTGCAACAAATAATGCTCTAGCATGCTGTCGATATCCGATTGAGTTTTTAAATGAAAATCTTTTGTTTTTCCAACTAAAATCTTTTCGGCATCTTTGCGCGCATAACTGTCTAGCAAATCTGTCGCGACCAGACGGTCATATAAAATCACATCAGCAAGACTTAATAAACGCGCCCCTTTTACAGTGATTAAATCGGCATGGCCGCAGCCAGCACCGATCAAATACAAAGCCGCCTTAGGATGTTCAGGGTGATCCGCCAATGACTGAATAAACAGCTGTTCGGCTTTTTGCTTGTTGTTTTCTAAAATCTCTTCTGCAATTGGACCATCCAAAACCTGCTGCCAAAAAAGGCGACGGGATTGAATGCTTTTTAATTTCACTTTAACTTGCTGTTTTTTTTGTTCAGCAAATTCAAGAACACGCTCAAAAGCTGAAGGTATAATTTGTTCTATTTTATATTTTAGAACACGGGTTAAAACAGGCGAAATTCCCGAAGAAGAAATGGCAATATGTAACGGGCCTCGACTGACCAAAGCTGGAAAGGTAAAATCACAGTAGTTAGAATCATCCACCACATTGACCAAAATCCCTTTGGTTTTAGCCAAATCATAGATCTGATGATTCAATTCGTGGTTGTTAGTTGCCACCACTAAAACCTTCACAGCTTTTAAATCTTCAGCTATAAAGCTTCTCTCGTTGAAAGTGTGCCCACCGTTGGATAAAAGCTTTTTTAAACCAGGATGAATTTCTTTAGCAACAACATGAATTTTAATCTTTAAATTTTCTAAAACTTCAGCTTTGGCTGTGGCAATAGCACCACCGCCAACAATCAGCACAGGGTCTTGCTGCTTTAAAAACAAGGGCAGTACGGCTGTCATATCAATTTCCCCTTTTCTGCAATTACTTTGCAGTGAAACCCCATTTTTTTGCTAAGTTGGCTGCGGCTGGATAAAAAATCAACTTTTC
>JBMOJS010000330.1:0-2549 GCA_049315665.1 Pseudobdellovibrionaceae bacterium | reverse complement strand
CTATCTATTTGAACTATGGGGTCTTTTTTGGCTAATTTTAGCAGCAAAACTAGCGTCGTACAATATATAAGCATTATTTCTTCAACAACCTCACCCTAACTGGTCGGCATTACTGTACCAATAAGCGACTTTTTTGTCCATCACTGACATGCTATACTGAATTCCTATGAACTTAATACTTTCATTACTTGTAGTTACTACACTTGGTCTCATGGGCCTCGTTTTCTATTTGCTCTTCAAATTAAAGTCCCAAACTGGTAATTCTCAAAGTACCCAAGACACAACGCTGCTTTTGCAACAACAATTACAAGAATTAAACAAAGTGGTTGACCAAAAATTATCTGAATCATTTCGATTAACTCGCGATACGCAAGATAATCTCAATAAAACCTTACGCGAACAACAAGATAATCTACACCGCACACTGCGCGATCAATTTGGACAAAATACTACAGTCATTCAAACAATTACGGGACAGAGTAATAAAATGATTGCTGATATCACTGAAAAATTAACTGGTTTAGAAAAAACTAATCAACAAGTAATTGGTTTTTCTGAACAACTTTCCAATTTAGAAAAAGTTTTGAAACACCAGAAGCAACGCGGAAACCTCGGTGAAGCGGGCCTCAAAATGGTGTTGGAAAATTTATTACCACCAGGTGCGTACGAATTTCAATATCAATTTCCTGATGGTGATATTCTTGATGCGGCCATTAAAACTCGCGATGGAATTATTTGTGTTGATGCTAAATTTTCACTCGATAATTATGAGCGATTAATTCACGAAGAGAATGAAGATAAAAAATTGATTCTCGAAAATGAATTTAAAAAAGATTTAAAAAAACGCATTGATGAAACTGCCAAATATATTAAGCCACAATTTGGCACGCTCGAATTTGCGTTTATGTTTATTCCTGCAGAAGCAATTTATTACGATTTATTAATCAATGAAGTTGGGGCAGTAAAAGTAAACACACGCAGTTTAATTGAGTACGCGTTTGTGGAGAAAAAAGTAATTATTGTTTCACCAACCACTTTTGCTGCTTATTTACACACCGTAGTGCAGGGTCTCAAAGCATTACGGATTGAAGAGGGGACCAAAAGCATTAGAAAAAATGTTGAACAATTACAAAAGCATTTGCTCAGCTATGACGAGTATATGCGCAAGCTTTCTGGCAGTCTCAGCACCTCAGTAAACCACCTTAATTCGGCGTATAAAGAGTTTGGGAAAATCGATAAAGACATTGTTAAAATTGCGGGCGGGGAGACCCAAGTAGAGATTCTCCAAATTGAGGGCCCGAGCCTGGAACAGTCCGTTGAGGATAAATCTTGACAAATTTGCTAAAATTAGTTATATTTTAGCCACTCTCACGTCGATTTAGTTATCTAATACATTTATGCCTAATAAAGATAATGCTCGCAAGGCCCTCCGCCAAGCGACCAAACGCGCTGAACGCAACCTCAAAGTGAAGCGTGCTTACAAAGCAGCCGTTAAAGTTACTTTGACTGCTGCTGAAGCAGAAATCAAAGAAAAACTCCGCTTAGCCCAAAAAATGTTGGACAAAGCCGCTAAAAAAGGAGTTGTGAAGAAGAATACTGCTTCTCGCAAAATCTCTCGCTTAATGAAGAAAGTTACCCCAAAGAAAGGCAAAAAATAATCGACGTGCCCTTCCAATAAACCCTCGGCTTGCCGGGGGTTTATTTTTTTCTACTGCCAAGTGAAACTGTTAAGCCATCAAGCAAAACACTTAGATCGCCCCGGCCACTTTTAACCTTCTGATCAAAAGACACTAATTGCTGATACAGATTTTTGAGTTCATCCAGCGTAAACGTTCGTACCAAAGGTATAGTTTTTTTAACCACAAACGGATGGAGTCCAAGTTTTTTGGCAATTGTATCGGGGCTCGAATCGCCGTGCGACAAACAATCTGCAAGCAAAACCATAATTCGCGCCTGACGAATTAACATTTGAAAAATAAATTGGTCATCTTCACCAATTGCATATTGCGCGCGCATCATAGTGAGAGCTGCCGCAATTTTACCTTGAATAATCGCATCAACCAAATTAAAAATATTATTATCGCCTGGAGCTGTCACAAACTGAGACAAATCCTGAACACCCACAATGCTGTTTGGTTTCCAGGCAGATAGTTGATCAGCCAACAAACTCAGGGCCCAAGAATCAGTCCCTAAGCAGGCAATGGCCAAACTTGCGCAATCACGATCAAGGGTAATTTGTTTGGCCGAACATTCCTTGGTAAAAAAAGAAATCGCTTCACCAGTTTCCAAAAGGGGGAATGATTCTCGATATTTTTCAACTTTCAAAATCTCCCACAAATCATGTGCTGCCGTTTTTCCTTTCACTTCATCTTCGCGATCCCAAAAAACCGCGATGGTTGAATCAGGTAAGGGACGGTTGCGTAAAATTTCCAAGACTTCCTTTTGAACAGGGGCATTTTTGGTCAGTGACAAAATATTCTTTATCAGAACCAGACGCTTTTCTGCCAAAAAAGGCGCAGCAAACAGCTCTTGGCTTAACACCCCAACCG
>JBMOJS010000003.1:0-41532 GCA_049315665.1 Pseudobdellovibrionaceae bacterium | reverse complement strand
GGTTTTCTTGTTCGGCTAAATAACCAGTTACTCCATCTATTATAGCCGATTCATTGCCTGTATTTAAACTACCAATGGTAGGAATACCCATTGCATTTGCCTCCAAATGTATCAGACCATAGCCCTCAAAACTACCATCATTCGTATTTATCGATGGAAGAATGTTACAAATCGACTTATTGTAAATGTCCGCCAAATCCTGGTCACTGACTTTCCCTAAAAAAAATATAACATTATTTAAAAAACTGTCGTTAACATACTTAATACATGCTTGTGCGTAAGAATTTGTACAGTCTCCGACAATATACAATTTGACATCAGCATATTTCTGATACAAAGTTTGTATGGCTTTAATCGCAGTAAGCAAACCTTTTCTATGTTTTACTTGCCCAACAAATGAAAAAACCAACTTCCTGTCCTGAATATTATTCTTGATTTTGAATTGCTTTGTATCGACCCCAAGATCAGCAATATTAATAGGCTGAAATTTAGTTTGGTTAAAAAATCTATCCCTAGTATATTCGCTGTTTGAAAAAACGCGACTTATTGGAAGTAAAAACAATCGGTAAAGGAATTTCCATTTTGAACTTTTAAAAAAAGTAATTCCGTATGTTCCATGTATTGTTAAAAAAGTTTTTTTATTTAAAAATAATGGTGAATATGCTAAGTACGGTTCAACCAAAATATGAACTATGTCGAACTTTATTCTTGATGTTAAAAGTATTATTCTACATAAATTGGCGTAACTTACAAAAGTCTTTTTTGTATTAAAGTCAAAAAGCCAAGGATGATAAGTAGCACCGTCAAGAATAATATTTTGTGCAGACAATTGGGTGAGAACAGTGACTTCATGTTTGCTTTTCAAAGCTTGAGCTATCGTGTGGTAAGCAACTACCGCCCAACCACTTTTGAGATTTACTTCTGTGCATAAGTATAGTATTTTCAAATCTTATCTTTCTTGACTATCAGATTTTGTTTTCAAAATTAATAGTAATACTATTAATTATACGATGTAAATTAAGATTTTTACTCTATCTGTGGTCTAAATAATTCTTTTATTTGCATTTGTTAATATCTTAGCTAGTGGTTTAAGATTTTTGTATGCCTTTGCATGAAACAAAATATACGGTTAAAATTAAAGTATAATTTAATAGACTTGCGCCTTCCTTATGTGCAAAGTAGGTTTACATTTTTATACCAAGCGATAAATCGGGTATGGATAGTAAAATCGAACAGGAATCTACCTTAAAATGAGACAGTTACTCTACAAAATTAAAAGTAGCCTTTTAGGGTTGTACTCATATCCGAAGCTAATAAGTGAAAAATTAAGCTATGAGGACTACTGGCACAATAAAAAGAAAGATGCGTTAGGATTGCCTAATAGTTTTCAATTAGAAAGAGGTAAATGGATCGCTGAACGTATTTTAGAAGATAGCTCTGTAGTAGATATTGGCTGCGGCGATGGAAGTGTTCTTTTTGCAATAAAGAAAATTAAAAACATCAGCGCCACTGGTCTAGATGTTTCTAGTTTTATATTGGATTTTTTAAAGCGAAACGATGTGGAGTCTTATTACTTTGATCTACTTGACAAAGATGCAATTTCAAGTATCCCAATTCGTGACCACGCATTGATTCTAGAAGTACTTGAACATATGTCTGATCCTGAGAATTTTCTTTTGCAAACTATAGAAAAAGTCAATAAATCTGTTTTTATTTCTATTCCAAATACTGGATTTATACAGCATAGAATTAGGCTACTTTTTGGTAAATTTCCTCTTCAATGGAGAACCCACCCTTCGGAGCATTTACGATTTTGGACTGTTGATGATTTTAAATGGTGGTTACAATCGCTGAATTTGCATCATAAAACTCATTTTGAATGTTATGCTGGAATTCCAATTCTAAATAAAATATTTCCATCTTTATTTTGCCAAGGAATAATAGCCGAGATTAAAAGGGTTAGATAAGTTTTAGCTCACCATTTTTATAAAAATATTTATCACCAGATTTTTCACAAATCACTTCGCCTTCAAAGCTGGATTTAATATTTAGCCGTTCGCCAAACCGACTCATCCAGCCCACCTGCTTAGCTGGTACGCCCATCATTAAAGCAAAGGCGGGGACATTTTTTGTGACTACGGCCCCTGCGCCTACAAATGCATATTGACCAATTTTAACCCCACAAACAATTGTGCAGTTAGCCCCTAATGTTGCGCCTTTGCCGACATGAGTATCACGGTACTCATCTTTTCTGGTTATTTCAGATCGAGGGTTAAAGACGTTAGTAAAAACCATGCTTGGTCCGCAAAATACGTAGTCATCAATAAATACATTGTCATAGACTGAAACATTGTTTTGAATTTTTACATTGTTGCCAATTTTTACATTGTTGCCAATAAATACATTTTGGCCTAACGAGCAATTGTCTCCAATAACAGCTTTTGCGCAGACATGAACCCAGTGCCAAATTTGAGTGTTGTTTCCTACCGTTGCCCCTGGATCTACAATCGCTGTTTCATGTTTTTTAATACTCATTACGCCTCCGTTGAAATTCTATTTTACCGATCGCCAGACCCAGAAACTGGTTTTTTGATTTTTAATTTCAATAGACCGGACGCTTTTCTCGCCCGTTGGTTGGCCTGTGCCGTCAAGTCCTTGTAGCTGCAGATTGTAGCTACCAACTGGCAAGCGAACACGGATGATTTGTACTGACTCAGGCAAGGTAGACCACTGACGTAAATCCGCCCTTTCGGAGGCGTGCAACGTGACCCAAGTCAGCAAGCCCAAAACCTGATTTTTTTGCCTTATTTGATCCGCTGCGATCTCCTTCGCAGCAAGGGCCCCTATTCTTTTGGCCACAAGCGAAGCCTGATCAGCTTCTAAAGTCTGTTTTGAGGCTCTATCAACATCGTATACACGATAGCTTTTAACTCTTGTCAGCTCATTTAATGATAGTTCTGCCGTTTGTGTTTTTGAAAAAGTAGATGCCAATCTAGGAGCAAAACTGTTATTAGGATTAAAATTCTTTCTTGGCCCCCACCCTTGTTGATAAAGAACTATCAATTCCCCTTCATTGGATTTTAATTTTTCAATGCTATCTGATTTTAAATGGCCGAAGTTTTTTAGCCACTTATTGTAGGCATCGTCTCTTCTAGACAATTTGGCCGTACGAAGTAAATCTTTTTCAATGCCTGAAATTGATGGATCTAATTTATAACTTTCCTGGAAAGCAATATAAGCGTCATCATATTGCTGACTGGCTTCCCAGATAATTGCTGATAGATACTTTCCAAAAGAAATTTGCCTGATATCTGTCTTAGAGTCCGCTTGATACTTTTTATAGTTCTCATTGATTTGGCGGGCTTCTACTAAAGCCTCATCTAATTTTTGTAAATCTAAAAAATTCATTGCTAAGTAAGCATGAATAAATATCTTTTCAAAAGTATCGCCTTTGTACTGAACCATTTCTTCGTTCAATAACAAAGAACTAGTGACTTTAGTCACTGAATGATAGTCCATTTGTTCAACCAAACGATCCGCCAAAAGAAAAGATCGATTGCTATCTTCTATCCTTCCCGCGAGTTGCAAAGCAACAGCGTAATCCAGCAAGTATACCAGCTGGTCTTTGTTTTCTTCTTTAGCCAAAGGCTCTAGGTGATCTATAGCGGCAGAGAAATTCTTTTGTTCAATGAAATCCCTAGCGCTTGCCACCTTACTTTGATACGTAGCACAGCCAGATAATAACATTGCTGCAAATAAAATTATACCAACTCTATACAATAAATCTATTAATCGATGTATGCCTAAACAATTCAATATCACAGGTTTACTATTTCGAATTATATTAAATTTTGTTTTAAAAAAATCAGTCACAATTTTATTTTATAAACCAATTGTTCTTTTCTTATAAGCTTTTCTAATTTGTTTGTGATCGGACCATACAATCACGCTCGTTTTCAGATTAGTTAAATTCAGAGTGACTTTATAGTAAACAGTTTTATCTTTGCCAACTTCTTGAGTGATCGAATCCAATCGACCATTGATAATATAATCAGCACCAACCTGTGAACCAGGTCCTTTTTTTGTATCAGCAGAAACAGTTCCAGAATTTTGATAGTTATATTCGTCTGATATATCTGCACGGGCTTCTTTATCTATAAAACTGAATTTACCTGAATTCATAAGCTCAACTCGCAACATATCAGCGATGCTTTGGGTATCAATATGCTCACTGGTTTTATTCTGTAATTTAGTAATTATGACAATTGGTGGTGTTTTAGGGGCTTGGCGGTCCACATACTTGCCTAGACTTGCAACTAAGTCTGCAACAACTTTTTGCATATCGGTTTCAGACCACTGATCATTGAGCAAATTTTCTTTTTGAGTATCTTCATACTGACCCTTTACAAAAGCTTTTGGTCCGCATGAAATTAAATTGAAAATCAGAAGTGTTAATATAATTTTAAATACTTTTTGCATAATTTCCTCCGCTTTGGTGATTCTATCTATGACCCACTAGGCTAGCAACTGCTTATTTGGTGATTTACTTATCGGACATTTTAACGTTGTCTGAAAACATAGACTTAATACCATGACTTTTGTCTTGGCAACTGTATTGCACAATGTCTTAGAATGACTAGTCTAAAAAGTTCAGATGTTTTTAATATCTTAAAAAATGATTTTAACCCTACGGCCGAGGAATTTTGGATCATAACTTTTAACTCGGAACTTTGTATAACACAAAAATATATGCTTTACAGGGGCACTGTTAATCAATGTCCAATACATTGCCGGGACATTTTTAGATTTGTAGTCACTTATAATGCTGCTTCATTTTTGGTGGCACACAATCACCCTAGTTATAATCCTTTACCTTCGACACAGGACTACTACTGGACCAATAAAATTAATAAACTATCTTCCTTAATTCAAATTCCGTTTTTGGATCACATAATATTTTGTGAAAACTCATATTTTAGCTTTGCTGATGCTGGCTACTTTAAAAAATATTAATAGTATCCTATTGTGCGCTGCCATCTTGCAATTGTACTTTTTCTGACTTTTGACTTTCAGAACCAGGCTGCCTGGCAGGAAGGGGCTTAACTTCAATGACCTTATAGTTGTCATCCAATTTAATATTCCAGCCAGCAGACTTAGCATTTTGCAAAAACTGTTGGGCATAGGCCTCTCTATAGGCCTCATCGTATTCATTGAATTTCTGTGCACGAAAAAGTTCAGTTTGAATCATATTTTGTGGCGTAGGACTATCTTGTAATGCATTTTTCTTCCGAATCAAGTCCACGGTTTCTTTAGAGTTTTGCTGAATATCTAGATTTACCCCATTATGACTATTTGTATATTCTTGCTGTGGTTGTTTTTTTTGAAGTTCAGAGAAGTAATTTTCATTACTGGCTTTTTGTTCTAAAATTTCTATTTTTTTTGCAGTATTTTGTAAATTTTTTTCTACTAATTGTCTTTCAATTTTTCGATTTTTTAAATTTACTGTTGGTTCATTGTCTTCACTGTTAAACATTAGCAAAAAGAAAAAAATCGAAAATATAAAAAATAAAATACCTAGTATTTTTTGCGATTTTTTTTGCATAAGTATAAATAACTTATCGGGATATTTTATCTAAAACATTAGAATTGGTAGGTGGTTTTATTGGTAAACCTACAATAAACTCTGTACCTACGCCCAGTTCCGAACGAACTTGGATTTCTCCGCCATGGTTCTGTACTATACCATAAGATATACTTAAACCCAATCCTGTTCCTTGACCCACACCTTTAGTGGTAAAAAATGGATCAAATATTTTTTCTAAAATTTCACTGCTCATGCCTTTGCCACTGTCTTGAATGGAAATATGTACAAAGCTATTTTGCTCGCTATTACTTTTTTTAACTGAGGTGGAAATCCATACATGCCCTGAGTTATCTATGGACTGTACAGCATTGGAAAGGATATTCATAAAAACTTGATTGACCTGACTTGCATAACAAAAAATTCTAGGGATGGGTTCATACTGACGGTGAATTTCAATTCTATTTTTAATTTCACCTTGCAGTAAATTTAAAGTGGTATCTAGACTTTGATGTACATCGAGTTCTTGCAATTTTGCTTCTTCAAGTCTAGAAAAATTTCTTAAGCCTAATACTATGTCGCGTGTTCGTCTGGCCCCATCTTGGCAAGAAGAGATAAGTTTAGGTAAATCCATTAGTATATAATCATATTCGTATGATTTTTTAAGCTCAACCAAATCATTCGGACTTTTTTCGGCGACATCAATAAGTTTAATTAGTCTTTCTGTATAATCTTTTAGATGCGACATATTGCTATAAATAAAGCCAATGGGATTATTAAGCTCATGCGCGACGCCGGCTACAAGTTGCCCAAGACTAACCATTTTTGCTGAGTGTACTAATTTAGCCTGAGTAAATTGTAATTCTTTGTTAGCACTTTCTAATTCATGAATTTTTTTTCTAAGGTCAGATTTAGCCTGCCATATTTTTTTACTCATTTCATTAAAAGCTACAGTTACTAATCCTATTTCTGTTTTACTTTTTACAGGTATGGTGATTGCTTGTTCTTGGAACTCAAAGGACTGTAAAGCTTCAATAAGATCTTTTAAAGGTTTTAAAAACAGATGGGTTCCAATTAATACTCCTAGAAATAAAAGAACGCATATGCCACCAACAACACTTAAAAATGTATAGTTTATATTTTTTAAAACTGACACTGCTTCTTTTTTTGATGCCCCTAATGCAATATAAAATTTGCTTTGTTGCCAGTCGATATTTTCCACCAAAAAGCCAAAGGGAGCAGCACGAATATTTAAATCAAAAAAGTTTTTTTGTTCTTCTTTTGCATATTGTTTGAAAAAATCTTTACTGTATAGTTTAAAATCAGATTGTGTTCCAATAATAAATTCTTTATTCGGGCCAAGTACGATGACTTCTAATTTTAATTTTGACTTGATTTTAGCTAAAAAATTTTGATCTAAGTTAAGTATCTGCTCTATGAATCCTATCGATTTGCCGAATTGATTCTTAACATTTGTAATCATAACTAATGAGATTTTTTTTGTATCAATAAATTCTACAAAACCAAACTCACTTTCTTGTTTCAGCTTATTAATATATTTACTTGATAGATAAATATTTTCTTGTGTTGGAGTAAAAAGTCTTACGTTTGTTTTGTTGTCCTTAAAAAATGAGATTAAAAGACGGCCTTCTTTTGAAAAAAAACTAAGACTACTGGTTGTGTCAGATTTGATAGCGCTAAGACCAATATTTTTTAAGACATTCACTTCATTTGTAGAAAGATGATAAGTTAAATTAGGGTCATTGATTAAACGATTTTTTTTAATTTTAAGTTCGTCTTTATAGCTCTCAAGTATTGAACCCACCTCACGCATATTATCAGAAAGTCTTTTAGAAAGTTCAAAGTTTAAAGCTTGTTCATATTTATAAACTGAATAAACTGTTAAAAAAATCAATGGAACTATTGAAAAAAATAAAAACCAGAAAATAAGAATTCTAGTTAACGAGCGATGTGGTTTTTTTTTAAAAATCCTCATGGACTGGCTTCTTCTACTGTAACAATAAGACGAATAATACCGCCTGGCATTATTCTAGGATGCTTTTCTTTGGCTAATTTTAATTGGCCAAATTGAAGAAGAAAATCTTCCAGGTCTTTTTTCTTTGCTTCAGGCAAAGTGAAATGAAAGTAGGCAGATCCAGGATTTTTTTTCCAACCTAAATTTACCTCGCCCGCTTTTCTACCCCCTAAGCTTTCAATAAATTCTTTGATTTTTGTGGTAGAAGTGTCTAAATTTGTAATTTTAATCGTTCCCCTGAAAAGATATCCTTCCGATTGATTACTAGATTCTAGATTATTCTGTTCTGTCTGCTGATTTTTTTCATTTTTAGTTATAGGTACATCTAAAAATTTATTAGATTCATCTGTTTTTATTGTGACTTCATTTTTAGCAATCTGTTCACTTTTAATTTCACTTTTGATCTCATCTTTGAATTCTGCGGGAGTAGAGTCTTTAGAATTCATATTTTTTTCACTTTTAATAATTTCAGCTAAAATAATGTCGGAATTTTTAACCATCCAATTTGTTTCAAAAATCTTATTCCATGGAGAAAATACTATAACAATAACCATAAGACTTAAAACAAGCAGAGCCTCAGCCCCCCAGCGCAGCCCAACGGGCCATGAGTTTAATTTAATCCGCTGTGCAAATACTAACCAGTAGTTGGATTGATCATCTATGCTTTGTATAATTTTCGAATTGATTTGAATATTTTTTAGCTCATTTAAATAATCAATACTTTTTTGTAGCTGATTGAGTTCTGCTTGAAGAGTTATATTATTTTTTAAACACTCTTCAAGATTATTTTTTCTATGTTCATCCAGTGCCCCTATAGCGTAATCATACAATAGCTCGTTACTAACAAATTCAGACAAAGATCTTTGATTGTGGGAGGGCCACAAGTCATTACTTTTAAACACGAACTTCCCCTAAACGCTTTAAAGCCCTAGCATTTCTATAGCGGATCGTGCCTTCGGATGTAGATAGGCCCTCGGCAATACTTTCAACTGAACAACCTAATATATTTGACCAAATAACTACAAACAGCTCATCCCAAACACTGATTTTATGAAAAAGCACCCATATTTTAAAACTTTCTTCAGAAGGCCAAAGCACGCTGCTTGAATCAATAAAATTGCTTTTTCCATGTTCAAAATGCTTTTTGAAATTAAACCAAACCTGATGTGTTACAAGGACAACCAATACTTCTGGTTTATTGTTAGAATTGTTTTTAATTTTTCTTTTCCATAAAGACCATGCCTTTGAAGAAGCCTCACTTGCAATTTTTTCGTCCAAAAATACTAGACTATAAAATAAAGATATAGCTTCTAAAGGTGGCTTTAACAACATTGGTCAATCTATTGTTAATTGTTTAAGAAGATCGAGTTGATCTAAAACTTTTCCTGAGCCTAACACAACACAACTTAAGGGGTCTTCGGCGATAGATACAGGCAAGCCTGTGCGCTCCCTTAATAGCACGTCTAAATTGGCCAATAGGCCGCCGCCGCCAGTTAAAACAATGCCATTATCAACAATATCAGATGCTAACTCAGGCGGAGTTTTTTCTAGCGCGGTTCGAACGGCATCAACTACTTCGGATAATGGATCCATCAATGCATCATTGACCTGAGAACTTGTTATTTCAATGGTTTTAGGCGCACCAGCCACTAAATCACGCCCTTTGATTTCCATATTTTTTTCTTCTTCAAATGGGTATGCATTGCCGATAGCAATCTTTATAGTTTCTGCAGTTCTTTCGCCAATCAAAAGATTGAATTGCCGACGAACATAATTGATTATGGCCTCATCAAATTTATCACCTGCAACTTTTATGGATTTGCAGTATACAATACCGCCCAAGGAAATGACGGCAACTCCAGTTGTACCACCACCCATATCCACAACCATATTTCCACTGGGTTCGGTGATTGGTAAACCTGCCCCAATAGCCGCCGCCATAGGCTCTTCTATCAAATAAACTTCTCTGGCGCCTGCGGATTGTGCGGCTTCTTTCACCGCTCTTTTTTCTACCTGTGTAATTCCATATGGAACACAGATGATTATTCTAGGGCGAATAAAGCTTTTTTTCTCACCCATAGATTTGTTAATAAAGTATTTCAACATAGATTGAGTCACTTCAAAATCGGCGATGACCCCATCTTTAATCGGCCTGATCGCGACAATACTTCCTGGAGTACGACCTAACATGTCTTTAGCCTCCTTACCAACAGCTAGGACTCTATTTTGTAAACCCCGGTAATTTTTTTGTACGGCAACGACAGAAGGCTCATCCAAAATAATTCCTCTACCTTTGACATACACCAATGTGTTTGCCGTACCTAAGTCTATGGCTATATCATTTGAAAAATAATCTGCTATCTTATCAAAAAAATTCATTTTTAAGCTCTTTTAAAAAAATCTTATGTTTATAATATTGCACCCAACATTATTAAGTCTAGATTCAGCAAAAATAGGAGTCAATGCAGATATTTAGACATTGAATTCAAAACTTCTTATTGCTTTGCGCAATTAAGTCTAGTTTTTTTGAACATGCTCTATTTTATCGCAAATACTTCCGAAAGCAGTCTGGTGGAGTACTTGAATGGATGATTTTGAAAAAGAGCTCAAGATTGGTTTTTTAGAAGAAGCGGGCCAGTCTTTGTCCGAAACAGAGCAATGCTTTCTTAGTCTTGAGTCTGAATCCAGAGATCCTGATGTTTTTGAACGAATTTTTCGCTTAGCCCATAATTTAAAAGGGAGCTCTAAAGCTGTTGGCTTTGAAGAGATGGGGGCTTTTACACATCAATTCGAATCTTTGCTTTTGAAACTTAAAAATAATCAAATCGAACTGCAAACTGATATTGTCAGTTTGCTTTTACGTTGCAATGACCATTTGATTGAAATGATCCAAACCTTAAAAGACAATTTAGATGCGAATATAGATAGCACCACTCTTATGCAAGAAATTCAGATGTATTTGGATGGTCGTTATGAAAAAAAAGACTCTTCAATACAACAAGCCGAGTCAGCGACAGAATCAGTGTCTGATGAAATTCCTTCGCCAAGTCAAGAACAGGCTGATGCCAATACTTCTTTGGAAGATGAAATTATAGCTGACTTTGTTATCAATGAACAAACCATGAATACGGATTCGTTTACAATTGAAGATATTTCTTTGGATGATTTAGCCCTTTTTGAAAATGAAAAATCCTTGAATGTTCAAACCGAACAAATACTGCCAGACGACCCAATGCCCGAAATAATTACTTCGTCCGAGGCGGTGATGGCACAGGTTGTATCAACCAGTCCTAAGGCCAATAGCACTTCAGCTCAGACTCCGCAAAAAACAGCAACCTCTACTGTTAGCGATGAAAGTATTCGCGTAAGCCTGCAAAGAGTTGAAAAATTACAAAATTTTGTTGGTGAATTAGTTATTCTGCAAGCAGTTCTTAAAGAGCAAGCTTCAGATGTTAACTCCTTGCTTTTGCGAAAGACAATTCATCAACTGGGCAAAGTTTGTAAAGAAGTACAAGACATTTCTATGAGCTTACGAATGGTTCCCGTAAAACCTACCTTTCAAAAAATGCAACGAATTGTACGAGATACGGCCCAGGCCTTAGCCAAAGAAGTTCAATTGGTGACTTTTGGCGAAGAAACTGAATTGGATAAGACAATTTTAGAAAAAATCAATGACCCCTTAGTTCACTTAATTAGAAATGCTGTTGACCATGGAATAGAAGCTAAAGATTTGCGTCTTGAAAGAAGCAAACCGGCCAAAGGCACTGTCAAACTGAGTGCTTACAATCAATCTGGAAAATTAGTGATAGAAATCAATGACGATGGCGGAGGGTTAGATCCCGAGAAATTAAAATCTGTTGCAATCAAAAAAGGCATTTTAAAAGCGAACAATACAATATCTGATAAAGAAGCTTACAAATTAATTTTTGCAGCAGGCTTTTCTACCAAAGAACAAACAACCGACATATCTGGTCGTGGAGTCGGAATGGATGTTGTTCGTACCAATATTGAAGCAATCTCTGGGGAAATATTTATTGATTCGCAAATTACTAAAGGCACAACATTTAAGATTATGTTGCCGCTGACAATGGCTATCATAGACGGCATGGTCGTTAAATGCGGCACTGAAAGATATGTTGTGCCCTTGGCACATGTACATGAATCAGTCAGTCCTAAAACAGAAGATCTTAAAACTTTAACGGGAATTGGTGATGTGTTGATGTTGCGTGGAGAAAATATCCCAGCCGTTCGCCTGGCACATCTTTTGGGTCGAAAATCCAGTGCTGCTTCGAATGAAATGATCGCAATTATTGTGCGAACTGGCGTTAAACCATTTGCATTGATGGTCGATGATATTATTGGACAATACCAAGTTGTAACTAAGCAATTGGGTGAAGAGATTCAATATTTAAACGGTTTTGCCGGAAGTACGATTTTGGGCGATGGTCGACCTGCACTTATAATTGAACCCATTGATTTATTCTCTCAATCATCAAAAACAAGTTCCAGACGAGAAATAAGGAGAGCCTCATGAGTGAAGAAAATTCTAAATCAGTTGCTGAATCTAGATTTTTAAGTTTTCACTTGGGTAATGAAAAGTACGCTATTCCGTTACTGAGTGTAAAAGAAGTTTTAGCTTTGCCTGAATTTACGCCTATTCCACACACACCATCTCATTTTGTTGGAATAATGAATATTCGAGGACAAGTTATATCTGCTATAGATTTAAGGGTCAAATTCGGTATCAAGCCCCAAACCACGGAAGAAACTTGTGTAATAATTATTGATCTTCACGGACAATACCTTGGGGTCATCATTGACTCGGTTGATTCGGTGATAGCACCAAAAGAAAATGAGCTGTCAGAAAAACCTTATATCGAAGGTCAAAAAGGCTCTGAATACGTTACTGGTGTATATAGAAAAGACAAAGAGTTAACTTTGATCCTAGATATATATAAAACTCTAAACGCAGAAGATAAGTCAGCGATGAAAAAAACGACAACATCCCAACATGCGGCATAGCAGGCAAATAAGAGGTTTTTGAATGTCTAACACTAAAGTAGCAATAAGCTTGCCTGGTGAAAATCAGGATTTTTCAAAAGTCGTACGTGAAGTTTCTGCTTTAGTAGGAAAGATGGCTGGTATTCAGCTTGGTGAAAAACAATTCACTATGGTTGAAAATAGAGTGCGTTCTAGAATGATTCGTTTAGGACTTGATAATCCCAATGATTATATAGATCGTCTAAAAAATAAATGGGCAGAAGAAAGTCAAATACTGCTGTCATTAATCACAACTCATCACACCTATTTTTTTAGAGAGTTTGCACACTTTGAATTTTTAAAAAATACTGGAATAAATAAAATATTATCAGAAGTCAAAAAACGGGGCGATAAAAAAATAAGAATATGGTCTGCTGCGTGCTCTAGAGGGCAAGAGGTCTATTCATTATCTATGTTCTTAACTGCCATTTTACCTGCTATAGCACCAGGAATTGAATTTGAAATTTGGGGAACTGATGTTGATCCTGAATCTGTCAAAATTGCTAACAATGGCGTCTATCCTTATAAAGATATTAAACAAATACCTATGGCTTTGGCTGCTAATCATTGGGCTCGAGGCAGTGGCGAGATTTCTGAGTATGTAAAAGCAAAACCTAGTATTAAATCTCAATGTCACTTTGAAACATTTAACTTAATACAACCTTCAAATAAATTTTCTACCATGAAATTTGATATTATCTTTTGTCGAAATGTTTTTATTTATTTTTCACCAGATCAAATACAAAGTATTTCACAATTTTTTATGAAACAACTGACCGACACAGGGCTGCTTTTTTTAGGAATTTCTGAAAGTTTAAACGGACTAGATGTTGATGCAAAACCAGTTGGACCTTCCATATACGTTAAAAAATCTACTGCACTTAAAGTGGTCGAGCCAATTTCGTCAACTGTAAAAGATGCCGTCACAACTTCTACTCCAAAACAAACCTCCATTAGTATTGATACGGTTGCTAAAACTGAAAATAAACCTATACGAGTTATTTGCGTTGACGATTCGCCAAGTATACTAACGTTATTAAAACGAATTTTAGATAAGGCCTATGGGTTTGAAATTGTTGCCACAGCAGCAAACGGAAAAATTGCTATGGAACTAATGAAGACGACCAAGGCTGATTTAATGACATTAGATATTCATATGCCAGAAATGGACGGCATTACCTATTTAAAACAAAATATGAATGCGAATCACCCGCCCATTGTCATGATTTCTTCTGTAAATCGTGAAAATGCAGACACGGCCTTAAAAGCTTTAGAGTTAGGCGCTTCAGATTATATCGAAAAGCCGTCTTTACAAAATTTAGCTGAACGTTCTGATGAAATTAGGACCAAGCTTAAATCTGCGGTTTTATACTCTACCTCTAAAAAAGGCCCTAGCGAAGTTGATTTAAGTTTCAAAAAAAGTTCTATCATATCAAACCCCGAAAACAAATTACGAATTTTAATTGGCGGTTTAACTCATAAAAAAGTTATAGATACAATTGTTAGTCAAATGAAACCTTCAGATCCCCACTTACTTATTTTGGTAGAGGGGGCTAAAGATGCGTTGGATGTTTATGCAAATGAACTAAAAAAGAAAACTGCATTGAAAATCAATGTCTGTGCTGATAACCTAATTAGTAAAAGCGGTGAAATATTTATTTATGACTTAAAAAGTATACCCTCAAGCATCGAAGGTGCAATAAAACAGAAAAAATGTGCCGCAATGATTTTAGGTCTTCCCTCTGGAAACGCTGTCAACTTTTTTAATAAAAATATTAACATCTACTGGATCCTGGAAGATTTACCTGAAACTAATGAGAAAAACTATATAGAGATCAAAGACAAATCTTCATTCATTGCGCCTGCAACCAGTTTTATGTCTATCTCTGAAGAGAACTTGGATTAAGCATGGAAAAATTAAAAGTTATATCCATTATAGATATCACTACTTTTAAAATATACAGCCAAATGGATGACTGTATTTTTCTTAAATCCAATGGAACATTTTTATACTGCGAAAATCAGTCTAAAGAAAATCGATTGATTTATTTTAAATCCATAAATGAACATGTTTTAAACGAATCAATTCTAGAAATTAAATCACAATTAAAATCTGATCTTGATAAGATTGTTTTTAAACTAATTTCTTTAGAACAGTATGCAGTTGCTATAAAACAAATATTAGATGTTTGTAAAATTAAACCGCAAAAAATGATTTTTAAAGATTTTGAATATGATTTGATATATCAAAGTAAAAAAGCCTCAATTAAAATTTCTAAATCTATTGAAACTCAATCAATTTCCAAAACAGAAGACGATTTAAAAAAAATAAAGGTACTTATAGTTGATGATTCAAAAACTATACGACAATTATTGTCTAGTATTCTTTCTGAAGATACTAAAATTGATGTTGTTGCTTTAGCTGAAAAACCATCTGAAGTTGAAGGTCTAATATTAAAGTATCAACCTGATGTTATTACATTAGATATTCATATGCCAGAAATGGATGGGGTCACTTTACTTAAAAAAATAATGCCTAAATACAAAATACCTACAATTATGATAAGCTCCATCAGCAAAGAAGAAGGGCCACAAGTTTTAAATGCTTTAGAGGCTGGTGCAGTAGACTATATACAAAAACCAAGCATGAAGGACTTAGATATTGCTAAGTTAAAAATTATTGAGAGTGTAAAAATGGCCTCGCAAGCAAAAGTTATAGAAATTTTTGAACCAACAATTACGAAACACGCGTCTGCTGAATTAGATTTTAATAAAATGATTGTTATCGGATCTTCTACTGGTGGTACCGAGGCCTTAAGGGTGATTTTGCAATCTTTGCCAGAAAGAATTCCTCCCATACTTATTGTCCAACATATTCCTGCAGTATTTTCTACAGCATTGGCACATAGACTAGATACACTATGTGAATTTGAG
Organism: Pseudobdellovibrionaceae bacterium; assembly: GCA_049315665.1. Taxonomy (GTDB): domain Bacteria; phylum Bdellovibrionota; class Bdellovibrionia; order Bdellovibrionales; family Bdellovibrionaceae; genus JBMOJS01. The sequence continues at coordinate 25,942 of JBMOJS010000003.1, read as the reverse complement.
GTCCGTGAAGCCGTCGATGGAGATATCCCCAGACCGGGCCTAGTACTTATAGCACCCGGGGGCAAACAGATGGGTTTAAGTAAAAAAGGAAGTGAATTAAAAATTTCAGTCAACGATACAGAGCCAGTGAATAGGCATAAACCTTCTGTTGATTACTTATTTCATCAAGTTGCTGATTTAAAATTAAAAAATATCATCGGTTGCATTCTTACAGGAATGGGTGCGGATGGCGCAAAAGGGCTATTACAACTTAGAAACAATGGCGCTAGAACAATAGCTCAAGATAAAAATTCATGTGTTGTATTCGGAATGCCCAGGGAAGCGATAGAACTTGGTGCCGCAGAATTTATTTCACCCTTAAATCGAATTGCAGAAAAATTGATTGAACTTTCTAAAAAACAAACCGAAATTAGTTTAAAACGAACTGGAACCATTTAATTAAGGAACTCTTTATGTTTGACTCTGTATTGATTATCGAAGATGAGCCTGAATTAATAGACTTTATATCAGAAGCATTAAAATCAAGATTTACTACTGTTCTTCGCGCTTCAAATGGTGAAGAGGCTTTAGCCTTGTTAAAAAGTAATATGGTTTCTTTGATAATTTCAGATGTCAATCTACCAGGGGGAATATCTGGGATAGAGATTATAAAAATTGCCCGATCTTTAGGACATACTTGCCCAATTATTTTTCAAACAGGAAATGGCGAAAGAGAAGTAGCCTTGGCTGCGTTAAGACTTGGCGCTGGGGACCTATTAGAAAAACCATATTCAAAAGATGATTTAACATCTTCTGTTGAAAGATGTATTTCTATTCAAAAACGAAAAGAACAGTTAGTTTTATTAGAAAAAGATGAGGCTGATCCAGAACAAACAAATAAAGCGAAAAAAATGATTGGGCTAATGCAGGTAGTTAACACAAAAAAGAAAGTCTCATAAATAAAAAATGAAGGCTGATGAATATACAATTTATCTGAATGACCTTAGAAAATCAGAGTTGGCAAAAAGATCTGTTTCGGCGGCTATTGGTCAAATGGCTTTGCTTTTAGCAACCGTGTTAATTGGATTATCTTTTACAAATCATTATTGGCTGAAAGTTGTTATTGTTTTTTCTTTATCAGCAGTTTGCCTAATGCGATTGGCATTAGGCAAAGAGAAATATTCTAAATCATCAGATAAAAACTGGCTGCACTATCTGAATATAAATATTTTTTTAAACGCGGCTTTATGGTCCACCTTGATTATACTGATTCAAATGCAGAAAGACGAAAATATATATTATGTTACAATTGCATACTTTGTACTTGCAGGACTATCATCAGCTGCTTCTTTTAGTTTAAGTATTTCGAAAAAAAGTTTTTTACTATTTCAAATCACTACTTTATTTCCAGCCACACTTTATTCTTATACCATTGATACACAATTTAAATTTTCATTTCCAACCATCGTTTTTATTTTCTTCATTTTCTTATATAGACAAAGAGAGGTCTTTGAAAAAGAATGGACAAAAATTGTAGACGGGCAATTTTCTTTGCAAAAAGTTATTGATAGTTTACCCGGAGGTCTTTGTCTAATTAACGATGGACGAATTAAAATTCATAATAAAAAAATTGATCAGTTAATTAAACCAGAATTAGATAGAAAAAGTGCATCAGTATTTTCTGATGATATGTTTTTAAGTCAATTTACTTTCTTCATAAATAGATTTGAAAAGTCTAATGTTAATTTGGAAACAAAAGAGATCTCATTACTTATTGACGGCGAATCTTCACAGCAAAGACGCATGCATATTTTAATTTTACAAAAAGTTTCTAAAAATGAAATTGTTTTATTTTTTATGGATATTGAAGAACAAAAAGAAGCGCAAAAAGAGTTAACAAGACAACGCGAAAAGCTGGAAAGTTCTTCTAAAATGGCGGCCCTTGGGGAAATGTCTAGCACTATTGCTCACGAAATAAATAATCCCTTGGCAATAATTTCTTTAAAAGCCCAACAAATTATAATGGAAATTAGTAAAATTAGTAATATTGAAAAGAATGATTTTATTATTAACAGCCTTTTAAGTATACAGAGCACCGTAGAAAGAATTTCAAGAATTGTAAAGGGCTTAAGGTCATTTTCAGGAGACAATGAGAATGAGGAAATTTTAAAAACAACAGTTCGAAAGATTCTAGAAGATACTTTGCCTTTTTGTGAAACAAGACTTTTATCTGGTAACGTAAAACTTAAAATTACAAATATAGATGGTCTTCCTACATTTGAATGTCGTGCAATACAGATAAGTCAGGTTTTTATAAATATTCTAAACAATGCATTGGATGCGGTAAAAAATCAGCAAGAAAGATGGGTTCATATTGACGCCCAAAACCTTTCTAATAAAATTATACTTACTATAACAGATAGTGGCCCTGGAATTCCACTTAGTGTTAGAGAAAAGCTAATGACACCATTTTTCACAACAAAAGAACAAGGACATGGTACAGGACTAGGCTTAAGCCTATCTAAAAAAATCATTGATTCACACAATGGAAAAATTTATTTTGATCATAACAGCTCTAATACTAAAGTTGTAATACACCTTCCCCTAGACCAAAGTCATTTAAATATTCGTCGCTTAGCTTCTTAATTTTATTTACTGCTTTTTAGACTCATTGGAACAAGTTCCAATTTGCTAGACCTAATAAGCCATTAATTTTTTTGAATTATTACCGAAACGTTTCCTATGGCTGAAGTTGATTTAGAAATGCTTACTTTTTTTATAGAAGAAGTTAATGATTCATTAACTAAGTGGGAAGCAATAAGTATTGCAATTGAAAAAAATCCTTCTACTGACCTATTTAATAGCTTGTGTAGAATAGCTCACAATTTAAAAGGCGCATCAAGGTCGGTCGGATTAAATGCTTTCGGTGAATTTATTCATGCAGTAGAAGATGGAATTATTTTATTGCGTGACGGTAAAGTTTTATGCAATTCAGAACACGTAAAACTTTTTTTTGAAATTCACACGATCATTATGAACTGGCTTCAAGAACTGAATACAAATCCTCAGTTTTGTCCGCAGCTAGAAATTTTTAATTTTAATTTTGCACTTCACTTTAATATAAGTGCCGCTGTTGATACTGCCGAAAGTGCTAAAACTGAAAATGTAAAAATTAAAAAAGATGAAAAATTAAATACACCTAAAAATAAAAAATCAATCGATGAGTCTGTAAGAGTTTCAGCTTTAAAGCTTGATCAGTTGATACAAATCATTGGTGAGTTATCCATTCACCAATCTATTATATGGCATGCAAGAAATACTGAGCTTAAGGACTCTTCAGCAACAGCACAAAATTCTATTTATTTAAGTAAAAAATTAACTCGCGAACTCTATGAGCAGGCACTTTCTTTGCGTATGTTACCCATACAGCCCCTTTTTCAAAGAATCGAAAGAAGTGCTACAGAATTAGCAAAAGATCTAGGTAAAAAAATTCAAGTAGAATTTTCTGGAGAAAATGTAGAATTAGATAAAACAGTTATAGAAAAAATCATTGACCCATTAACACATATCTTGCGAAATGCCATTGATCATGGAATTGAAGACGCGGACTTAAGAATTGCATGTGGAAAACAGGAGTTTGGCACCATTTTAATCGCTGCAGATAACGAATCCAGTGGAGTAACCCTAACAATTAAAGATGATGGGAAGGGTTTAGATACCGAAAGAATAAAAAATAAAGCCATAGAAAATGGCCTTATTGCTGCTCACACGACGTTGTCAAATGAAGAATGCTTCAATTTAATTTTTCTACCAGGCTTTTCAACAGCTGAATCTGTAACAAGCGTGTCGGGTCGTGGCGTGGGTATGGATGTTGTAAAAAAGGCAGTGGAAGAATTAAAAGGAAAAATTGATATAGTAAGCCAAAAGGGTGAGGGTACTACATTTACAATTTTACTACCAACATCTTTGAGTCTTGTAGATGCCTTAGTTATTAATCTAAGTGGATTGAACTATGCGATTCCTGTAGCAAGCATAGAAGAAATTATTAATATAAAAGATCATGTAGTCAGCGATGATAAGTCGATGATTGAGGTTAGGGGATCTCATCTTCCCTTTAAGTATTTAGAAGATTTTCTACCACCACAGATGGCCCAACCGGCAAAGTATCGTCGCCCAAAAGTTGCTTTAGTAGCAAAAATAGATAAGCTTCGACTTGCTTTTGTCGTAGATGGAATTTTAGGTCAGCAACAGATAGTGGTTAGGCAACTTACTGGAGAGTTGGCGAATGCCTTTGGTTTTTCAGGCGGATCAATTTTTGCCACCGGAGAACCTGGTTTAATCATTGATTTACAGAGTGTAGTAAAAAAATACTATACCAGCATCTCTTATCCGGAGGCGGCCGCATGAAAGATGAAAAAAATCGTTGGATTGTATTCAATATTGGTGGAGAAATCTATGGCATTCGATTATTAGATGCCAGAGAGGTCATTGAGTATCAAAGGCCAAAGTTTGTACCTAATATGGCAGATTATTTTTTAGGTGTGATCAATATTCGCGGAACAATTGTTGGTGTAATAGATCTAAGAAAAAAGCTAAATGTCGAACCAGCAAAAGGAAAAATTAGAACACCATTATTGGTTTGCGAAACCCCTTTTGGGCCCGTTGCGGCTGTTGTTGATAAAATCGAAGCGGTTACTTTTATTGCTGAAGATCAAATAGAATTGAATGTTCCCATAAAATCTAAGATACAGAAAGAGTACCTTATAGGTATAGCTAAGCATAAAGAACAAATGTTAGTTTTAGTCGATTTACTAAAAGCATTATCAGATGAACTACAAACATCAAAGGTAGCAGTGTAATGGAGTCCAATATGAAAAAGAATTTATATTTATCTTTAACAACCAAAATAAGTGGACTTTGTTTTTTTATTTTGCTGATTTTCGGAGTCGTGACCGCTCTGCAGTTTCGCAGTACTAATCAAAAACTGATTGACCATGTTAAGGAATCTTTCTTGAGCGATACCATATCTTTAACAAATTCTATTAGCGCTCAGTTTTACGAAAGATACGGGGATATTCGAGCTTTTTCGAGCAATAAGCTATTTCATGTTGATGGATCACAGATTGATATGATTGAAGCCCTTAATAATTACTCTGGTTTGTATGGAATATATGACTTGATTTTGTTTGTTGATACAAAAGGAAAACTGATAGCAGTAAATACTAAAGATTCAAATGGTAAAAAAATTGATGTTTCTACGCTTTACAATTTAGATTACTCTCGTGAGCCATGGTTTAAATCAGCAATCAACGGTGAATTTACTGAAGACGCAACTAAAGGTTTTTCTGGTGTTTATGTCGAAAACCCTCATATTGATCCATTTGCTTCACTCATATACAAAGAAAAAAAATATGGCAGTAGTTTTTCTGCACAAGTTAAAGATAATAAAGGAAATATTATCGGTGTAATGTCAAATCGTGCAAATTTTAAATGGGTCGAACAGGAGTTTATCAATTTATATCAGACAATCTTAGCGCGTGGGCACAAAAATATACAAATGACTCTACTAAATAAAAACGGCTTGGTTTTGTTTGATTATTATCCTTTATCAGAAGCTAAAAATATTGAGACCGTACATAATTTTAAGACGATTGGAAAATTAAATTTAGTTGAAAGTGGTTTTGAACCAGCAGTTCGCTTAATCAATGGATTGTCTGGCGCTGTTTTTGCAAAAATTGAAAATGGCAAAGAAGCTGTTGTTAGCTTTGCTCCAATCAAAACAAAAAAATTTATTGATTCATTAGGATGGGGAATACTTATACAAGTCCCCAAAAATAATGCTTTAGGGGCTATGAGTAATGCTGAAAGCAATTATTATTTAACATTATTGTGCATAATGCTCTTAGCACAAATAGTCGCCTACGCTGTTGCTAAACACATAGGTCGATCTTTTATGACCGTTTCAGATAGACTTGAACAGAATGTTGCACAAACTTTTGAGATGGGTCAGCAGCTGGGCTTAGCGTCAGGAAGTGTGGCTGAAGCTAGTAACGAACACTCTGCTGCCATTCAAGAATCTATTTCAGCTTTAAGTGAAATTGGCAGTATGGTGTCTCAGACAGTTGGCAGTGCCAAAGAATCTTTAAAATCATCACAAGAAGTTTCAACTAAAAGTGAAGAGGGCCGCGAGGTAATGAAAGACATGGTAAGTTCAATGGCGTCCATTCAACAAGCCAATCAACAACTTCAATCCATTTCCAGAATTATTCAAGAAATCAATACTAAAACAGCTGTTATTAACGACATTGTCTTCAAAACTCAACTGCTTTCATTCAATGCGTCTATTGAAGCGGCACGTGCCGGTCAGCATGGACGAGGTTTTAGCGTGGTTGCGGAAGAGGTAGGAAATTTAGCACAAATGAGCGGGAATGCCGCCAGAGAAATTCAATCCTTGCTTTCAGAAAGTCAAAGTGAAGTTTCAGATACGTTAGAAATGATTCAAGAGCGGGTAAAAAAGGGCAACGAAGTTAGTGAAATTGCTCTTAAAAGTTTTAATGAAATCGCCGGCTCCATAAAAAATATAGCGGGCCAAGTTCGCAGCATTACAGAAGCATCACAACAACAAGAATTAGGTATACAACAAATAACAAAAGCCATGAATCAAATGGATGTAAACTCGCAAAAAAATAGTGCCGCTTCTAAACAGGCCTCTCAATCTGCCAACGAGCTGGTTGATCAAAGTGAACGCCTATCAGAGATAATGAAATCAATTCGTAAACTTGTTCAAGGTGATGGAAAAAGTTCTATTCTTAATCGTTTATACAGCAAAAATAATAAGCAAGATTCTACGGTAGATAGCACTAGCTACTCTACAACTGCTACAACTAAAAAAATGGCTTCTAAGTTATTAGAAAAATATGTTCACACTTCAGAGCAAAAAGAAAACGAGAGTACTAAAGACCTAGAAAAAATGGATAAGGCATCATAGTATTATGAACTTATCCCAGGAAGAAATAGATTTACTTTTTGAAATGACAGAAAAGTTAACTGGAACTTGTCAACAGGGCAACTACAGAAAAGAAGTCATCATTTCAAATATATTTAGAAGAATAAATGAACTTTCCATCGGTTCTTTAAAAAATTATCTAGTAAAGTTGGATTCTGACCCTAAAGAATGGGATCTTTTTTTATCTGCGATCACCATACATACAACCTTTTGGTTTCGCGAGTGGCCTCACTTTGAAATTTTACTAGAAAATGCTGATAAACATTTTAAAAGAACTCCCAGTAAAAAATTTACGGTTTGGTCTGCAGCTTGCTCCACTGGTCAAGAGATCTACAGTATTGGACTTTTGCTAGAACAGTATCGCAAAACCCATATAGGATTTGATTACGCACTCTTTGGTTCAGATTTAGACCCCGTATCTGTTAAAAAAGCCACTGCTGCAACCTATTCTAAAGAAGAGCTTCAGCAAATACCAAGACAATTTCAAAATTTAATTCATGAAGATGGAGCCACGTTCACTCTGTATAAAGATATTTTATCTAGAACATCATTTTTTCAACATAACTTGATAGAAAAATACAAAAGTTCTGAGCCCTTTGATATCATCTTATGCAGAAATGTTTTAATTTATTTTGATGCTGAATCTGTAATCAAAGTTACAGAAAAACTAATTCAACATCTTACACCAAAAACAGGAATTTTAATATTAGGCCACAGCGAAACTTTTCCTGCACACAATTATAATATGTCCACCTTAGGGCACTCTTGTTTTAGCCTTCATGAACAAAGTCATGTCACCAAAGCTTTCGTTGATAAATTTAGTGATATTCAATTTCAAGGTGAACCCGATGTCATTCTTATTGGCGCAAGCACTGGTGGACCAGAAGCAATTTGTAAATTATTAGAAAATATTCCTCAGCCATGTCCACCCGTCATTATTGTTCAGCACATCAATCATCATTTTGCCAAAGCCTTTGCTGAAAGAGTTGCTTTGAATTCAGGATTAACTTTAAATTCTTCAGAAAAAGGGGCATTTCTACAAAAAAATAATTTATACATGTCATTTGGAGATCACCATATTGGTATCGAAAAACCTGGTCCAAAGCTAAAAATACTCCACTCGTCTGATGATCCTATGTTTGGGCACAGGCCCAGTGTAGATCATTTATTTTTCTCTGCTCAAAAATTAAAAATAAAATGTGCTGCATTTTTACTAACAGGAATGGGGCGCGACGGTGCAGAAGGCTTATTGTCCTTAAAACGAACTGGGCGATGTTTTACAGCTGTTCAAGATGCAGAATCTTGTGTGGTTTATGGAATGCCCAAAGAGGCAGTAAAGTTAAATGCCGTAGATTTTCAGGGTAATATTGCAGAGCTTAAGGATTGCTTGCACACAATTATGCATCCGAATCTAAGAAAATCTGCATAAGACGTCTGTTATTTTAACTTCTGTCCAACTTCTACAGCCTTTTCCATTGTTTCTATCAACAAGGCCCGATTATAAGGTTTATTTAAAAACTCCATTGCGCCAGCACTCTTAGCTTGATTCACCTTTTCTACACTTCCATATCCAGATAAAAAGACCAAAGGGGTCTGATAGCCAAGCTTGCGAATTTCTTTCAACATCATAATACCATTCATCTTTGGCATATCAAAATCAGATAAGATGGCATCTATTCGTCGTTTACCATCTTTGACTTCTTGATAGTAATCCAATGCCTTTTTTCCATTTTCTGCATGGGCTACTTCATAGCCTAAAGATTCAAATTCATCTTTTAGAATATCTGCTAAATCTGTTTCATCTTCTACTAATAGCAAAAATTTTGCATCACTCATCTGTACACCTTTTCCATGCCAATTCTTTGTTGATAAATTCTGTTAAATCTTTTTTTTGCAATTCTATCTGAGCATCAATTAAATTTAACAGTTCTTGAAACACAATCGCAATATCATTCATATAATCCAGACCATGATTTCTTTCCGCTAAGAATAAAGGAACTCGGCGGGTATAAAAGTCTAGTAAATTTAAACACATTGTAGTTTCAATAGCTTGGGCCGCCTCGATCTGCCAGTAGTTTTTATATTGCTTATATTTATGTAAAATTTCTGGTGTTTCCATTCCATATCTTTCACAAAGCATTTTTACAGCATGCACAGGGACTGAGTACTTGTCACTAAACTCCTGCACTTTGGATAAAGACTCTTGATAAGACATTGGGCTAGTCCATGAATTCAAACTAACTTTAGTATCTACCACGCTTTTTTTGCCAAAAATAAAATCCACTGCCTGCTGTGCTATCAATCTATAAGTTGTATACTTACCACCCGCTACAAAGGTAACACCACTATTTTGGTCTGTCCATATGGAGTGCTCTCGACTGGTTTTACCTTCACTTCCAGCATCATCTTTGACCAAGGGTCTAACGCCTGCGTAACTGGCAATAAAATCTGAATTTTGCAATTTTGCATTAGGAAAATAAGATTGTGCCACTTTTAGCAGATAGCTAACATCTTCTGCTGTGGCCCCGACATCTGTGGGGGATCCGTGGTAATCCGTATCAGTAGTGCCGATAATCACCATTTCATGTCTTGGAATCGCAAAAACGATTCTATCGCTATTTTCTGCTCCCATAACCACTGCGCTTTGCAAGGGCAATCTGTCTTTAGGCAAAGTCAGATGTATCCCTTTAGTGGGCCTTAGTTTTTTTGTCCAATTTAAATTTATATTTTTTCCAACTTCATCCGTCCATGCCCCGACAGTGCTAATCACTTTTTTAGCAGTCACTGTAAAAACTTGGCCGCTGATTGCATCCCTACATTGTATTTCATATAAACCCAATGCATCATTTTTTTTTAGATAATCCATCTTCACATAATTACTAATCACAGCTTTGTGCTGTATGGCAGATCTTAAAGTTTCATGCACCAATCGATCATCATCCATATAAGCATCGGAATAAACATAGGAGCCTTTTAAATTATGCTCTTTTAATATTGGCATACGCAATTGTGTTTCTTCAGCATTAAGTCTTTCGTGCAATTTTGGGGCACGGAACAAAGAAAGGGCATCATACAACCACATACCCAAACCCATTTTGAACATGCCGACACGGCTGTCAGCAAATAAGGGAATCATAAATCTAAGCGGATGAACCAGGTGAGGCGCCATTTGATAAAGACATGATCTTTCACTGAGTGCTTCAAACACCAAATGAAAATCAAAATTTTCTAGATAACGTATTCCCCCGTGAATCAGCTTGCTGGATTTTGATGAAGTTCCAGATGCGAAATCTTTGGCCTCTACCAACGCCACGGACAGTCCACGCATCGATGCATCCCTAGCAATACCGGCACCATTAATACCACCACCGATAATAAACAAATCAAAGTTATTATTTTGAAGTTTATTTATGTGCTCTGATCTATTCATAGACTCAATTCACTTTGGTTGTTTTGACAGCAAGAATTTGCGGATTCCACACTTCAGGCTTAAATATTTGTACACTGCTATTTAATGCTACTCCTTGTGGAAAATACACTTTCTGCAAATGTTTTTCTCGACCTAATTTATAAGCCAACTCGCAAAGTTCGTCACGGGCTTGCAGCGATGAATATTGCAAATGTTCAATCCATAAACTTTGAGTTTGCCCATCTATAAATAGCAGTGCTTGACCCAAAAAATAGCCCACAATGGAACCATTTTTTTGGGACAAATCCAGTTCTGTATCAATGGCCACAAAGCTCCAGCCCAGGGGAAGATAATATTCTAAGGATTCTTTTCTGGCTTTTGAATTCCATTGCGCGAATATCTGTTCCATTTCATCTAAGAAAATTTCTTTGCCTTTTTTCTGTTCAAATTCAAGAAGGCTTTCTAAGTCTTCTAACTGCAAAATTCTTAGCTGTATGGACATGACAGTTCTCCTTGTCAGACTATAACTTTATTTGATACATCCTTTTTATGAAATACAAATCATTTTCAAAATCAATCTGGGATGAGCTGGAAAGGTCTTACTCATTAGCTAAAAAGGCAAATGAATCTTTAGTGGCGGCTTTTGATGCCGACGGCACTTTGTGGGATACAGACTTTGGTGAGGCTTATTTTTCATACCAAATCGAAAATAAATTAGTGCCTTTGCCAGACCAACCCTGGGAGCATTACCATAATTTGAAATTACAAAAACCCGAAGATGCTTATTTATGGCTGGCACAAATACATCAAGGCGTTCCCCTACCAACCGTACATGAATGGGCCAAGAAGAATTTAGATACTCTACACCCTGTGCCTTTTTTTGAAGAGCAGGTTAAATTGATTCAATGGCTGCATGACCATCAGGTTAAAGTTTTTGTCATTACAGCCTCAGTAAAATGGTCCGTAGAGCCTGGGGCTAATGCACTAGGAATACCAGCAGATAATGTTTTAGGTGTAGAGACTGTTATAGACAATGGTCTAGTGACTTCCAAACAAAATGGCGCCATCACTTACAGAGCCGGCAAAGTTGAGGCTTTGCTGCAAAAAACCAAAGGGCAAAGACCTTTTTTTGCTTCTGGCAATTCAAATGGTGATATTGATTTATTAAGCTCCGCTACTCATATGGCTTTGGCTGTAACATCCACTCGGCCCGACGATAAGCTGTATAAGGCTGAACAAACTTTACAAAAAGAAGCTGAAGTCAAAAATTGGATAAAACATTCCTTTATTTAGGCCCTGTGTGCACTTATCTGCAGCACAGGATTTGCAATTTTTAGAATGGATTTTAAGACATGAGTTTTTCGATCGCCGAAATTTCTTTGGCCGCGGTAGTTAATACCTCGCAGCCAGTTTTTGTAACTAAAATATCATCTTCAATGCGCACTCCTATGCCACGATATTTTTCAGGGATAGAAGTATCATCGATCGGAAAATATAAACCAGGTTCTACGGTCAAACACATGCCCTCTTCTAATAATATAGAACTTCCATTTTTAATATACAGTCCTGTATCATGCACATCCATGCCTAACCAGTGACTAATACCATGGGGGTAGTACTTCTTATATTCCAGCGAGGAAATAACGTCTGCTTTCCGACCCGTGAAAAAACCCAATTCTAATAAAAAATCAACCAAACTATCAATGGTCTGTTCCTGTAAAGAACTGTATGGAACCCCAGGTTTAATCAAAGCAATGATTTTTTTCTGCACATCCAAAACACCTTGATAAATTTTAGCTTGTTCAACGCTAAATTTACCAGATATTGGAAATGTTCTGGTGATATCGGATGTGAAATAATTGTATTCGGCACCAGCATCGATCAAAAGTAAATCACCATTTTTGCAAACTTGATCATTAAAATTATAGTGCAACGTCGTCGCATTATTTCCACCAGCGACAATAAAATTATAGCCTTCTCTGGCTGCGCCATTTTTTAGAAATTGATATTGCATCCAGCCCTGAATTTCTTTTTCATTCAGTCCTGGCCTTGTGTATTTCATGGCTTCATCGTGAGCCTTGGATGTTATATCGCAAGCCGTACGCAGATTGGCAATATCAGCATCTGTTTTTATAATTCTTAATTCAGCCAATATTGCATCACTGCTTAAAATGGAAGGAGTACTGCGCCCAGACCTGCCCGTTTGCGCTTTAGCAGTGGCTAAAATATCACTCAGCAGCTTATCTGCTTCAGGATTTTTAAATAAACTGTGATAAATAGTGTCCATGTCCTTAAGTAAGACCGCAGCTTCTTTGACCACATCATCCACTAAATAAGCAGCATCCACTGCAAAAACCTTCTGCGCTTCTTCAGGACCATAACGAAAACCATCCCAAGTTTCACGGACTTTATCTTTTTTTCTAACAAATAAAATACTTTCTGGTTTTTGATTTGGACGAAAAATAAATACAGATTCAGGCTCTTCAAAACCTGTTAAATAATAAAAATTAGAATCAGCACGATAAGGATGATGTACGTCATTATTACGAAGCTGTTCAGGATGACTGAACAAGACCAGCGCAGCCCCTTTAATTTTTTCGCGCAACTTCAAGCGTCGATTTAAAAATAGTTGTATATTTTCTAATGGCTTTCTAGACACTACAGACCCCACTTTTGCAAAATCAATGGAAGTTTATTTTTTGTTTCAGATTGCCCTATTTGAATTATATCGCGTTTTTTATTAAACTCCATAATTCCCACCTGTGTTGTGTCTAAATACAAAACTTCATCAATGATCGCTTCATTTTTTATACTATAGTCATAAGCAATTTCTTTCCAAATTATATCTTCGGCTTTGTTTTGGTCTTTTGAATAAAGTCTAGGATTTTTTTCTAAAGCTTGCACAAGAAGTATTTTTTGAGCTCCCTTACGTCTTAAAAATTCAGCAGACAGTTTAATTTCACGTATGGCGGATACGCTTTGATTGTAGGGTTTAAATAGAGGGGGGTATGGCACACAATAATTCATCACTTGATCACCGCGTCCACGATTAAGCAAAAAAACCTGACCCTTTTCTAAATTTCTAGAGGGACAGGCAAAAGGTATACTAAATTTTTCCAAAGAGACCTGCGAAAAAAATCCATCTAAAAATGATTTCCAGGCCGCGCTATTGGCGCCTTTTGATTCTGTGGCAAAATAATTTCTACTGAAAATATCGTCCTCTTGAAATTTAAGCAATTGCCATTCGACTTCATTGGTTTGTAAACGATGACTGTAGGCTGCCGCTATTAAAGCAGAAAATTCGACACCCACCACGGCCACAATCGGTAACTTTTGCGCAGTCATTTCTTTAAGAGCACCTATAAATGCATAAGTCTTTGCGCCACCAGGTCCAAAAATAACTCCAACTTTTTGTATTCGATTTTCTGGGGCTTTAGGTAGCTGATCTTTACTAAGATCCGGATTCACTTCTTGATTGCCGATAGGTCCCGCAGGGCCGCTGCTTGTTGCTGAAACACTGGGAGTTGGGGATTTGCCGATTTCTTTATCGGATGGCTTGGTTTTAAAACTTTGACAAGAAGTTAGAAAAAAAACACTAGTAAATAAAATGACTTTATTACTTCTTTTCAACAAAAATAAAAAATTCATGATTGCCGTCCTTTCCAGGTAGCTGCGAACTGAGGTAATTGTGTATGGTCCATTGGTTTTTGGCAAAGAAAGACTTCGTCTTTTTTTCTACTTCAGCATATGACTTTGAGCTTTTAACAATTCCTTTTTTATTCAAATGTGAAGGGCTAAGTTCAAACTGTGGTTTGACTAAACTTAGTAATAAGCCGCCCTTAGAAAGAATTTTTTCGATTTGGGGTACAATCAAACCTATCGAAATAAAGGATACGTCCATAACAACCATATCAATTCTGTCATCAATTTGAGGATTTTGACTTATAAATTCAAATAAATTTCTAGCATTAATACCTTCAAAAAATCGCACCTTAGGATGATTTTTTAAAGTTTGATCCAGTTGATCGTGTCCCACATCCACGCCATAAACTAGCTTAGCTTGCTGTTGCAATAGACAATCTGTAAAGCCCCCAGTGGACTGGCCGATATCCAAAACCACTTTATCCTTACAAAGTAATTTTAACTCATCGATAGCATGGTCCAATTTATGACCAGATCGCGATACGAATTTTTTTTCTAACTGAGTTACTAATAAGTTTTCTGCTTGCTCGGCAGTTAACAATAAACTGGGTTTAATAATTTGAACTGCTTCATGGATTGTTTTTAAAAATACATGGCCCGCTTTAATCAGTTCTTGGGCATAGGTTCTAGACTTGGCTTTTTTTAGATCCACCAGGTATTGATCGACTCTTTTGAGACTTATCTTTTTAATTGAAGTCGAATCATCCATATCACAAATTTCTATTTAAATTGTAGTCAACCAATTTACATAAAATTTCGCTATTCACAGAAAGTCTTTTTGCAGACTGCTTTGCATTTTCAGTCAGCTCTTGTAGATATGTTTTAGTTTTATCTAAGCCTAAAAAATAAATAAAGCTTTTGTTGATTTCATTTTTTTGATCTTGATCTAAAATATCATCGGCGACTTGAAAAGCCAGGCCCAAGGTTTCAGCAAATTCAGTGATATTTTTTTGGTCTTCTTCGCTGACATTAGCAATTTTGGCAGCCCCCGCAGCAGCAGCTGCAATTAAAGCTCCGGTTTTGAGTTGATGCAAAAGCTGAAGGTCAGCCACAGATTTTATTTTATCTTTGGCATTTAGATCTAAAACTTGTCCACCGACCATACCATAAATACCAGCACGCACAGAAACCAACTTGATCAAATGTGAAAGCAAATCACTGTTCGAATAATTGTCAGCTAGGATTCGAAAACTTTCTGTCAGCAAACAATCACCAGCCAACAAAGCCGTGCTTTCGCTGTATTTTTTGTGATTTGTAGGCTGCCCACGGCGAAAGTCATCATTATCCATGCAAGGCAAATCGTCATGTATTAAAGAATAGGTATGAATACATTCAATGGCCAAAGCAAAGGGGGCAATCACTTCTTTTTTTGTGGAAAAAACTTCTCCAACCAGCATTGCTAAAAGTGGACGAAATCTTTTTCCATTTTGTAACAGCGAATATTTGACTGAAGAATTTAATGGTTCAAAAAGATCTGATTCATAGGCAGAAATCTTTTTAAAATAGCCTTCAGCAAACTGATTAAAAAAAACCCGATGTTGTTCAAATAAAAGGGCTTCAGACACTACAGTTCTTCCGGTTTAAAATCTTGAACTATGGGCTGATCGCCTTGTAAGCCAGTTAAAATTTTTACTCGTCCTTCGGCGGCAGTCAGTTGACTTTGGCATTCACGGGACAATTGAACACCTTCTTCGAAAAGTTTCAATGAGGCATCTAGGCTCATATCCCCTTTTTCCATGTTCTGTACAATTTCTTCTAAGCGTTTTAATTTTTTTTCAAAATCCATAAGGCCCCTCTTTTGTCAGTTGGTCCACGGTAGCGACAATAGCGCCATTCGCTAATTGTATGCTGACTTGTTCACCAATTTTTATTTCATTGAAACTTTTAATCACTTTATGGTTGGACTCTACAATAGAGTAGCCCCTAGACACCACCTTCAGTGGACTTAAACTATCTATAACTTCCATATTTCGCAGCAAACGACTGCGATGTTTTTCGATGATCACTTGCATTTGTCGCAGCATTAAGACTTGTAAGTTTTTTTGCTGTACCTTTTTTTGTTCAATAATCTGCTGGGGGTCGATCAAGCGATTCTGTAATTGAATGGTCTTTAGTTTGTAACTATATATCTTTTCTTTTATTGCATTAAAAATACGATTCAATAAATCATCGTTGCGAATTTGCAAGTCTTGCAGTTTAACTTTTGGATCCACCAGACTTTTACTTAAAATTCTAACTTTATCTTTGAAAGTAGCAATTTTACGGTGAATGTATAAATGAATCACTTTTTGCTGTTGTAAAATTTTTTGAATGATTTCTTGCGAACTTCGAGCCACTAACTCAGCTGCCGCAGAAGGTGTAGGCGCACGTAAATCAGAAACAAAGTCACATATTGTGAAATCAATTTCGTGTCCCACGGCAGAAATGATTGGAAAAGGGCAAGCTGCTATGTCGCGCGCCAATTCTTCATCATTGAAGGCCCAAAGATCTTCAATGGATCCGCCACCTCGGCCAATAATGATGACATCCAATTGGGGGATCTTCATCGCTAACTTTAAAGCCTGGCGAATTTTTTCAGGGGCTGCATCCCCTTGTACAATTGTGGGGACCACAGTGACATTCAAAAATGGAGCACGTCTTGCAATAATATTTAAAATATCGCGAATAGCGGCCCCCGTGGGAGAAGTCACTATGGCAATATTTTGTGGATAAGCCGGCAAAGGCATTTTGCGTCCAGCTTCAAACAAGCCTTCATTTTTTAATTTTAGCTTTAATGTTTCAAAAGCTTTTTGTAAGGCTCCTGCTCCGACAGGTTCCATGGACTCACAAACAATTTGATATTGACCACGAGGTTCGTAAACAGAAATACGTGCTCTAACAATGACCTCTAAGCCATCTTGGGGCTTGAATTTCAATTTAGAATTAGAACCCCGAAACATCACAGCACTGATTTGTGATTGAGCATCTTTCAAACTAAAATAAAAATGGCCCGATGTGTGTGCTTTGAAATTAGAAAGTTCGCCCCGCACCCAGATCTGCCCTATTTGCGACTCTAAAAGGGCTTTGACCTGAAAATTCAACTGGCCCACAGTTAAAACTTTATTGTCAATAGAAGTTTCATCTAAATTTTGTAAGTTGTCTAAACTCATGCCGTTGTTGTCCCGTTTTTAGGCAAATTAGTGAAGGGTCTTGCTGCAGTCAATGCTAGCTTTTGATTGTGCTGCATTGACCTAAAGGAACAATGGCTATACACTGATAAGGAAGGTTTGACGGCGTAAAACTCATCGAAAATAAACCTTACAAGCATATTATTGGGGGCTGTCCCTGACAATGGTGTGCAAGCTCAGCTCGTACTGAGAAGCCTGAAGTTGTTATCATGGCCACCCACCTTAGCTCTTAGGTTTATGTTTCAGAGTGGCCGCAAGCCTTTTTTATTGTTTATACTGTCTCAATTTAAGAAAACTCAAATTTAAAACTTGTCTATAGTCTTGGGGATAAAAGTCCGACAAGTCTAGTATGGTAAAACCGACTTATCGTTTTATACTGCTTGGCCTAATTGGGTTCAGTTTATCTTGCGCCAAAAAGCTAGAGACAGCCAATGACAGTCAAAGCACAGCTGCAGCTTCGGCCCCAGAAAGTGCTTACTGTGGCACTGCTACGGCAGTCAGTGGAACCGCCCTCACCGTGACTGGATCTGCGGAATTCAAATACAGACCCACGGTCTATTCTGGCGGCGAAGGCTATTTATCCTGGACCACCAGCACTGCAGAAATCCCGTATGCTGAAGTGCATGTTTATGATTCTAGTGGTGCCCGCATTCAATGCGGTGAAACAGACTCCAATGGTGCATTTTCACTGCAAATTCGAAAGAGCGCAGGAAATTTTACAGTCAAAGTATTTTCTAGATCCTTCAACTCTTATTACAAAGTCAGCGTCCTAGAAGATATCACTGGCAAAACCCCGTATTCGATTTCTAAGGCTTTCACAGCCACTGACAGCACGGGATCTAGTTTGAATGTAGGCACTTTAACCGCCGAAGCCGACGAAAATATTTCAAGTAAATTAGAAGGTGGGGCTTTTAATATTCTGTTTAATATTTTAACCGCCAATGAATTTATTCGCACCCAAATTTCAGATTCATCTTGGGTAGCTGATAAAGTTACGATTTATTGGAAGATGGGTTTTAATCCCTACTCTTATTTTGGTTCCCCCGATAGCCTGTTGTCATTTTATTCTTCGGGCAATCGTGAATTGTATATTTTAGGCGGCAAGAACAGTGATGTAAAAACTTCGGATACTGATCACTTTGATGACTCGGTGATTTTGCATGAATACGGTCATTTTTTAGAAGATGTCTACGGCAAATCGGAATCTCCAGGCGGATCACACAATGGAAATTCTATTATCGATCCACGCCTGGCTTGGAGCGAAGGCTGGGCCAACTATTTTCAAGCCGCTGTTAAATTAGGCACAGATCCCACAAACACTTTGGCCAGTTACTACATCGATACTCGCGGATATAAATCTTCTGCTGGCGACACCACTGCTGGTCAAGCCATCGCCTTTAGATTGACTGACCTGGGGGGCACTTCTGCTTATGATTCTGTCAGTTCCAACGGTGAGGGCACCTACCGTGAAGTTTCGATTTCACGGACTTTGTACAAGTCTGGACTGTCTGGAAATTACTCGGCTGGAAAAGCTGGTGCCGCCATTCCTTTTGCTGATATTTGGTCCGCCTTTTCAAGTTCAAGCAATGGACTTAAATCTTCTTCAGTTCTTTTTCGCAGCATCGGTATGTTCAATCAATTTTTAAATAGTCCAACCCGCACTAACGCCAATTGGGATGCGATACTGTCTGAAGAAAAGCAGAACAAAACAAAAGCTGATTATGGTGATGTTTTGCAGTCCGTGGCCAGCAATGGCTGTAGCACCTTGACCATGACTCCGGTTGTAGATACATCTGGCTCAGCCGGGTCATGTTCAAATGGAACTGTCGTTTATACCAACAAATCCAATCTACTTAAATCCAACCGCTTCTTTGCAATGTACCACGATGGCAGTTCTTATTCCATCAGCTTAGTTTACACCAGCACCGGCACAGATTCCACCAAAGCTGACTTGGATCTTATTTTATACAACTCCACTTATATTTATCACCAAGACTACCTTCAATATGGCTGCGGATTATCAAGTTCATACATCGCTAAACAAAGTCGAAATGCGCTATCCGGTGGTAGCACTAGTGAGTCTGAAAGCATCGACATGTCAGGGGTCCCAGCTGGTTGGTATTTAATGAATGTGAAAGCCCGCACTTACAACAAACTTAGCTTTCAAGTGGGTGGCACTGCTACTTATCGGCTTGTTAAATCAACAGGAGGCGACTTATGTCCGCAAACCCAAGTCCCATAAAATCATCCAAACTCATTTTAGGTTTGCTGGCTACCAGTGTATTTAGTTTCATTGTTTTTTATTTTTCTATGGCTCACTTTTGGCCTCCAAGCCACTCCACAAAAGAAGTTACTACCGGATCCGTGGATGATCCGAAGCACTGGCCCGTGGGCTTTGCCGCCAAGCATCTGGCTTTATTTTCAATGGCGCTAAAACAAAATGGCGAAACCCCCACTGATCAAGATCAGTCCTTAGAATTGATCGCCTACATCACCGCAACCCAAGATTTACCCCAAGGCTTTTCAGTCCAGTGGATTTTGCCAGACCAAGTGATTCCTGTAGAAAGTGGCTTTGTTAATCAAGAGTGGGGTGAAATTAAAGCCGGCCAAACGGTCACTGCAAAACTGACTGTCACTGGCTTTAGTAAACTGCAAAACTCTATCGTCAGCGTGCAAGCTATCACCAATAACAAAGGTCAGCAGCTCAGTGCTTCGGCTTTGATTTCTAGCCGACCCGAAGATTCTTTAGAATACATTGCACCGGATTTACAGGCTGAAGAATCAGCTTTTCGTAAAAAACGTCGACCTGCTAAAGCGGAATAACTTGAATATCTGGTTTGAACTGCTCTTGTAAAATACCTTCAATGGCGCTTAAGGTGCCCGCAGTAGAGCTTGGACAAGTGCCACAGGCTCCTTGGTAGGATACATACAATTTATTTTCTTCATATTTAACAACCGCAATATCTCCACCATCCCCCTGCAATCCTGGGCGAATGGTTTTGTCCAAAATTTCTTCAATCGCTTGTATATCTGGCGGTAAATTTTGTCTGGAAATGGCTTTTTCATCTTGCGGCGTTTGATCAGGATTGTGATTCACATACCTGGTCTGAATGACAGAGCAGACCTGGGCCTTGATATCTTGCGAATCAGCATCAAAGGTGTGAGTCACCGTAATGACATTCTGAAAGTAATGCACTTGTTTGACCTGTGGAATTTGAAACAAAGCATTGGCCAAATGATTATTTTCGGCCTCTTCAATAGACGAATAAGTGGCCTTACCTTGATTCAATACAGGTTTATTCAGTACAAATTTCCAGGCAGTGGGGTTGGGCGTGGCTTGCACACGAACTAAAATTTCTTGTTGTTGATTCATAACAAAATACCCTTTGCTTTTTCGATAGCTGCAATCAATCGTTCAATATCTTCTTCGTTATTGTAAATGGATAAAGAGGCGCGAACCGTACCAGGAACTTTTAGTAAATCCATCAGTGGCTGAGTGCAATGGTGCCCCGCCCTGACGGCAATTCCTTGTTGATCTAAGATTTGTCCCAGATCTGATGGGTGAGCCCCTTCTAATAAAAACGAAACTATGGGGCCTTTATCTGGTAAATCAGCGAAAATACGCACACCAGAAATATTCTTTAACCCCTGAGTTAATTTTTGCAACAAGTGATTTTCCCATCGATGGATATCAGCAAAACCCAAGGCTTCTACATACTGCAAAGCTTGATCTAAACCTACAGCTCCTTCAACATGCGGAGTCCCCGCCTCAAAACGAAAAGGCAGATCATTGTAGGTGGTTCCAGAAAACTTCACCTTTGAAATCATGCTGCCACCAAATTGGTAGGGATGCATTTTTTCTAGAATATCTTTTTTTGCGTAGACCACGCCAAAACCAAAAGGCGCAAATATTTTATGTGCAGAAAAAACAAAAAAATCGCAGTCCCAAGCGCTAACATCCACTTTTTTCTGCGAAACTATTTGTGCCCCATCGACCAAAACCAAAGCCCCCACAGATCGGGCTTTAGCGATGACCTTCGGAATATTCACCAATGTGCCTAAGGTGTTTGAGCAGGCTGTGATCGCCACAAGTTTAGTTTTGGAAGTGATTTTATTTTCTAAATCTATGTAATCCAAATCACCTTCTGCTGTGAATTTAATAGTGCGCAACTGGGCCCCAGTTTTTGCACAGGCCTCTTGCCATGGAACAATATTGGCGTGATGTTCAAATTCTGAAATGACCACTTCATCATCAGGTTTTAAAAAGTGCTGCCCCCAGCTTTGGGCCACCAAGTTAATACCTTCAGTGGTGCCTTTCACAAACAAAACTTCTTCAGTACTTTTGGCACCAATAAAATCAGCAATGTTTTTTCTAGCTTGTTCAAAATATCCCGTGGCTTGATCGCTGAGGAAATGAGCACCGCGGTGAACATTGGCTGTCTCATAGCTATAAAATCGAGTGACTCTTTCGATCACGGACAATGGCTTTAAAGTTGTAGCAGCACTGTCTAAATACACCAAATCCTTGCCATGAACTTTTTGTGTCAATGCTGGAAACTGATTTCTGACTTGGGCAAATTTATTTTTTAATTCGATCATATTTGCCATGATTTCATTTTATTTTTAAATAGGGATTCTGAAAATTGTCTGACTTTTGCATCAGGGATCAATTGCAATAAGTCCACCACAAAACCTTGGGTCAACAGACTTAAAGCTTTTGACTTACTAATGCCCCGACTTTGCAAATAAAATAACTCTTCAGCGCTGATTTGCCCCACGGTAGATCCATGAGTGGCCTTAACATCATCGGCCTGAATTTCCAAAACGGGACGACTGTTGACTTCGGCATCATCGCTCAACAATAAGTTGTTGTTCAATTGCTGTGAGTCTGCTTTTTGCGCCTGGGGCTGAATAAATACCCGACCTAAAAAATTAGATTTTGATTTTTCATGCAAAATATTTTTGTGATGCTGAATGGTTTTACAGGCGGTTTCGTGATGAAAAACTGAAGTGAAGTGATCTACTACATTGTCTTGATCTGTAGCGCTCATCACATAAACCTGAGCTTCTGCCAAGGGCTGTGAAGCATGCACTTCTAAATCTTGTCTAGAAATTTTTGATCCGGTTTGAATATTCCAATATTTCAATTCAGACTGATTTTGTAGATCAAATGTGCTTTTTGAAAAATAGTAGGATTCGGAATTTCCACCTTGCCACTTGATCCAATTCAATTTGGCTTCAGGACTTAATTTCACCTGCACAGTGTTTTTCACCGCAACGGCAGTATGATCAGACACCGCGTGGTTTTCAACAACAGTAACATTCACTTTTGCTGCAAGATTTAATATCAATGTGGATTCTACTAATCTTTTTTGACCAGCTATAGAAGAATTTACAAATAGTAAATGTAGATTTCTGTCCAAAGAATCTTGAATATTTAATTGGTGTTTTTTATCACTGCCTGAGTCACTACCTGAGTCACTACCTGGTTCAGCATCCAGTTCACTTTCTAAATTGATTTTATTTTTAGGATAAATGGATTTAGACAAATCCACAGAACCATCCACAATCACCAAAAGATATTCATCTTGAAATTGTTTTTTTTGCTGATCCAATATCAAATCTTGCTCGCTTCCCCATAATCCCAAGGAAGGAGTATTTTTAAAATCCTGCTGCTGAAAAGATTTTAAGGACAGATATTTATATTCTTCGGTCGACTTCATATTACTGCACCAACCAGTTGTAGCCTTTTTCTTCCAGCTTCATGGCCAGACGACTATCCCCAGTTTCGATGATTTTTCCATTGGCTAAAACATGAACATAATCAGGTTTAATATAATCTAAAAGGCGCTGATAATGGGTCACTAACACTATGGCGTTATCAGCCGTGCGCAATTTATTGACCCCTTCAGACACTGTGCGAAGGGCATCAATGTCTAAGCCAGAATCTGTTTCATCCAACAAAGCTAATCGTGGAGACAGCACAGCCATCTGCAAAATTTCGTTGCGTTTTTTTTCTCCGCCAGAAAAGCCCACATTCACGGGACGATCCAAGTATTCAGGTCGCATAGAAACCAATTTTAATTTTTCATCCACCAATTTGCGAAAATCAGCTTCATTCAACTCGGCAGTGCCCTGATGTTGTAAAATGGCATTCAATGACATGTGTAAAAAATTAAAATTATTCACCCCAGGAATTTCTACGGGGTATTGATAGGCCAAAAAAACACCTTCTTTGGCGCGAACATCGGGCTCTAAATCCAAAAGATTCTGCATTTGAAAATTGATTTCGTATTTGATCGTTCCAGAAGTCACTTCGTAAGCTGGGTGGCCAGCTAAAACCTTAGACAAGGTGCTTTTGCCAGAGCCATTGGGGCCCATGATGGCATGTACTTCGCCGGCTTTAATATTTAAAGACAGACCCTTTAAAATTTCTTTATTATCAACACTGACATGCAAATCTTTAATTTCTAACATAACTTGTTCCTTCAATTTTAACCGACAGAATTTTCTAATTTCATTTCAATCAATTTAACGGCCTCTACTGAAAACTCCAGGGGCAGTTCTTTGAATACTTCTTTACAAAAACCATTCACTAATATGGAGATGGCTTTTTCCATATCCAGGCCCCGCGATTGCAAATAAAAAATTTGATCTTCGCTGATCCTAGAAGTCGAAGCTTCGTGCTCTAAAATGGCTGATTTATTTTTCACTTCAATGTATGGAAAGGTATTGGCCCGACTGTGCTGACCCACCAGCATCGAATCGCACTGTGAATAGTTGCGTGCATTCTTAGCTGAACGCATGATCTTGACTTGCCCACGATAAGAATTCACAGAATGCCCTGTGGAAATTCCTTTAGAGATGATGGTGCTTTTGGTATTTTCACCAATGTGAATCATTTTGGTCCCGGTATCGGCTTGCATATAGTCATGGGTCAATGCCACGGAATAAAAAGCGCCTTCTGAAGAATCCCCTTGCAGAATCACCGAAGGGTACTTCCAGGTCACTGCAGATCCGGATTCCACTTGGGTCCAAGATATTTTAGATTTTGCGCCAGCACATTTTCCACGTTTGGTGACAAAATTATAAATTCCGCCATTGCCGTCTTTATCACCAGTGTACCAATTTTGCACAGTGGAGTATTTGATTTCTGCATTGTCCAAGGCGATCAATTCAACAACGGCAGCGTGCAGCTGATTTTCATCACGCTGTGGGGCTGTGCAGCCCTCTAAATAATTCACATAAGATCCCTTATCGGCAATCAAAAGAGTTCTTTCGAATTGTCCGGTGTCTTTGGCATTGATGCGAAAGTACGTGGATAAATCCACAGGGCAACGCACGCCTTCTGGTATATAACAAAAAGACCCATCGGTAAAAACGGCAGCATTTAAAGCCGCATAAAAATTATCTGAATAAGGTACAATTGTGCCTAAATACTTTTTCACCAGATCGGGATGTTTTTGTAAAGCCTCAGAAATGGAGCAAAAAATAACTCCCACTTTTTCCAGCTCTTCTGTGTGAGTGGTGCCCACAGAGACAGAGTCAAACACCACATCCATGGCTACGCCAGAAATTCTTTTTTGTTCGTTCAGTGGAATACCTAAACGAGCAAATGTTTTTAAAAGTTCTGGATCCAATTGGTCCAAAGACTCTGGATTATTTTTTTGTTTTTTGGGGGCCGAGTAATAGACAATATCTTGAAAATCAATTTTTTTATATTTTACAGCTGCCCAAGTAGGCTCGGTCAATGTTTGCCAGTGACGAAAAGCTTTTAGGCGGTATTCCAACATCCATTCCGGTTCATTTTTTTTACCAGAGATCAAACGGATGATATCTTCATTCAGTCCCTTGGCCACAGCATCCATTTCAATATCTGTAGTAAAACCATATTTGTATTCATAGGAATCTTGAAAAGCGGATGTTGTTTTAGACATGTTGGGCCTCTTGCTTTACCGGCGCTGTCGGGCGATCTAAAAGCAGTTCTTTTAAATTCATAGATTTATATAAATCAACAAGTTTGCGATTCAAGGTATGCACCGGAGACAAAATATTACATTGATCACTGACTTCACAATCCTCTTTGACATGCATGCACTTCACAATAGCCACCGGGCCTTCAATGATTTCGATCAAATCATTGACCGTGGTTTTGGCTAAGTCCCTGACGATCTGGTAGCCGCCAAATGCGCCATATTCTGCCCGCAATAAACCAGATTGGGCCATTTGCTGTAATACCCTAGCGGTGGCATCAAAGGGCACTTTTAAGGCTTCTGAAATCTCTTTGGCCGTGGTCAATTCCCCAGGGATTTTATGACTCATAAACTTCAAAGCCATCAATGCATATTCCATTTTTCGATTCAGTTTGTTCATGGGCAGCAAAGTAAATGAATATCAACTGAAAAACAACTTAAATACGTATCTTTTTGACGTATATAAGCAGGTTATAAGAAAAATGAGATGTTTTAGCTACTTATCAATGGTAATAACAATTCTAATAAAATGCGCTCACAAAGGCTGGTTAAAAGATGAAACTGCTATTTGTCACTTTATCGACCCTATTTGTTGTCTTTATTTTGCTATTAACCGCCCGAATATGGGGCCTAGGGCAGAACTATTCTAGCTTTGATCATGGATTCTATAAACCTGCAGGGAGCGCTATTGTCAGGGCCAACAATC
>JBMOJS010000075.1:0-11440 GCA_049315665.1 Pseudobdellovibrionaceae bacterium | reverse complement strand
TGGGAGTCCCGCATGGAATATAGTCCTTAAGTAGAAGTGTTGCAGGACCTATATCAGCTTATTTTTATTTTTAAAACCTTTGCCGCTTCATGCAAATCCACTAAATGGCCAGTGACGTATTTGTGTAGTTTAGAGGTCAAGAAAGTCTTTGATAGCTGCTTTTAAAAATTCTTGTAAGCCTTCTGGAATTTCACCAAGGTCCATTTTAAATAAGTTAATATCCCAGGCCAAAATTTGTTCGACCAAGGCTTCACTGTCTTTTTCAAGACCACAGGTGCCTTTGGGAATTCTTACTCGAATGGGAAAGGTATCTTCACTTTGCAAACGAGTTGTCAGTGGAATGATTAAGGCTGACCCCAGCCCCGCCGCACAAAACTGCGACGGCTGAATACAAATACAAGGCCTTTGTTTACCAGGCTTGGTTCCTATTCGAGGCTCAAGGTCAACAGTGTACAAGTGCCATTGCAAAGGTAAAGTCATGGCAATTTTTTAAATCTATCTTTAGTTTGAAAATCTTTAAGAACCTCAAGTCCCGAGGAACCAATGATTTTGGCAGCTCTTTCCCAACGTTTTATTCTTTGGGCTTTTGACACATCGACCTCTAAAAGAGTTAAAGCAGCCCTCACAACATCCACTTTGGATTTTGCACCCGTTTGCTGTTTTAGTTTTTCAATTCTAGAATCATCTTCAGGTTGAATCATTAATGGTCGACCCATATATACTCCTAAGTATACTTTTAAGTATATTCCAAAATATGTATTGTGTCTACGTATTTCTGATATTATGGAGGGTGCCTAAATCAATCCCTTACTTCTGCATAGATGCAATTTTATTGCGCAGGCGTTGGATCAGGTTTTCGTCTTGCTTGTTATCAATCATTTCTTGCAATAAGGCTTTGGCTAAATCCAGCTCGCCCGAATCGGAATACAAGCGCCCAGCCAAAGCATACAACCAGGTGGGCCCGCCTGTTTTGGCGGATTGAATCAGCAATTCTGCGGCCCGTTTTTTATTTTTTTCTTCGTACAAATAATGATAAGCCCCGCGGTAAGAAATGGTCCAATCTTGCGGTAAAGCGGCTACACCCTTTTCAAATATGCGAGTGGCGCCAGACACATCGGTGATGATCACACTCAAGGCCAAGCCACCAGCGGCGTAAGGAATGCGAAACTGCGGCGAGATATCTGTGATCACATCCAGCATGCGAAACAGCCAAGAATTACCAGTGCATGTTTGTTTGTTTACAGGCTTGTCACAAAAATCAAAATCTTGAATTGCACGAATCCACAAAAGATCCGTCGTGGTTTCGCCATAGCCAAACAGCATGTGCTGCAAACCCTGTGGTGGCGAGATGAGGTTTTTTTCGACAGTGATATTTTTTTGCCCGCTGAAATGACTAAAGATCAGCAAAGCCAAAGCAACAATCCCAAGTGTTAAACTTGGGATTGTTTTTTTTAAATCTAGGATTCTAAGATGTGGTACTTGTTGCATAGTAAGTAGAGATTATGTTCCGTCAACTGTGTTTGTAAGCCGTTTTAAATCATCCATAGTCCAAGTATCAATAACTACAGGATTACGATTTGAAATTACAGCTCTTGCCTGGGCTGTAAAAGTGGCCTGAGTAACCGGTGCTGCTGCAATTGCACCAGCTAAAGTACCACTATTTTGTATTTGACAAGTATTACCAACAGCGAATGCGGCAGGACAAACTACTACAGTAGAACTACATGCAACCCCACCACCTCTGCAAGCTCCGCCAGTATAACCACCCCAAGCAGCTAAAGGCACGCCTCCAGCTGGATTACCTGCAGGAAAAGAAATAGTACTAAATCCAACGTTGTAATTCACTTTACCTTCAGGATTAAAACCAATAGCACCAAATGAACTTGAAAATGTATTAAACTCAGCAGTAAAAGCTTTGTTTCCAGTATACAATGAAGATAAGTTCGTCTTCGCTTCTGTTTGTTTAGCTTTAGCCGTGTATCTACTTACAGCCGGTATCCCCACCGATGCCAAGATCCCGATGATCGCAACGACCACCATCAATTCAATCAGCGAGAAACCCGCCTGTGACTTTAGTTTCAACGTTCTCATTAAACCCCCTAGGTTTTTATTTTATTGTTGTGACTGTTTATTCGGTCAACAATCGACTAACCTTTAACAGTTTGCCTAGACCTTATTCACTTTACAAGACCCGGTCTCAAATCAAGACAAAAGAAATAAAACAATTTGTTTAGAATATGTCAGTGCAACTTTAATTGAGCTGGATGTGTTTAAAACTGGGGCAACTGCAGGCCAGCCTGGCCTGGACAAAAAAGTCATCGCCCATCTGAATGCCGGACCAGTGATACTCTGTTAGTTATAAATATGTGGCAATAAAAAAGAATCATCTTTGCATAAGCCAATCTGTGACCCCTGGCTTGTGCAAAGATGAGTGCATGCCCCTCCTTAAAAAAGAGGTAACGCATGATCAAAAAATTCAACCCGTGTTGGATTCTTCGGTTGGTGTTAAAAATACTTAAGTTTTTCTTGGTGATAATTCTGTTATTGCTAAAAATTCTTAAAGAACTTCAGAATCTTTGATTTTTGGGTGCTCAGTGGCTTGAGCTCAGGTTGATTCTTCAACATGTTCTTTAGTCTACAGGACGGGCTATAAACCCGAGTGGGCACGCACTTATGGATCGCAAGCCGGGGCTCACTTTAGTTTCAAATTGAAGTGCAACAAAGCAATGCCAATTTTTTCTTGCATTTATATCGCCTAGTGGTATAATCCAAAAAGGATGATAAAAAACTTTGCAAATAAAGCAGCTTTAGAAATATGGGAAGAAGACTGCTCTAAAGCCTTGCCGAAAACTCACTGGCTTAGGGCCAAAGCTTTATTAACGATTATGCATGCTACTGATACTTTGAATGATTTAAAAATTAAAGGGCAACCGCCAGATATTCGATTGCATAAACTTAAGGGGAATCGAAAAGATGAATGGAGCATTACAATTAAACTCCCCTGGTGTATTACCTTTAAACTTAAAAGCAATGAATTCATTGATGTAAAAATTGAAAACTATCACAAAGGTTAATTTTATGATTAAAAATCCAAAACCCATGCATCCAGGACTAGTGTTGAATGAAGTTTATCTGTCACAACTTCAACTGAATCAATCCCAGCTTGCAAGTTTGTGTGGCTGCACGCCAGGCAAAATCAATGAAATTGTCAATGGCAAGCGATCTATCTCGCCTGATTTCGCTTTGATTCTAGAAAAGGTTTTAGGCACCACAGCCGAAATGTGGGTGCGCATCCAGGCCGAATACGATCTATGGCAAGCTCGTAAAAAGGCCGCTTAAAAAATCATCGACCATCTGTACGCCGGACCAGTGATGCTCTGTCAGCTATAAATATGTGGCTATAAAAAAGAATCATCTTTGCATAAGCCAAACAATGACCCCTGGCTTGTGCAAAGATGAGTGCATGCTCCTCCTTAAAAAAGAGGTAAAACATGGCTAAAAAATCACATACACCATATGGGATTCTTCGGTTGGTGTTGAAAATACTTAAGTTTTTCTTGGTGGTAATTCTGTTATTGCTAAAAATTCTTAAAGAACTTCAGAATCTTTGATTTTTGGAGGCTCAGTGGCTTGAGCTCAGGTTGATTCTTCAACATGTTCTTTAGTCTACAGGAAGGGCTATAAACCCGAGTGGGCACGCACTTATGGATCGCAAGCTGGGGGTCACTTTAGTTTCAAATGGAAGTCATCCCATTACTAATTCCAGCATGTATGGGTTTCAAACGGAAGTGCTGCCGCGGCAAAGATTTGTTTCATTCTATACAATTATTAGTGTAGGTTCATTTTATGATTAAAAATCCAAAACCCATACAGAAATCCATTACAGAAATTCGTGAAGCCAATCGTGGTGTCGACCAAAAGAAACTTGAAAATGACATCGCTAAATCCATAAAAGCCGTAAGAAAGCAGGCTCGTAAAAAGCCCATCTTAGATAACTAAATACAAACCCAGATTTGCAAACTCAAGCCTACCTTAAAAATAAAACGAAGTGGCGACCAACATAGTGAACTCATGTTGGTTTTTAGTGATCTCTTCATAGCCTTGATTGATTCTTTGCACAGATCGACCGCGGCCTCCGGTATAATAACCTCCGAAGGTGTAACCAATCCGGTTTTTTGCCAAAAAAGTTAAATTGGCACTAAAGCCCGCTTGATCCACATGGTCCGCCTGGGCTTTGGCCAATTTCACATCGGGATCTGGATGCGACGACAAGTTGGTAAAAACCCCAGCACGCAATCTAAGCCATTCATAAATACTGTATTCGGCCCCCACAGAAAAATTGGCAATGGATTTATAATCCAACAATTTGGCTTTTTCACTTAAAGAAATATCTTCGAACGAAGCCCCTTCATACGCGGCCACATCTGCATTCACTAAAAGATCAGGCTGGGCCTGCCAAGAAACGCCGACGGCCAACTTTCCAGGAATAAAAGTATTCGCTGTTAAATCATCCCGACTTAAGGTTGAAGATTCATAGGGCACGGCCACTGTTCGACTTTCATAAAGTGAGGCGGCAGAAGCAAAGGCAAAAGCCTTAGGTCTTGCACTAACCCCCCAAGCCCATTGCTCATTCAGTTTTTGATAATATCCAAAAATTAAAACAATGGCGTTTTGCCAGATGGTTTTTTCAGAACTAAACAAAATGGCTTTATTTGCATCATTGAAACTACGATCTTGAATCGATGTGATTGCATTTCTAGAAGCATAATAGGCGGTCAAGCCAAGACTTTGATCTTTACCAATACTTTTTGCAATGGCTCCGCCGACCCACAAAGACTCATCCACCACGGTTAAGCTGCTAACATTGGTGTCGGTATTGCGCAAATCCCCCTTGAAGGAATAATAATCCGGCACCACAATCGACAAACCCACATAATAATCCCCAATGTGTAGAACGTTTCCAGTAGAGGCCGGAAGCGAGCGAAAAAAACCCGTGCTCACCCGCATCGGGGTCTTGGCATAATTGGCTTCTGAGCCAAAAGTGGTGTCATATTTTTTATAAACCCCTACAGCGGCTGCAAAGGCACTGCCCTGTGTTTGCGACAAGGTGGCTGGGTTGTAAAAGGCCGAAGAGGCGGTGTCTTTTAGTAAGGCCGTGCCGGCCCCACCCATGCCCGAGGCCCTGTCCCCCACCAGTATCGAATTGTAATTGTCAAAAGCTGCAGGAGCTGAAGGGGGAGCCATGCACAAGTTGAGTAAAACACCACAAATATAAGATTTCCATGACAAAAAACCCCTAAGCCTGTTTATTCGATTTGGCCCAATAAAAGCTTTGTTCTTTTTTGTTGATCGTTTTGACACTTCTAAACCTATTCCTTTTTATAAAAAATGTTTTAAAATGGTCTCAAGATTTTGTTGTTTATGCCGAATGGTCCAGTATGAACGGAGTTTTTATGCCTACTGCAACCACAAGCCTAGTTATCGCTAGCATTGTTTTTATTTTTATTGCTCGCGTTTTCTTGGGTTTTTAACGCGCCCATGAGTTTTTGCAAGTCTTGCCAGACTATCTTTTTTGAAGCCCCGTCTTCAAGAAGATAAGCAGGACTGTATGTTTCAATCCATTGACTGTGACTGACCAAACGCAATTCACCCATTTTAAATGGAAAAGAGCTAAAAACCAGCACACACTGGGCTTGAAATTTTTGTAACACTTTTTGCAATAAAATTTCTTTTTCATGATCTTTTTTGAAAACTGAATCTTCCACTTGCCATTCTATAACTTGCAAATGATCCACTTTCATCGCTGCTTTCATTTTGGTGTACAGATCTTTTACGGCTGGCTTATTCCAGTCCTCTTTATCTTGAGTTTTAATATTGATAATTAATAAATCACAGGTTTCGATTTTGATCACTGCTATTTGTGGATCGAGGGCCGCATCCAATATAGAATCCACCCCTAAAACTTCTGTATAGTAATTCTGCCAGTAAGTCATTTCGGTATTCATCGTCTACGCACCAATCTATTTTTAATTTGCAAGGCTTTATCCAATTTTAAAAAAACTCCGGCCACAAAGTAGCCCCCAGCAAAAATGCTCAAGATCAACAAGGATTGCAACCAGAATATTGAAATATGAATCAGCTGAATATAAATAAAAGTCAGCAAGCTGGCGCCTAAGCCCGCGACAATGATTTTATTTAAAGATTTAAGTTCAATCCTTTTTCCGTACTTTTTTTGATAGGTCGATTTCAAACCCCAGTATTCAACAAAAGCGCTGGCTGTTGAAGCCAAAGCCAAACCCAAGCCTTGGCCCCACAAAGTCAGCTCGTCCACTTTAAACAAAAATTTAAAAATATCTATGGACATAAACTTTAAAAACAAAACATTCCCTGAAAGCCCTTGCAGATGCAAAATAAAAACAAAGACAAAGGCCATCAATAAAGAAACACTGACCCTGGCCAAAGCCCATCTTAGCGGCACTTTTTGCAATCGTAAGCTATAAAATAAAGACGACAACAATCGACTTTGGGTGGTGACCAAAAGACCTAAAGAAAAAATCGATAACAAAGCCGACACGATCAATACCTGTTGTTCAGCAAAAGCCCCGGTGCGAAAAAGTAAAGACACCACCGCTTGCGGAAAAAACACAAATACACAAACTGTGGGCACAATAAAAAACAAAATACTTTCTAAACCTTGAACCAAACGCTGATGCAACTGTCTTTGTAAATCTTCAGTGGGTAACGACTGAAGCTTAGACATGGCCGGAAGTTCAGCAGCAGAAATGCTCATCCCAAATAAACTGATGGGCAGTAAATACAAGGTCTGCATGTAGGCCAAGGTGGACACGGCCCCACTGGCTAAAAAGCTGGCTAAAATATTATCTGCATAGCTACTGACTTGCACCACGCCCCTAGATACCACCACCGGAACAAAACTTTTAAAAACTTGACGGGCATGAATATTTTTATAATTCAAATTCCAGCGCAAGCCCCTGGCCACTTTCAACACCACCGGAAATTGCACAAAAAATTGCAAAAAGCTACCAACCACCAGGCCATAAGATAAAATCAATGCCAATTCAGACAAATCACGGCCCTTGGCAAATAAAACTAAACTTAAAATCATGGCCAGATTCCAAATCACTGGGGCCACATAACTTAAAAAAAACTTTCCATGGGAATTTAAAATCCCCAAACACCAAGCCGATAAAACTAAAAATCCAACACCGGGAAATAAAATCTCAACAATATGAATGGTCAGTTGTTTTTTTTCTTCCGCAAAACCAGGCGCGATCAGGTCAATTAAAAATGGAGTAGCCCACACCCCAGCAATCACTAGCAATGAAGTAAAAATAAAAACAATCGAACCTATGACTGATGCCACTTCAGCCGCCTGCAGATCAGCCACC
This sequence comes from Pseudobdellovibrionaceae bacterium, assembly GCA_049315665.1. Classification (GTDB taxonomy): domain Bacteria; phylum Bdellovibrionota; class Bdellovibrionia; order Bdellovibrionales; family Bdellovibrionaceae; genus JBMOJS01. Next base: position 4,031 of record JBMOJS010000075.1, on the reverse strand, counting down.
GGTGGCTGTGTGGGCAAATCAGACACTACAGCATTTTTTTCTACCAACAGTTTTGCATAAACCGGTATAAAGCTGGCCGACAATACCCCTTCACCCAAAAGGTTCTGCAAAAAATTAGGAATTTTTAAACCGGCTTTAAAAGCATCCCCGGCATCAGATTGACCAAAGTAGTGAGCAAACACCCGTTCACGAATCAAACCAAAAATACGGCTTAGTAAAATGCCCGCAGCAACCAAAACAGGTCCCGCAAATTTCGATTTTTCAGCTTGCTGTTTTAAGTCTTGCGCCATTCAATAAACCCATTTTTCTGCGCCTGCTGGCTTTTTTATTTGTATCTGTTTATCACCAAACATCAATCAGAATTTTCTTCATTCAGCTGCAATAAAATCCGTTCGGCCAACACTCGGTTAAAGCCTTTGATTTGGGCAATCTCTTCGGGGTCAGCCAGTCTTAAAGCGTCCACGCTATCAAATTTTTTCAGCAGTTCTTTTTTGCGTTTTTCCCCAAGACCAATCACCATATCCAATTCACTTTCGATCGAGGTGGCTTCGCGCAATTTGCGGTGATAAGTGATGGCAAAGCGATGGGCCTCGTCCCTAAGTCCCACCAAAATATGCAGCGCATCTGAATTACTTCTAAAGGTCACCGGATTTTGTCTACCAGGCAAGAAAAATCTTTCTTCTGTGGATTGCACAGAGGCTGCTGAAAAATTATTTTCGGTGCGAGCTTTGGCTAAGCCCACCAGTGGAACATCCGTATAGTTTAGATCTTGTAAAATTTTTTGCACGGCGGCCAATTGCCCTTTGCCCCCATCAATCAAAATCAAATCCGGCTTGCTGTATTCCTGATGCTGCAAGCGCCGACTTAATACTTCGGCCATGGATGCAAAATCATCAATCCCAACCACAGTTTTTATTTTGTAACGTCGATAATGCTCCCGTGCAGGGACTCCATCTTCAAAAACCACCTGGGAGGCCACGGTTTCTGCACCTTGAAAAGTAGAAATGTCATAACACTCTATTCGCGAGGGCCTGCGGGGCAGATTGAATTTTTCTTGAATTTCGTCCAAGCCCCTTAGTTTTTCTTCACTTTTTGAAACATATTTTAAAAAATTTTGTTCAGCATTTTTTTGCGCCATTTCTAAAAGGTTCAAACCTTTATTGTCTGTGGCAAAACGCACAGTGCAAGTATGATCTGATCTTTCCAGCAGGACCTTTTTTAATAGCTCGCAAATATCTTTGCCCAAATCCACAGGGGTCAACACTTCATCGGGAACAATATTATCATCATAATATTGATTTAAAAAATCCGCCAGCCACTCCCTGGGATCTTCAAAAGAATCTTTGGGATTTAGTTGTGGCAAAAAATGCTGCCGCAAACCAATGACCCGCCCTTGGCGCACGTGCAGGGTCTGCACCAGACATCCCCTTTCGTCGCCAAAGTAACCAATCACGTCTTGATCTTTGCCTGAAGAATCATTGATCACCGCTTGTTTTTCTAAAATGGCTTTGATGGCCTGGGCCGAATCACGCAAGCGCGCTGCCACTTCAAATTTTTCTTCTTCTGCCGCTTGCTGCATTTTCTGGGTTAAAACTTTCACCACCTGTCTATTTTGCCCTCGTAAAAAAAGTTTAGCCCCATCGACTTCGGCTTTATAATCCGCTTGTGAAATCAAATTCACACAGGGGGCCGTACAACGTCCAATTTGATGAGTCATGCAGGGTCGAGTGCGCGATTTAAAAACACTGTCGGTGCAGTCGCGAATTTTAAAAATTTTATTTAAAAAACGAATCGTGCCAAACACCGCCCCACCACTAGTATAGGGGCCAAAATACAAGCTGCCATCTTTTTTAACTTTGCGTTTTAAATACAAGCGTGGAAATTCATCCCCCCAGGTCAATTGGATGTAGGGATATGATTTATCGTCGCGCAGTCGAATATTGTATTTAGGCTTGTGCTTTTTAATCAGTGAGGCTTCAAGTAGAAAGGCTTCCACTTCGGTGCGGGTGATGATGTATTCAATGTGCTGAATATGGGCCACCAAAACTTTGGTTTTGGGATGCATATCCACTGCTTCTGAAAAATAACTGCGCACGCGATTTTTTAAATTTTTCGCTTTACCAACGTAAATTATTTTATCTGATAAGTCTTTCATCAGATAAACCCCGCTTTGGCTGGGATAGTCTTTGATCTGTACTTTGAGTTGACTAAATATATCTGTCATTCTTCGCGAACTCGGCCACTGTAGTTCAGGTCTAAAATTTGCAAACGTTTGATTTCATCACGAACTTTGGCCGCCTGTTCAAATTCCAGGGCCTGGGAAAGTTCTTTCATGCGGGCCTTCAATTTTAAAATTTCTTTTTCGACCCCTTGGGGTTCGCGCAGGATTTTTTCAATTTTACTTTGTTGATCAAGTCCACTTTTTGCAACGCCCATAGCCACTGAACCATCAAACAAATCCCCCAAACCTTGTTTGATTTTTTTCTGAATGGTGGTCGGAGTGATATTGTTTTTTAAATTGTGTTCACGCTGAATATTTCGTCGACGATCGGTTTCATCCATGGCTTTTTTCATCGAATCGGTGATCCGATCGCCATACAAAATCACTTGGCCATGAATATTTCTGGCCGCGCGACCTATGGTTTGAATCAAAGATCTTTCTGAACGCAAAAAGCCTTCCTTGTCTGCATCAGTGATGCCCACCAAACTGACCTCGGGAATATCTAAACCTTCGCGCAATAAATTAATCCCCACCAACACATCAAACACACCTAAACGCAGATCACGAATAATTTCGGTGCGTTCTAAAGTATCAATGTCACTGTGCAGATATTTAATTTTAACCCCTAAAGATTCATAGTATTCAGTCAAATCTTCGGCAGATCTTTTAGTCAAAGTAGTGATCAGAACACGTTCTTTTTTTTGCGCACGCAAACGGATTTCTTTCAACAGATCATCCACCTGGTGACGTACAGGTCGCACTTCAACCACTGGATCAATCAATCCTGTGGGTCGAATGATTTGTTCAACAATAACCCCTTCGGACTTTTGCAATTCATAAGTTCCTGGGGTGGCGGACACATAGACCACTTTGTCCATCAACTGTTCAAATTCTTGAAAGTTCAAGGGGCGATTGTCCAAAGCACTGGGCAGGCGAAAGCCATGTTCCACCAAAGTGCCCTTGCGGGATTGATCGCCCCGGTACATGCCACCAATTTGCGGAACCGTGACATGGGATTCATCAATAAAAGTGATAAAAGCTTTTTTGGGAAAATATTCCAGAAGAGTTGGCGGGGGTTCGCCCTTTTTTCTTCCAGTCATGTGGCGTGAGTAATTTTCAATGCCTTGGCAAAAACCAATCTGTTCTATCATTTCAATATCGTAGTAAGTTCTTTGCTCTAAACGTTTGGCTTCTAATAACTTCATTTGTTGATTCATTTGCACCAAAGTATCACGCAGTTCATCTTGAATGGTGTGAATGGCTGTTTTTAAATTATCATCGGTGGTGGTGTAATGGCTGCCAGGATAAATTCCAATTTGATCCAATTCTTCTAAAATTTGTCCTGATAAAGGATCAATCCAAGAGATGCGTTCAATATAATCACCAAAAAATTCAAAGCGCAAAGCCCGATCTTCTTCGTAAGGGGGAAAAACTTCCACATTGTCCCCACGCACCCGCAAAGCCCCACGATGAAAATCCACATTGTCACGTTCGTATTGAATACGGATCAATTCTTTTAAAAAATCATCGCGTTTGACTTGGCTGTTGGCGTGAACATGAATCATCATATTGGCATAGGCTTCGGGACTTCCCAAACCATAAATGCAGGATACAGAGCTAACAATAATCACATCCCGACGATCAAACAAAGATCGGGTGGCTGAATGGCGCATGCGATCGATCTGTTCATTGATAGCAGAATCTTTTTCGATATAGGTGTCAGTGGAAGGAATATAAGCTTCAGGTTGATAATAGTCATAATAACTGACAAAATATTCCACCGCATTTTTAGGAAATAATTCTTTAAATT
>JBMOJS010000329.1:0-2563 GCA_049315665.1 Pseudobdellovibrionaceae bacterium | reverse complement strand
GCGCTGCTCTTTGGCTTTTTCTTGCGCCATCAATACACCACCGCTAGTTAAGGCCAAACTTTTTTTAAGATCAGCAGAGCAGCCACCACAAACCTGTGGTGGAGGAACTTCTTTCCCTAAAGATTGCATTTTAGAAATCAATTCGGGATCTACACTTTGTAGTTCTGCGACCTGTATGCCACAGCGAGGACATTCAATCATCTGTATATCTTGCTACATTAGATGAAGGGGATCAATATCGATGCTGGTTTTTATTTGTTTGTCGACCCAAGTTTGGTTGCTTAGCAATTGTCTAACAAAGTGGTTTAAGGTCCTGCTGTCTACAGACTTTAGTAATAGATGAAAGCGATAAAAACCCCTTAGTTTAGCTAAAGCGGATTCAGTAGGGCCTAGAATCTGAATATTTGCATAGGACGAATTCTTTTTTTTCAATAGCTGCGCCCTTTCAGACCAAAGTCGAGCTGTTGCTTTGGCCAGTGACTGATCTTTGCCCTGGACGCGAAGGCTGGCCAATTTACCTTCGGGGGGGTAAAGCAATTGGTTACGAAAAAACAATTCCTGTTCGGCAAAGCCTTCATAATTGTGTTGTAAAGCATATTGCAAACTAGGGTGGTCCAAGTTGTAGGCCTGAATGATCACTTCACCAGGGTCACTGTGCAGGCCGTGCCGCCCGCTGCGTCCGCTCATTTGAGTCAATAATTGAAAGCTTCTTTCAGTGGCGCGAAAATCAGGAAGATTAAAACCAATATCTGCCAATAAAATGCCAACCAGTTTTAGATTGGGAAAGTCTAAGCCTTTAGCAATCATCTGCGTACCAATCAAAATATCGATTTCACAGCGTTCCATTTTATCTATAAAGTCTTCCAAGGAAAGTCGGTCATTGATTTCGTCTCGATCAGCCCTAGCTATGCGTGCCAGAGGAAATAATTTTTTTAACTCTTCTTCTACCTTTTCAGTGCCCAGGCCAATGGCTTTTAACTCGCCCTCGGAACACGAGGGACATTGTAAAGCAAAGCTTTCATGATAATCACAGTAATGGCACACCAGATGCGTATGCGCATGCAAGGTCAGGTGAATATCACAACTGGGACATTCTTTGGTAAACCCACAGCTGGGGCAAAGAACCGTTTGGGCCATCCCTCTGCGATTTAAAAACAAAGCAATCTGTTGTTTTTGATTTAATTTTTCATGCATTTTTTCAAATAACAAAGGGCTTAGCCAGTCGGGAATATCCAGCTTAATTGCAGCTTCGGCCAATTGTCTTTTCTGTTCTTTCATGTCCACCAATTGGATCCAAGGTAAGCTGGATTGAGTCGCCCTTTGCACCATTTTGTGCAAATGATACTTTCCAGTTTTGGCATTTTTCCAAGATTCTAAGCTGGGGGTTGCAGAGCCTAAAACGACGGGACATTGACTAAAAAAACCTCGCATCACCGAGGCATCGCGAGCATGATATTTTAATTTTTCATCTTGTTTGTAACTGGGCTCATGTTCTTCATCCACAATGATTAAACCCAAATTTTCAACCGGGCAAAACAGCGCAGATCTGGCGCCGACTAAAATAGATTTTTTGTCATCAATCACTTCCCACCATTGAGTGGTTTTTTCTCTTTCCGTCAATTGCGAGTGCAGTACGGCCACCAGCTCGCCAAAACGCCCAACAAAGCGTTGAATCAATTGCGGTGTTAAGGAAATTTCTGGAACAATGACAAGGGCTTTTTTATTTTCTGCCAAAGTTTTTTCTATTAAACGCAAATATACTTCGGTTTTTCCAGATCCGGTAATGCCAAAAAGTAAATGAGTCGAGAAATTTTTATGGCTGCTGATGTCGTCAAAACAAATTTTTTGTTCTGAAGTTAATTGAGGTCTGGTTTGTAAATCTATTATAGGTATGACAGGGGGGCGCTGACTTTTACGAATTTTTATAGATTTGGATAAGGGTGGGCGCGCCGAAGACAAAATCATTCCCAAGGGATGAATATAATAATCAGCCAACCACTCTAGCCACTGCAAAAAAGCTTCATTGACTGCGGGAAGTTCTGGGTCAGCACCATCAATGGATTTAATAGCAAATTTATTGTTACTTTTTTGAACGGCTTTGCCAGCGACCAACCCGCGCACTTTGCGACTACCTAAGGGGACAATCACCCATTGGCCACGATGTAAATCCGTGGAACTATGGTAAGTCAGGGGCTCAGGCATTGGGGCTTCTACAGCAATTGAATACAATGCGGGCGCTTCTTGACTCATTGTTAAAGGCATCCCTTTATCTAAATTTGTTATAAAATTCGATCACAGATTTAGGAGCATCAGCAAAAGTTTGCACCTCTTTCAGCTGGTTGGGGCTGAAAGTGTCTGGGGCAAAAGAATTTTTTGCCGTGGCCTGCAAAAGTTTAATTTGTATAGATTGCGCAGACCACTGTATTTGTCGATTTTTTGGAAAGCTTAAGCCCTTAGCGAAATTGGCATAGTTTTCAGCTGTCATTTCTATCTGTGAGGGCCATATTATTTTTCGAATTAAAAAAGTATCTTGTTCAATCCACAGGCCGCTGTTGACATGAGC
>JBMOJS010000328.1:0-2569 GCA_049315665.1 Pseudobdellovibrionaceae bacterium | reverse complement strand
GCAAACTGCGGTTGAATGTGATCCACACTTAAAAATTTTCTACTTCCACATTGAAGTTCTGTCTTTGGATCTTGATACTGACAGCACTGATCGCGCTGAAAAACCTGTCTTCGCGCCGTTAGTGTTGGCACGACAGATTGTGTTGGACTTATATATGGCGGCTGTGAATCTGCAGTTCCTGCAAGGTTTTCTGCAGATATATTATTTAAATCAGCACTTTTTCGCTCTTCATGGATTTGTGTTTTTATTTGGGCTTTACTTCGTGCCTGCTGTTCTTTACTGACCAAAGTTTTTGCCAAATGGACCCAGGTTTCTTTCAATCCACCACCAGTGCTGTTGGACAAAAGATCTTGAGCTGTCTTGATCCAAGCCATTTCTTCGGCAGTGAAAGTAAGTTCCACCCGAACCGAATCATCTTGTTGTATATGAGTGCGAGTTGGCTGTTGGGGTTTGATATCTAAAGCTTTTGCTAAAATTCTTTCAGTTTGCACGACAGACTGATTTTCGATCTGTTGCAAAATCTGACTTTTTTGTTCAATACTGACGGTCTTGCCCGTTTCTTTGCGGGCCTGGCGGGACAAGCTTTGCAATTTAGAAATCTGGGTTAAATTCAAATCCCCCGTTTCAATTTTTTGGGCCACCTGCTGGGATTCTGTTTGTGGCAGTTGCGTCAGCAATCGGGCTGCATCTATGCGCCGTTGTGCACTGGCCGGGGCATAGCCCAAGCCCGTTACAAGATATTCAAAAAAACTGGGATAGGCCATTTGCAAATAAAGCTTACGTCGGTCCACTTCAGCCAAGTGCCATAAAATATGGGTGGTTAATTTTCTTTCCCGCGAAGTCAGTTCCACCAGTTTGTTATGTAATGCCTGACTGTCGAGTTTTTGCAAAACCAAGGGAATAGTTGTATTGACCGAATAAGATGATGGGTGCATGGGGCCTCCGTAATTTCACCAACACTACCACGGCTTTTAAAACGCGATTTCTAGGGTTATTTGAAAGACAGGATGTGAATTTATGTGGTCCAAAGAACCATGATTAACCGCGAGCAAAGCCCATTAGAAAGGCTTTTTGCTAACCCGCACCAGGCAGCGTGATGGAAATATTTTACGCCTATATAAACAATTTTAAATGCATGATTTTGCAGTCAAGCGTTTATTTTTTGTTTATTTTTTGTGAATGCTTAGTGTTGTAAATAAATTATGTATGTTTCAAGTTCTTGCGCTCAAAACTACACCCGATCGAAAAAAATTTTTATTGCACCACCACTTCGAAACCCAAGTCGTATGGATTTTTATTGGATCTGATATATGTATGTAAAAATAAAGAGTCTATTGCCAGACCCACAATCACCTGGCTGCTATAGAAAGTGAACTGGTTGCTAACACGTCGGCTACATTATTATATATGTTATACACAAAATATGTTTATCTTGCCCGCAGCTGATCTATCACTTCTTGCACTTGTTTAGGATCTTTTGCTTTGGACTTGTTATCGATCAAGTACTGCAAGATTTTAGGATCCGTGGGCTTGATTTTACCCAAAGCCTCAGCTGCACTGCCGCGCACATACATAGAAGCATCCTTAAGCAGTGCTTCAACCAAAGCCTGGTGGATTTTGGGATCCGCTGGCTTGATTTCACTCAAAGCCTTGGCTGCTTCGTCGCGCACATCCCAAACAGCATCCTTAAGCATGGCTTCTGCCAAAGCCTGGTGGATTTTAGGATCCGAGGGCTTGATTTCACCTAAAGCCCGGGCCGCCCTAAAGCGCACTCCCCAATCAGCATCCTTAAGCATCGCTTCTGCCAAAGCTTGGTGGATTTTAGAATCCGTAGGCTTGATTTTAGCCAAAGCCCAAGCGGCCCCCCAGCGCACTCCCCAATCAGCATCCTTAAGCATCGCTTCTGCCAAAGCCTGATGGACTTTAGGATTTTTTGGCTTTAAACAACCAAGAGTAAATATAAAATCTTCTTCTTTCCATCTAGCTGATGGGATCTGCTCATAAACCATATCACTTTCAATATCCAAAGAACAGATCAAATTTTTTTTCGCCCCACTCACGGTTTCCGAAAATTTTAAATCCAAAACACTGGGGATTTTTTGCTTAAACTCATCTTCAGTGACTTGCAGCAAAGACTTCATCAAATTTAAAATATCCAAGCGCAATTTTAAATACATATCCCCACGTAAACTTAATAACTGTTGAAAATCTTTTTTGATTTTTTCATTGGCTTTAAGGCCTAGCAAAATGTTCTTCTCTTCATTGCTCCACGCCGTGTCTTTACCAGATTTTTGTAATTCTATTTCTTCTTTCATGTAGTTTTGAATATGGGGGATCACGGTCAAGGTTTGACCAGACTGCAGCACCCTTTGAATGTACTGTAGCTTTTGTAGTCGCGATACTTTAGTACTGGCCAAGTAACAATAGGGCTTTTCAAATTTTTGTGGCATGCGTGCATCGCTGCCTTCCACTTGCACCAAGGGGAACACGCTCATGGCTTTTATTAATTTTGTATTTAAAGCCGTCTGTAGTTTTTGATTCATATCATCAAAGTTTTGATAATTGTCTT
>JBMOJS010000327.1:0-2582 GCA_049315665.1 Pseudobdellovibrionaceae bacterium | reverse complement strand
ATTTTTCGCTGATTTTTGCCTAATTTGGGGAACATCTAATATGAGTCAATTCGAAATGTATAAAAAAATTCAGTGATTTTTAACGGCACCTGTAAAATACATAGACAGCATATTTTACATTAAAATGAATAAAACCAACAATGGCGCTGGCACAGTCATCGCAATAGTATGCAAGCATACAAACCGTTCTTGTTGAATAAAGGGAAATTCATCCCACAATATTGGAACGGAATAAAAACAAGGAATATTTATGAAAGCAACAAAACAGGTTTTATTAACTTTTGCAGCAATTGCTGTATCTAGCTCGGCCTTAGCCAACAAAATCAATTGGGGTGAGCGTTCTTACAAAATCAGCTATGGCACAATCATTGTCGGCGCCGTCACTGCGGGCACAGGCGCTATTGGTTCTGGACCAAGCAAAGCCAATTCAGGCCTTGGTGGAGCTCTTTTAGATGGCTCGGCCGAAGCTACATTTATAGTTGCCGGAGGCGCAGTGGCTGCCGTTGGCGGAGCTATGCTTGTTGGCAATATCGTATCTGATGTTTTAAGTGATTCAGAACTGACAACACAAACTGCAGCTGAACATCGAGCCTTGGTTTTGTACGCCCATAGCCTCCTACAGTCACAAAACAGCGCAAGCCTTGTAGATCCCAATTTTGATTCAATTTTAGCTCAGTTTGAGTGTCAAAGCTGCACTGATGACACTGCTAAAGCTAAAAAATTGGCAGAATTGATTTTAGCTGCTGATCAACTGGGACAAACTTTAGCTAGTGCCAGCAAGGAAGAGCTCAAACAAGGCGCCGTTGATCAAGCTGTCGCCGCTAAAACAGCTCAAATTCTTGGAACTGATAGCACTGACAAAAATATTAAAATTGCAGCAGGAATTACAGCTGGCTCTATCGTAAATATTAAATCGCAAAACAAATAAAACACCCGCCCCCACCTGGGCGTCTTTAAGAAAAAAAGACGCCCTTACTAAAGGCCAATCTATGAAAATGATTGCATGCAAAAAACTGATCTTTTTTTATGCTCTAATTTTTGCTAGCCCCCTTTGGGCTACAAACAACATTGCATTTTCAAAAGTAGCCTTAGCCATTGCCAGTCCTGGCCCTGGAGCTTCCATTATGGGCCATGCCTTTATTCTTTTTTTAAATAATAAAAACAAAAAATCAGAATCTATAGCCGTGCAGTACAATCTGTCTGACCTATCTACAAAAGAAAAGCAGTCCAATGCCTCATCTTTAACAGCAGTCAGTGATTTTTTAGGTTATACAAAAAAATTTAAAGTGCAGTTTATGCCCGGCTTAGATATGATCAATCGCTACCGTTTAGCCAATAGATCCATTCTGTTGTATTATCTGAAGTTAGACCCTTCTCAGATCAAGAAATTATGGGAACTACTTTCTGAAGATAAAACTCATCGCGAAAAAAATGAAACCAAAGACTATTCGTTTCTAGATAACAACTGCCTCACTATGTCTTTGCAAGCCCTCAATGAAGTGATACCTGATTCCAATTTACATTTTACATTTTTTGACCGCAAAAATAGCTCACAAAGTTATTTTTTAAGAAGCTTTGCACTGCCTGTATATATTAAAAACTCTCCGTTTATAATCCCTAAAAACTTACCTCGACACCCATTAATAGAAGGCACAGAAATCCTTAAACCGGCACTCGTTGATGCCGCCCCGATCTACACAGAACTGTACCATTTGGCTACGGAGTTTGGCTCACTTTGTATTGACAGCGAAAGTTACACAAAAAATATGTATTCCATGTTAGGTCAAGCAAAGATACGTGAATCTAAATCTTTTTTAGATTACTTGAAATCTGCTAAAGACAAATGCTCCAGCGACTTGGGCCAGCAAAAATATCAACAAATCATAAATATAATATATATGTTGGCCCCAGATTTAGATTCCAAAATAAAAATAGAGGGCTATAAGCAATGAAATGGCTGATCTGTCTACTTTTGACATTCAGTATTACAGCGCAAAGTGCAGTTCGCTGTGAGAATATCTTTTCATCCACAAGGGACAACTTTAATTATCTGATTATTGATAAAAAACCAATCGCTTTGGAAGAAGCCCTGCCTTTGATCCAAAATCAAAATCAATTAAAAAAAATAATTTACCAAACTGTACAAAACAATTTAAAGTCCACACGATGGCCACAAAAAATATTAAAACCCGTGCAATATCGATTGGCCTTAAACAGTCAGAAAATATTTATCGAAAGTTTAATTTACAATCAACGACCAGATCTTGTGTCGCTAAATAGAAAAAAATATTTTTGGCAATTTTTAAGGCTTGATAAAATTGACCAAGAACTCTTGAACGACTTACAAAGTAATGACTATGAAACTTTTTATTTAAAGTATCAAACTAAAATGAAAAGCAAAGCTTTTGCCAATACGGTCTTAAGTATATCTAGTAAACTATCAACGACTGTGTTCGCTTTAAGCTTGGCTACTGCCCTATTGTGGTATTGGCAAGCCGATCAATATATGCAGCAACAGCTGGAATTTGACATCAGCCTTTCCGACCAAGACCTTGCTATTTTTAATAAAATTATAGATCAAT
>JBMOJS010000074.1:0-11563 GCA_049315665.1 Pseudobdellovibrionaceae bacterium | reverse complement strand
ATCCCAGTTTTTTTGAATATTTAGTCACCGGATTGGGTTATGCCCCGGCCAGCGCACAACGCCGCATCGATGCGGCCCGCTTATTGGCACAACTGCCACAAACAGAATCTGCGCAGGTGGCGCAAAAAATTGAAGCTGGGGATTTGAATTTATCGCAGATTTCTAAACTGCAAAGTTTTTCGCGCCAGGCCCGCAAAGAAACGGGCAAGACTATCAGCCCTGAGCAAAAAAGTCAGATCTTGCTGCAGATTGAAAATCAATCTGTTGTGCAAACTGAAAAGATTTTAGCAAAAGCTTTAGATATCAAACCCCAGCAGCCAACTCGCACGCAAATCCAACAAGATGATTCAGTTCGAGTGGAACTTACTTTCACTGCGGAAGAAATGGCTTGGATTAAGCAAGCTCAAGATCTTTTGTCCAACGCCACCGGCGGCGGTTTGAAAGAAACTTTGGTGCATTTGACAAAGACTTTGGTCAGCAAAGAACAGGCGGCACGAAGCAAAATTCTGATAAAAAATCAAACCTCGGCTAAGTCAGAAAGTGTGGCCTTGCAAGCCCAACTAAAAAACCAAATTAATAATGTGTCAAATACTACTAATGTTGATTCAAATAACATACCACATGAACAACCTGCTGTAAGCGAAGCGCCAAAATATTTAAATCCAGAAAAATCAGACGTGCCAACACTAAAGGCGCGCAGACAGGTTTTTCAGCGTGATCAGTGCTGCCAGTATCAGGATCCCAAGACAGGACTTCAATGTGGAAGTAGAAAATTTTTAAGTGTGGATCACATCCAGCCCCAATTTGCTGACGGCAATCATGACCCAAAAAATTTAAGAATTTATTGCCGAAGTCATAATAGCTATCGCTACCACGCAGAGAATTTACGGAGGGCCGTATAAAATCATGCTCCAAGCGATGGAATTATAAAAGCATTTATGGTTGCTGGCGCTGTAACTGCGCCCTACTAAAAAACTGTCAAAAAGTTATACACTGTAATTTATTTAAATAACTGATTTAAATAAATTTTTAATTGTGGTATCTTGGCTGTGTTTTTGAATTTAAACCCGAATCGGAGAGAACCATATGAAAATAAGATCTTTTTTATCACTTTTGCTGAGCTTTTTGCCATGGACTGTAAAAGCAAGTTATTCTGCGCAAACCACTTTACCAACACAAAAAGCCAATCTAGAATCTGAAAATAGTTTTGCCTTTTACACAATTTCAAATTCAAACTTAGGCCGTTTGGTAGAGCATTTGAATGCTAGTGGTGTTCTTTTTAAACTTTTATGGTCGAACACAGCCGATACCACTGTTGTGCAGGTCGAAAAATCTGATGAACTTATTTTAGCGGCTCAAGATAATGACGCCGGAAGTTCACAACCTTAATGGTTAACTTGCTCAAATATTTCAATAACATGAAAGCCAAGTACTACTATCTCATAGTGGTCACTTCAATTTTGGGAGTATTAATGATATCAAAAAACAATAATAAAAATATTTTAATATTTGATATTTTTGCCAGGCCTACTTCATGGGATCCTTTAGACTTTGACCAGTCTAATAATATACATATTGCCCGGATGCTTTATTCCCCACCTTTGTTGGTGGACACAACGGGCAATCTTAGTAGCATTTTGCTTTCTGAATTTTCTTTAAGTGAAGATAAAACCACCATTCACTTTAAACTTAAAGAAGGTTTGTACTATGAAGATGGCAGCCCTATTACTATTGAAGATCTGCACTTTGCCATTTTACGTATGCTTTATGTAAGACCCCAATTTCCTGTCATTGATGCAATTCTTGGTAAAGAGACATGGTTAAAATCCGCCAACCCACTCAAAAATTCTCCTGAAGGTCTGATTATTGATGGCCAAGGGCTAACAATAAAATTTAGCCATAAACAAAGAAAGGCTCTGTTTCGTTTTGCCTTAGAGCTTTTCTCTGTTCTGCCTAAGCGCTGCTTTAATCAAGACACTGGAAAAATGATTTGCCACCGTGGTCCAGAATCAGGTCTGTATAAATTTGCCAGCGATGATAGCCTGACCATCAAGAATCAAGATCTTGTTTTCAAAGCACGCTCCAAACAAGATCACTTACCCCAAGAGGTTTTATTTAAATACAACTTATCAGACGAACAACAAACACATCTGTTAGAATCTAAAGACAATGTGGTCGTTTATACATCAACACTCAAGCGAAGCAAAACAGATCCACAATTTCAAGTTAAAAATGTTACTGTTCAGTTGTCACCTAAGGCAAGAATTGCCGCATTAATGTTAAATTTCAAACATCCAGCTTTTAAAACAAAAACACAACGTCAACAATTTGTAGATAGTTACAGGTTAGAATTAAAAAATAAAAGTGGTGACTTATTGTCTTCAATTGAAAATTCATTATTCACTGAGCTTATGCCTGCCTATAAGAGTTATGAGCCTAAAATTGAAAAAGCAAAGATCACGATAAATAATAATAACATTGAGGTTAAAAACTTTTTTGCCAGTGTTGATAAACCATTTATAGAATCATTTGTTTCAGTGTGTAATAAAACGAATCTGAACTGTTCATTTGAAAAAAATCAAAGTGGCTTAATAAAAGACTATGACAGTGGCATTGTGGCCTCATTTATTAATAAAACCGGTTTCTGGGCAGTAGATGTAGTGAGCGATTTAAAAATGTTATTTACTCCTAACTTACATGATTTGCTTCGACAAGTCTGGCAAGATAAAGAACTGCTGCGACTGATTGATCAGGCCTATGCTAGTGAAGATGATTCTACTTTAGAAAAAAACTTGCGCATTGTGGATGAGTACATCCAAGACCAAGCCTTGTTCAATGTGGTGGCGCATTTTCAATGGGCTTACATCAGCAACAACTCACACATCGGAACCAACTTATCTCAAGCCATATCAGATCCCCACCCTTGGCATTTGTTTTATGATTGATCTGTTGCGCTTTTTTCTTTTTAAAAGATTTTTAAAAAGAAATGATCTTTGGCCCCAAAATATTCAGATAGGCCGCCTGGGGCGGTTTTTTGTAGTCACTTGCTATGATACTTCAAATAGCCAAGCCTACATACAAAGATCCGCATGCACGGGCATGAGCCCCCACCCCTTGATTGCAAATATGAAAGCCCTGAGTGAGTGGCTAGAACGAAAAGTGATTCAATCACAGTCCACAAAGGACAACCCGTGGAGTTTATTTGGATCTGAAGGTTGTGCCGCCATGCCGACCTTTTTAAGATTGAATTCCAGCAGCGAACACATGGCCCAAGAAAGATCTATTTGTGAAGCCATAGAAAGATTTGTATGGACTGCCTGGTGGACGCTATCTTCTAAAGCCGATGTCTGTTTGGCGAGTGAAGATTCAATATTTACCGAAATGAATAATGAATTTAAATATTAAAATTTCTAAAATTCATTTGATCAAACCCTCCTTTATTTCTACCCAAAACCTAGAAGATAGATATGAAGTACTAATTCTATTTGCACAACTGCAAAAGGGTGGTTTTATTAGTGGTGGTGCATGCGGACCTATTGATAAAAAAAATGAGATCTTTGAACGAGCTTATGCCGAGCTTTTTAGACATAGCTTGGCTTTTGATCGCCATCAAAGCCAAAAACTAGAACCAACCAATGATTATGACCGTCGGCTGATTTATTTTGGCAGTGGCCAGGGCAATGATTTAGTTATGGAACGGCTTACTGATTCGATAGACGCCACAAAAAAACCAGTGCAAGTGCCTAACACTTGGGTGCGAAGATTTATAGCCCACCCCTACGCTACTTCATTCAAAGTCCATCAATGTCTTTTTGAAAACCAGCAACCGTTTATTGACAGTAGAATGGACATACTATGTCTTTAATAAAAATTAAAAATATTTTAAAAAATAAATCCAAATACTTTGTCTTATTTTCAGTTGTTTATTTAGTATTTTTGGGTCTGACTTTTTTATTTTTAGATCATCACTACAATAATTTGGCTCAATCATTTATCCAAGGCTGGGCCAACAGCGAACGCCTTGAAGTTCAAGATGGAAATATTGCCCAAGTGCTGTCGCGTTCACAAAAGTTTTTTATTCCATCCAATTCTTTAACAGGATTTCGCGCAGATAAGTTTGATGCAACTTCTCAGAAAAGCACTCCGTGGCTTGCCTTAGGACAGTTAGATCACATCGATATTAAAAAAATAAATATTTACAACCAAGTTGAAGGCTCTAGACTGGGAGTTTTTGACTATGTCTATCGATACGCCTTTGCTGAAAGACCAGACATCACTTTTACTTTTCGGCACCATCCATCATCAGCAGAACTGACTATCTATTGCCTGGGTTTAGTATTTATCATTGTGTTCATAGTTTTTATATTTGTATTAAACAACGAAAATAAGATTTACACTGAAGTGGTTCGAGAATCTTTAAATTCGATTTTAATTGGCAAATCAGATCCAATTTTTTATATTTCTAATGATCCTTTGATGAATAAAGTTTTAAATGAAGTGTATCTGCAGTTGCAAAAGAAAAAATCTTTAGAGCTAGAAAAAGTCCAATCCGAAGCTCTAATGAGTTTGGCCTCGCAAGTCAGTCATGATATCCGCAGCCCCTTATCGGCCTTAAATATGTTGATGGGAAGTCTTTCAGAAGTTTCAGAGCAAAAAAGAATCCTAGCAAGAAGTGCAATAAATAGAGTCACTGATATCGCCAATAATTTATTGCAAAAAAGCAAAAACCCATCGGGTCGTCATCTAGATTGTGCTCTTGAAGAAGCCTCATCAGAGAACTTACAGTTAAAACCCGTTCTTTTGCCTGCCATTGTTGATTCTTTGGTTTCAGAAAAAAGAATGCAATGGCGGGATAAATCCAACATACAAATTCAAATCGACCTACAAAAATCTTACGGTGCGTTTGCCAATGTAGACCCAACAGAATTAAAACGTGTTCTTTCTAATATGATCAATAATTCTTTAGAAGCTTTTGATCCGCAGCAAAAGGGCCAAGTGGAAGTTATTTTAGATTCCAGCAATGATCAGGTCATCCTAGAAATCAAAGACAATGGCAAAGGTATTCCGGCGCATATTTTAGCTAAACTGGGGGAACAAGGCCTCACCTTCGGTAAAGAAGGTACGTCATCAGGATCAGGTTTAGGCGTGTATCACGCCAAAAACACCATTGAAAAATGGAAGGGACAATTCAAAGTAGAAAGTACAATGGGCACAGGCACCACTTTCAAATTTATTTTGCAAAAAGCAGAGCCGCCAAAATGGTTTGTAAAACAAATCTCTTTTTACCAACATCAAACCTTTGTCGTGGTGGATGACGACGATTCTATTTTACAAATTTGGCAGCATCGCTTAAATCCTTTTATACGCGAATATGCAATTGAACTGATCACTTGCAGCAGCCCTGCTGCTTTGCAAGAATGGACACAAAACAATGCAAACATGATTTCATCCGCTGTTTTTTTAGTGGATTATGAGTTTTTAGGGCACATAAAGAACGGCCTGGATTTAGTTCAAGACCTGCAGATTCAGCAGCAGTCTATTTTAGTCACCAGTCGCTATGAAGAACCCGCCATTTTAACAAGATGCGAATCCATAGGGGTGTCACTGATCCCTAAAAGCCTGGCGCCTTTAGTGCCATTGGTTTTGCTGCCGCCAAAGAAGGAACTTCATCTGTGTTTGATCGATGATGATGAATTGGTGCGCGCCACTTGGAAGATGGCTGCTGAATACAAGAACTTAGATATTTTAACTTTTGCTAGCGAAGAAGAGTTCAATACGGCAGCAGATCAGTTTTCCACAAACACACCCATTTATATTGACGTAGCTTTAAAAAATAATATCAATGGCCAGGATGTTGCTGCAAGGCTATTAAAAAAAGGTTTTTCGAATCTGCATTTAGCCACAGGCTATTCTGCTGAACATATTCACAAACCTGATTTCATTCATTCTATCTGCGGCAAAGACTTTCCCCAAAAAAACTAGACCTTTTTGAATAAGTTTAAGTTAGTTTAAGATTTATTGCTTGGCGTAAGGGCTTAAAACAGTCTGAAGACTTTCTCGGCGCTAAAATCGGGATTTCCCCTCGGAAGACAGCTTAAAATAAATGCAGTTGTCCCCTGACAGAATTGTCAAGGGGTTCATGATTTATGCTTAATTAATGTGCAACGTCAGAAGAAAATGATTGTTTTGCAAAAATAATTTTGACTCCGCTTAGAAAAAATTACACGCTTAGGAAATGGAAGCCACACCCCCTATATGGGTCTAAATAGTTCGTGGCCCCACTACATATAGTAGCAAAAAGGAAAACCGAGGACGGACTTTTGTCTGGTGGTGCGTGCAACACAGGGCAAGAGCGGCCCTTGTCATTCCTTTTTTGTTGCTAAAAGAAACGAGCTTTGGCGAATTGTAGGATTCGCCTTTAACACCAAGAGGGATGCTTATGTCACAACAAATGGATTTTCACAGCGAATCACCCCACGTGATGCGAGTTAAAAAACGCGACGGAACTTTAGAACCCGTTGATGTCACCAAGATCGTTGAACGAGTGACCCGTTGTTGTCAGGGGCTTTCGCAAGTGGATCCTTTGCGTGTGGCGACCAAGGCTATTAGTGGCTTGTATGATGGCGCTTCAACCAAAGAATTAGACAATCTGTGCATCCAAACGGCATCGCTACTGATTGGTGAAGAGCCCGAATATTCTCGTTTGGCGGCTCGCCTATTATCTACTTATATTGACGAAGAAGTGCGGGCGCAAAAAATTCAAAGTTTTTCGGATTCAGTGACTTTGGGATATAATGTCGGCTTGGTGGCCGAGTCCTTAAAAAAATTCGTAGCCGAACACAAAGCCGAGCTGTGTGCCGCCATCGAACACTACCGCACCGATCGCTTTGAATACTTTGGTCTACGCACCGTCTATGATCGCTATTTGTTAAAGCACCCCACGCAAAGACAGGTCATAGAGACTCCACAATACTTTTTTATGCGTGTGGCTTGTGGGTTGGCGCAAACCGTGACAGAAGCCATTGAACTGTATCGTTTAATATCTTCTCACGATTATATGCCGTCCACCCCGACACTTTTTAATTCGGGCACTTTAAGACCGCAGATGTCTTCGTGCTATTTATTGGATTCACCAATAGATGATTTGCGCGCCATCTATGACAAATACTCTGACATTGCTTTGCTGTCTAAATTTGCTGGCGGCATTGGCGTGGCCTATAGCCGAGTCAGATCCAGAGGCTCTTTGATCAAAGGCACCAATGGTCAATCCAATGGCATTATTCCATGGCTAAAAACCATGGATTCTTCTGTGGCCGCAGTCAATCAAGGTGGCAAACGCAAAGGGGCTGCCTGTATTTATTTAGAAACTTGGCATGCAGACATTGAAGAGTTTTTAGAAATGCGTGACAACACCGGGGACGAGGCCAAACGCACCCACAACTTGAACTTGGCCAATTGGGTTCCAGATTTATTTATGAAAAGAGTCAAGGAAGACGGCCTATGGTCTTTGTTTGATCCCAAAGTCATACCTGCATTGGTGGACACTTATGGCGCAGAGTTTGAAAAAATCTACACTCAAGCTGAAGCTGATAAGTTGTATTCCAGCCAAATCAAAGCCCGGGATTTGTACTCGCGCATGATGAAAACCCTGGCGCAAACAGGAAACGGCTGGATGACCTGGAAAGATGCTTCGAATTTAAAATCCAATCAAACCGGCGATCCTAAAAATGTGATTCATTTGTCTAACTTGTGCACGGAAATATTGGAAGTCACTTCGAACTCTGAAACTGCGGTGTGCAACTTGGGTTCCGTCAACTTAGGCCGTCACGTTGTGGATGGACAATTTGATTTTGATAAACTGGCCCGCACCGTCCGCACCGCCGTGAAATTTTTGGACCGAGTGATTGATATTAATTTCTATCCTATTCCAAGCTCACAGGATTCCAATCAAAAATGGCGCCCAGTGGGTTTAGGGGTTATGGGTTTGCAGGATGCCTTTTTCTTGCTAAAAATCCCTTTCGACTCCCCAGCGGCTAAAGAGCTTTCAAGAAAAATTCAAGAAGAGATCTACTACAATGCATTGCTGGTTTCGACAGAGCTGGCAGAAAAAGTGGGACCTCATCCGAATTTTCAAGAAACCAAAGCGGCCCAAGGATTGTTGCAATTTGATCTGTGGAATGTGACCCCTTACAATCCAGAACGCTTTAATAAATTGAAAGAGCGTATTAAAAAAACCGGACTGCGTAATTCCTTATTGATTGCCATTGCCCCCACGGCCACCATTGCCACCATTGTAGGTTGCTATGAAGCCATTGAGCCGCAAATCAGCAATCTGTTTAAACGTGAAACACTGTCTGGCGAATTTATGCAGATCAATAAGTACCTGGTGTCTGATTTGAAAGCCTTGAATTTATGGAACGACGACATTCGTAATGAAATTAAAATCAACGAAGGCTCTATCCAAAACATCGCTGAAATTCCAGCTGGCCTAAAAGAAATCTACCGCACCGTTTGGGAAGTGCCGATGAAGTCCTTGATTGATATGGCTGCCGATCGCGGCGCCTACATTGATCAATCGCAATCGCTAAATCTATTTAGCGAAAGTCCGACCATCGGCAAACTGTCTAGCATGTATATGTATGCTTGGGAAAAAGGCGTAAAAACAACTTATTATTTACGCTCACGCCCGGCGACATCCATCGCCAAAACCACAGTGCGCAAATCGGGATTGGGAATCAACATCGGCACCAGCGAAGCCGTTGCGGCAGTAAACACTGCCGGTCGAGACACCGGGCTTAGCACTAGCAGTGGTTCTGCTGCTGCGCCAGCCACCGATAAAAAAATCTATTCTGATTCAGAGGTGATTGCTTGTTCTTTAGAAAACCCCGAAGCTTGCGAAGCCTGTCAGTAAACAATAAAGGATTATTATATGTTATTAGATCATGGTTTTAACTTAACTTTACGTCCGATGAAATACCCCCATTTTTATGAAATGTATAAAAATGGGATCAAAAACACCTGGACTGTGGACGAAGTCGATTTCTCTACAGACCTGGTGGATTTGAATAACAAAATGTCGCCTTCCGAAAAGCATTTGATTCATCGCCTGGTGGCTTTTTTTGCTACGGGGGATTCAATTGTTGGCAATAATCTGGTGTTGAATTTGTACAAACATATCAATGCTCCAGAAGCTAGGCTTTATTTATCACGTCAACTTTATGAAGAAGCCCTGCACGTGCAGTTTTATCTGACTTTATTGGATTCTTATATACCCAATCCCGAAGACCGGGCTTTGGCTTTTTCGGCCATTGACAATATACCTTCGATTCAAAAAAAGGCGCAGTTTTGCTTTAAATGGATGGATTCTATTCACAATTTGGACACGATCAAAACTGTTGAAGATCGTCGACGGTTTTTGATGAACTTGATTTGTTTTGCCACTTGCATAGAAGGTTTGTTTTTCTTTGCTGCTTTCGCCTATGTGTATTTTTTAAGATCAAAAGGCCTATTGGCCGGCCTTGCCACAGGCACAAATTGGGTTTTCAGGGACGAAAGCATGCACATAGCTTTTGCTTTGGAAGTGATCGAAACAGCCCGCAAAGAAGATCCTACTTTGTTCAATAAACAGATGGAAGACTTAGTCACACAAATGATTGAAGATGCTATTGATTGTGAAATGGGATTTGCAGCAGATATTTTAGAGCACGGTATTGCCGGATTATCCTTAAAAGACATGCGACAGTATCTAGAATTTGTGGCCGATCAAAGACTGGAAAGTTTAAATATTGCCCCTAGATACAATGTGAAAAATCCATTTTCTTTTATGGAGCTGCAAGACATGCAAGAACTGGCTAACTTTTTTGAAAGACGAGTTTCTGCCTATCAAATGGGTGTGTCTGGGCATGTGGCCTTTGATGAAAGCTTCTAGAAGAAGCTTTCTAGATAGCAAATCCTGCGTTGCAGCCTCCTTCGCTTCCTTGCGAAATAGGAATACTATTCCTCAGTCGCTCAGTCAGCTGCGCCTTGACTTTGCTATCTATAAAACTTCTTCTGGCAGACTGCTGTATTTGCTGTGGGGAATTTTCTTTCTGGCTTGTTTTGGGGTTGGTTTTTTACAGGCCCGCTGGGATGCCCCGGTAAAAACATTGATTGAAAAAACAAAACTGCATATTTTAATTCATCCGGACTTGTCATGGTCGCCGCAAGACACTGCTTTTTTAGAAGCCCAAACCCATTTTGAATTGTCTGTGGAATATTTGCAAAACTGGCAAAGCCTTGGGCCACAGTTAATCAGCCAAGATCCCCAGATTGATTTATTGATAGTACCCCAACATTGGAGCCAAGCTCTGATTGAACAGGGATTGATTCAAGCCTTTCCAAACGATTATAAAAATTTATTTGATCCATCTATTTCTTCAGATTTTTTATTAAAACAAAACAATGACCAGATTTTTAGTTGGCCCCTTTTTTGGGGCATTAGCTATTGGACTCATCAACCTTTGTTACCTGTAAAAAACAAAACTTTCGAAGCGGTCTTTTTAGATGATTCTGTATTTATAGATAAGTTCAAACAAAATTTGTTACTTAAAAATAATTATGTAACAGTAAAAACTTATAATCGCACCAGCGTTTTGCAAAATCGAAGGTCTATCAAAGACTGGATCGCAGAAGAAAATAAAGATGCCAAAAGCCGTATCTACGAGGTCCTAGAAATGGAAGAGGTTCCTCAAGGATGGACTATGGTGCCAAATACTCCAAAGTCTTTAAAATTATACTCTGTTGTCTTGCCCTTAAAAGCCTCCCACTATTCTGAAGTCAAAAATATTTTAGAAGTTTTATTTAGTTTAAAATGGCAAGAATCCTATTTAAAACAAAGTCCCTGGTCCAGCACTTTGGTGGATCAATCGCAAGAGTCATGGCCCGCGAAAAAAAAATCATCCTATTTGCGCGAACAAAATTTAAAAAATCTATTGTGGTTGAAGGATCGGAAATAGGCCTTACATCCTACGCAGGTTGATACTGGATGAACCATCGGATGGATTGGTGTGTTCACTCAGATCATCATCAACCCCAATCAAGTTCAACTGAATAATATGATTGCCCACCGGGATACCAGCGGTGTTGATAGTGATGCTGAATTTTCCATTGACACAATGTGGAATTGCATCTGCCCCTAAAGACGAAAAAGCCTGGGGGTTAGCGGCGCGAGTGTTATTGGTGATTCTTAAGACATCAATGCGATTTCTTTTGTACAAAGAGGGAAAGCAGTCCCCGCTCAACTCGATTTTAGTGTCTGCCGTAGCGGCGGTGATGTTGCCGGTGTTTAAAATTTTAATAGAAACGTCGCTTTCATCGGCCTTCCAATCGGCAGTGCTACCGGCCACTAATTCTTCGGGCTTGGCATCGCCGAGCAAGGCATTGTCTGAATAGGAATTGCAGGCAGTTAAGGTCAAGCTTGCAACAGCAGCAAGAAAAAGTAATTTTAAAAAATCTAAAACTTTAGATTTTGCAATGATTTTATTATAGAACAATGGTTTCCCCGCCATAGGATAAATATACCACA
>JBMOJS010000326.1:0-2594 GCA_049315665.1 Pseudobdellovibrionaceae bacterium | reverse complement strand
AGGGATAGAATAATTAGCCACAGCCACTGTGTTTGCTACTTGCGGAGCAAAAAAAGAATGCACAAAATAAAAATAATCTTCAGCAGTTAAATCTTTAGTTAATGGTGACGGGGCATTCAAAACTAAATTGTTCCACCCCATATGCGGGACTGGGAACCCCGATTGACTAGGAATTTTATCCACTTTGCCAGATATAATTCCTAGTGTTGCCGTGTCACCTTCAGCAGAGTATTCAAATAAAATCTGCATGCCTAAACACACACCCAAAACAGGCTGAGTCAGCTGCCGAATAGTGTTTTTTAAGTTAAAATCATCAATGCGTTTCATACAAGCTTGGGCCGTGCCCACACCTGGTAAAATCACCCGGTCTGATTTTTTAATTAAATCACTATCCGAGGTTAGTACAGATTCTGCATTCAACCGACGAAGAGCTATTTGTAAAGAAGCTATATTGGCCCCGCCAGTATCTATAATTGCAATCATAAAACACCCTTGGTGGAGGGTAGTTCTGAAGAATCTGAATGCTTCTTAACTGATTGTTGTAAAGATTTTGCTACTGCCTTGAAGCAGGCTTCAATCATATGGTGTGTGTTATCGCCCTCGACTTTCAAATTTAAATTGGCGCCTAATGCATCACACAAGGAGCGAAAAAAGTGAGGGACTAATTCTGTGGGCAAGTCCCCAACATATTCACGATTGAATTTTCCATCAAAAACAAAAAAGGCCCGTCCAGACAAGTCCAAAGCGGCTTGAGCTAAAGTTTCATCCATGGGCAGTAAAAATCCATAGCGGGCTATCCCACGCTTGTCGTGCAGAGCTTCTTTTAAGGCGCTGCCTAAGGCCAAAGCCACATCTTCCACAGTGTGATGCTCATCAATATCTAAATCCCCATTGCAGTGAATTTTCATATCAATACCTGAGTGTTTGGACAATTGCTCCAACATATGATCAAAAAATCGCAAACCCGTATGGATTTGGTAAGTGCCTTGGCCGTCTAAATTGACAGTGACTTTAATATCTGTTTCTTTGGTTTTACGTTCAATACTGGCTTGACGACCCACAGATAAAACCGTCTTTTGAATTTCTAGCCAAGTCAGTTGATCTGAAATTTGCAAACCTGTGCAGTTTAAATTTTTAGCCAACTGAAGATCCGTCGGACGATCCCCAATCACATAGCAATTGGACCAGTCTATATCATTGTTACTAAGGTAAGATGTTAGCAACCCGGTTTTTGGCTTGCGACACTGGCAATTGTCTTTTTCAAAATGCGGACAAATTAGAATATCTTTAAACACCACGCCTTGGCTTGCAAATACATGTAAAATTAAATCTTGGCAGATTTGAAAATCATTCTGCGCAAAAGAATTTGTGCCTAGACCATCTTGGTTAGTAATCATGACCAGTTCAAAGCCATTTTTTTGCAAGACGGACAAAGAAGAAATAGCGCCTGGCTTTAGACGAATTTTATCTAATCGATCCACCTGAAAATCAGGCGGTTCTTCGACCATAGTGCCATCGCGATCAACGAATAGAATTTTTCTTTTCAAAGGAAGATATCCTTTCTAATAAGATATTGTTTTGTTCTGCTGTGCCTACGGTAATGCGTACACAATTGTCTAAGCCAAAATCGTTATTGCGATCACGGATAATCACACCATTTTCACGCAATCCTGAAACCAAATCAGTAGATTGAACACGGGCCTGATCAGAAATTTTGCATAAAATAAAATTGGCATGGCTTGGGTAAATAGTAGAAAAAACTTTACACTTTGATAGCCCATCAATCAGTGATTTTTTTTGTTCTAAAATCAAAGCCCTTGTTTGACCAGATAAGTCCGATTTTAAAACTTCAGCCTCTACACAAGCAGCAATAGGATATGGAGCCAAAACCTTTTTTAGTATTTGCAAAACTTCTTGGTGAGCAGCTGCTATACCCACGCGAAGTCCAGCTAAGCCATAGGCCTTGGATAAAGTTCTAAGCACTACTAGGTGAGGAAAATTTTCTAACTGATTGGCCCAACTTTCAGAATCGCTAAATTCAAAGTAGGCTTCGTCCACAACAACCAAACATCTTTTTTCTGTCGATTTTAACAATTTAAGTATTTTTTCAGAAGACAGCAGATTGCCCGTGGGATTATTAGGTGAGCATAAAAAAATCAGCTTTGTCTTTTCACTGATTGTGCTGAGCACAGCCTCGGTATCCAAGTCAAAATTCTTCAGTGGTATTTCTGTATAAATTCCCCCTTGAGTTTGGGTCGATGTTTTATACATTCCATAGGTGGGTGGGCAACTGATGACTTCATCTTTTTCTGCTCGTACAAATGATCGAATCAAACAATCAATAGCCTCATCCGAACCTCGAGTGACAATCAGTCGATCTGCAGGAATAGAAAAAACTTCAGAAAGTTTGGCTTTCAAAGCCTGTGGTTGTTGTGAAGGGTAACGGCTCCAAGGGGATTGGGTCACACTATTTTCATTCGCATCTAAGTAAATTTTTTCTGCCTGAATTTGACTAGTAGAATGGTTTGAAGATAGATTTTCTTTTGAGTTTGTATTTACAACTAAAGACCGAGCCGAAGAATAAGCCGCCATGC
>JBMOJS010000073.1:0-11613 GCA_049315665.1 Pseudobdellovibrionaceae bacterium | reverse complement strand
ATCTGGGCTTTTTCGGTCAAATACTGGGTCGCTAAGGGCTCAATGTTTTTTTGCACAATTTCATTTTTTAAAGTTTCTAAGCGTTGAGGATTGGTTTCAGTCAATAAGATCTTATCGTACAAAGTGCCCCAGGTTTTACTAGGGGCTTTTGCTAGAATTTTTTTGTATATTGTTTGAGCTTTTTCATTTTTACCTTCAAGCCAGTAAAAGTCAGCCGCTAACTCTAAATTTTTTGTTTTCTCTTCAAGTTTTGAATTTTTATCGAATTCAATATTGGTCGCCAAATTTTCTAAAATTTCTGCGGCAGTTTGAAGTTGTGAAAGTTTGATGTAAGCTTTGATCGCTTCATTGGCCGCTTCGTAAGCTTTGTCTTTATTTTCTTTTTGGTATTTTTTTGCGAAAGCCCAGCACTGGTCAGCGGCAGACTGCAGTTGCCCTTCGGAAAAAAGCAGACCAATGGCTTGCCACTGGGCCTGACTGGCCAACTTTGAATCTGGATATTTTTTGCCGAACTCGATCAAGGCCTTCGAAGCTTGTTGTTTTTTACCTGTATCGGATAGGTTTTGTGCGATGGCCAATTCGGATTCTTGTTGAATCTGTTGTAAAGAAGATTTTCTTTGCAGATTTTTTTCTTTTTTTAAAATGTCCGTAGTTATTGCAATAATTTGGTTGTAATTTTTTTGTATATTGTAAATGTCTAAAATCAAATCTTGTGATTTTGTACTAAGTTCTAAATCTTTTTCTCCCACTTTGTTTAATCGTTCTAAAGCTGAGGATAGTTTTTTATTTTCATAATCAACCAGGGCCAATTTAAATTGCACTTGATCGGCGTATAGACCTTCGGGGTAATTTTGTAAATAGGTTTCCCCTAGGAAATTTCTTTTTTGCAAGTGGCTTGCAGATTTATTTTTATCATTGCTATCTAGAAATTTTTCTACAGAAAACAGAGCTGAATATAAGCTGTCATGGCGTAAGGGTTCTTCCTTAGTCAGATTAAATATTTTTTCATATTCTTGGCTTGATTCAATAAACTGATTGGTTTGAAATAAAAGTTCGGCATAGGCATAGTGAGTTTTAATATCAGGTTGATTGGTGGGTTCTTGCCGGATACTCAATTCTAAAATTTTTTGCGTCCACCCCGAAAATTCGGCATGTTTTTTGTTTTTTTGCCAAATATCCCACCACTTGCTGGCCAGTTCTTGTCGTAAAGATTTGAATTTATCTTCACAAGACATTTTTAAATTTTCTTGGTCTTGGTTTTTTTGCCAGTCCGAAGAGGGAGAACATAATTTTTCTACGATTAAAAGCTGTTCTATGACGCCATTTCTGTTTTTAATGGTTTCTGCGGTTTCTGCAATAAACAAATGACTACGAACCACGCCTGAACCCATGGGATTTTTTTCAATATATTCATTTAAAAATATGGGTATGTCTTTAAATTTAGAGTGAGAAATATAAAGTTGACTCAAATCCACCATGGCTTGGGCCAGTTCGCTGTCGGTGCAGATTTTTTTAAAAAACGAATAAGTGTCTTTGGTCGCTAACTCATCACCTACAAAAACCACCAAATCACGCAAAGCCTCTTTGCGCAAATTGTGTTTGTGTTTTTGTAGTAGGGAAGAGTTTACAGCAGAATTTTGTTTCAAGGCTTCGGCGCTTGGAGTCAGTTGAATCAGCTGCACCAGTTTTTTGATCCCTTGCGGGGTTTGTTTTAAATTGTAATTGGCCCAGGCGGTTTTGTATAAGCCATAAAAATAAACTTTGGCTTCGGGAAATTGATCTATTTTTTCAAAGTAGCTAAGGGCTAGTGCAAATTTTTGTTGCTCGTAATAAAGCTCGCCAACGGCTAGGGTGGCATCGGGGGTTAATTCAGACTTCGGGTATTTTTGTAGCATTTTGCTATAAAGTTCGATAGCTACATTTTTTAAGTTCAATTGCTGATGAGCAAAAGCATTGTTGAATAAAACCGAATCCATTTCTTTATACTTTGGAAAATCTTTTTCTATTTTGTTGTAAATTTCAATAGCTTTTCTTATGGATTCCTTGCTAGAGCTTTTTGCTGCCGGAAAAGTCGTATTTTTTAAATATGCTGAGTCTTGGTACAAATCAAAAAATCGGCCAGACTTTGACCTGCGCATTTGCAGTTCAGCCATACGGTACCAAAGATCGGCTTCTTCGGGGCTGCCTTTTTTATTTTTGATGATTTTTTGTAAAGCGGTCAAAGCTTTTTCTTCTGTCGCTGTGATGAGCATTTCTGATTGAATGGCTTTGCTTTCATTGTTGGATTCATTGTTTTGATCCAAACGAATTTCTGGCAATAAACCTTTGGTGGTTTCTTTATTTTTGCTCCAGGCAGTTACATTCATCAGAAGCGGTATCAAGAAGAAAATCCATGATGATTTTACAGGCATTTAGTCTCCGGCTAACGTGACTAATTTAAGTTGTGTAAAACCAGCCATAGAAGCGGTGTACATCACTTTTTTAAGTGTCGAGTAGGGAAGGCTTTGCTCGGCTTGCAATAACAAGCGCCCCTCTTTGATATAATTTTTTTCTGGATGTTCTTTGCTTAATTTTTGCAATTGCTCAAACAGCGGCTTGATAAATTGCGAATCGTTGACATCTATTGATTCGCTGGAAAACTGATTGTCTTTCAGATGGGCAATCGATTGCTGATCCAGCTTCAGTTCTTTTGCAGACAGACTGATTTTTACGGACTCTGTAGGGTTCAAGACACTGTTTGAGGCCGGTAAACGAATGTCTTTTTCGGGGATGATCTGCACTTCCGCAGTTGAATAAGTTTGCAATAAAAAAACCAGCATAATAGTAAACATGTCGGTCATTGAAGTGATATTCAATGTAAAGGTGGAATTCTGTTTAAGATTGGGTTCAAAACGACGTCTTTTCATTAATCACCCATTCATTGCATTGGCAAAAACAACTTCTGGAAACATATAATCTGTGCTGGTGCTTTTTCCAGTTTTTGCGTCTAAAATAGGAAATTGAATTTTGGGATCGCGGGCCTTGCGGGCCTCATCCATCACTTTGACCAAATCGCTGTAGGGTACCGAGTCTTCAGGATTCAGCTCCACTTTGAAAATTTGCGGGTATTGTTTTTTAATTTCAATCAATTTTTGATGCAGGGCTGCAAAGTCAAATTGCCCCGCATTCAATTGCACCAGTTCAGCAAATTTTTTATTCTGTCCTGGATCTTGAACTTCAATTTGAATCCCTTGATCTTTGGAAATATTAATAGTTATTGAAGTGGGTTTTTGTTCTTGGTCTTGTTGGTGTATGGCTTCTTGCACCACTTGTGGCAGTTCAGACTCGATAACCATCATTTGTACGAAGGCCGAAGACACTAAAAGCACAGGCACAAGTTTGACCATAACGGCCAGTAGTGGCGCTAGATCCAATTCAAACTCACTGTTGTGGTTGACCTTGTAGGGCTTGGCTCTTTTCATCAGGACGCCTTGGTTTGTGGCGCTGGCGGTTGCACAGGATTGGCCGGCAATACATGGTCAGGAAACACATTTTGCCGAGTCAAAGAAGGTGTGCTGGCGCTGGTCAGTAACTCGGACAATTTAGATGATTTTTCTTGCAACTGTTCGATCAACTGATTTTGTCTTGAGTGTAGAAAAGAAAAAAACACCATGGCTGGGATAGCCACAGCCAATCCCAAAGCTGTCGTGTACATGGATACAGAAATACCTTGGGCCAACAAAGCTTGTTTTTGCGCAGGGTCGGCTTGCGCCACTGCTTGGAAGGATAAAATCAAACCGTGAATAGTTCCAAGTAGGCCCAACAAGGTAGCCACGTTGGCTAGCATGGACAAATAGTGCAAACGTTTGGTGTACAAAGGAATATTTTCACTTAAAGCAATGTCATGGGCTTGAAAAATAGTTTCATCATCACGATCGGCTTTTTCTAAGATTGTTTTGAAAGCGGCCGCCATGGGCTTTTTTTCTAGCTGGGCACAAAGAAGTAAAGCTTCATCTAATTTTTTGGATAGTATGAGACTTTGAACTTTACCCATAAATTGATCCACATCCATGCCATATTCAAAGTATAAAGTTTTAATCCGTTCACCAACCAGAACCATGCTAGCAATGCCGGTCAAGATAATTACCCAGCCAACAAATCCAGCATCATTGATAAATTGCAGAAATCCTGACATATTTACTCTCCATGTTTTTCAGTGGTCAAACTTTGGATTTGACGAAGTCCTTCTTCTGAAATCTGTAAAAAGCGAACGGCATAATGCAATCCCGATTTTACATTCAAACGTTGTTTGGAATAATTCTTACGAATAATTTCTACTTCAACGTTGAAAGCTTGGTCTATCCATTCACTTTGTCGGAAGTGTAGGGCAATTCGTTGAGTCGGAAGTAGTGTTGGATCATTAATCAGTAGCAAAGCCCCATTCTGACTTAGACTTAAGCCCATGCCGTCAAAAAAACGCAGGTTGTTGTGTGCGTAAACCGGTGTCTGTACCTCGATCCTGGGCGAGGCCCTTTGTATAAAAACTTTCGATAAACTGGTTTTGTTTTCAATAAGCCGACACAATCGATCTTTAGAGAATTCGGGAAGATCCCCCATGATGGACCATTGTTCTAAGTGGGGAGCCCAAACATAGTTGTAATCAAAAAGTTCCCCGCTTTGAATCATAGTCAGCATGGCTTTGTAATCGTAGGGACCATAGCGCATTTCTCCGCGCAAGATGTACCAAGTCGTCGAGTGATCGGGTGATGTTTTATTTTGCGCTTGACTCATAAAATTATTCTTTCACAGTGGCAGGGTCAAAATTAATAACTATAGAGGCATCCGCAGGGGGTACAGCAGCTCCGTGAAACACAATGCTGTTTGTGGTGGAATCATAAGTCCAACCATTGCTGCTGCTTTGTGAAACGCTGGCGCCGTTGACCAGTATTCTGATTGTGCTTTCTACTGGAACACGATTCAGTTTAAAAGTATTTGAAAGTTCTAAAATGGAATCGGTGATGATTTGCAATGAAGTTCCAAAGTTGCTGCACAGGCTGGCTTTAATACCGCTGGTGGCGTCAGCCAATTGGCCATAACGTGTGGCGATTTTTCTTCCGCCAAAAGAGTCATTGGCAGTTAAGGTGGCTCTACAAGTATTGTCCCAAATGGCAATGGCATTCACAGAATAGTTTTTTGCTGAACCTGGTTTGGAGTTAGTCAAAGTGTCTAGATATGTAACATAGTCACTGACCGGTGAAAGCCCGGCATTATTGTAGCTTTCATTCAATGAATTGGTCGAATGAGAAAAGTCATCTTCGTCGCTGACAATAATGACTGATAAGAAAGCATCGGTTCTGCGAAAAGATGAATTCCAAGTGTCATTGAGTGTTTGACGAATGCTTTCAAAAGCCCTTTCGTCACCATTTCCGTAAACTCCCAAAGTGATATTGGTTATAAATGTAGAAGTCAGGCCAACGGTTGTGGGGTCCATAACAAAAACCCCAGAGTGAGTGGTCACATTGGTTGGCGATATCGACACCAGCCCCCCATCGCGGATTCTGGATTTGGTGCTATTGCTGTTGAATTTTTTCTCCCAAGCGTCGGTGCTTGCAACGGCCATATGAAAGTCATAATTATTTTCTTGAAAGCGATTGATAAATGAAGAAAAGTTTGTAGCCAGATTGTTTTGCGAAGTGGCCATGGAACCTGAGTTATCAACCACCCACAAGATATCGATTTTTCGTGGCGCATAGGAAGAGCTTTGGGTGTAAGTGTTAGACTCAGGCAATAAAGAAAATGAATCCGCTGTTTTATCACATGCTGTAAGGCCTATCAGTAAACCTATGAGCAACGTTAACTTAGTCATTCTTAATCCTCCAGATTAAAAGTTCGATTCTTGTCGGTGTTTCTTATTAATAGGATACGGTCTTAGGGGTAGAATCAAAAATCTTCTGCAAGTGTTGGAATTCTTTTGTGAAAGAGTATTTGGTCTTATTGTGATACAGCATAACTAGTCGAAAATACTGACTTGTGGATGAACAGCCAGAATAAATTTATTTTTATTAGGGTCAAAATCTTCGACACAAATTAGCGATAATATGTTTATTATTTGTTGAAGTTTTTTACACACGATTTAAGACTTGTATTGTTGATATAAACAGTCGATCTTTTATACAGTGGATAGTCTGGTTTAAAACAAAATTCAAAGAACCTTTTTGACAAAGCTTTGCACCGACTTTTATCCTGTTATCGTCTTTAGAATTCTCACCAGGGAGTCGGTATGAAGTCACCACGGGATGTGGTTCTTGTTGATGGTCTTAGAACCCCTTTTGCTAAGGCTGGAACTCAATTAAAAAAAGTTCACCCTTCAGAATTAGGCCGAGTGGCTTTGAAAGAGCTTTTGGCAAAAATCAATTTGGATGCCAATGAAGTGGATGAAGTGATTATTGGTAATACTGGAAACCCCGTCGATGCCGTGAACATTGCAAGAGTCGTTGCCCTTGGCGCTGGTATTCCACAAAAAACTTCCGCCTACACGGTTCATCGCAATTGCGCTTCGGCCTTGGAATCTATTTCTAATGGTTATGAAAAAATTCGCTCTGGAACCATGGATGTGGTTGTGGCAGGCGGCACTGAAAACATGTCGCAAATGCCAGTTCTTTTGCCACAAAAATTTCAAGATATTTATGGAAAATTATTTGCCGCCAAGGGGCCGGGGCAAGCCTTGCCACTGTTGTGGCAGTTGTTCAAAGCCAATCTTAAACAGATTCAATCTTTGCTGTTGGGTAAACAAAAGGATAGTTATTTTCCAATCATTGCAGTGATGAAAGGACTTACAGATCCCTTTGTCGGCATCAATATGGGGCAGACGGCTGAAATATTAGCCAAGGAGTTTTCTTTAAGTCGTCAAGAACAGGATCAGTTTGCTTTGCGTTCACACCAGTTGGCGGTAAAGGCTATGAAGGCAGGTGTATTTAAAGATGAAATCGCGTCGATGTATTTAGCGCCAGATTACAAAGAAGTTTTCACTGAAGATTCTGGACCGCGCGAAAGCCAAACCATCGAAGCCCTAGCTAAGCTAAAACCCTTTTTTGATAAGGCCACGGGAACTATCACGGCGGGCAATTCTTGCCCGATCACCGATGGGGCGGCTATGTGTTTGTTGATGTCCCGAGAAAAAGCAGAGGCCTTAGGTTACAAAGCCTTGGCTCGCGTGCGCAGTTATGCCTTTGCAGGTTTAGAGCCCGAGCGCATGGGGCTGGGCCCCGCTTATGCGACTCCGTTAGCTTTGAAAAGGGCCGGCTTAAGCTTAACAGATATTGGTTTAGTTGAGTTGAATGAGGCCTTTGCTGCCCAGGTTTTAGCATGCCAAAAGGCTTTGGATTCGGATGAGTTCTGTCAGCAAAAATTAGGTTTATCTAGAAAAGTCGGAGAAATTAAATCTGAAATTCTAAACGTCAATGGTGGCGCCATTGCCTTAGGGCATCCGGTGGGGGCCACCGGCACACGCATTGTTGTCACCTTAGCTAAAGAGATGCGACGCCGTCAGGTTCAGTTTGGCTTAGCCACTTTGTGCATTGGTGGTGGCCAGGGCGGAGCATTGATTTTAGAAAGCGAGGCTTAAGATGTTGGATTTAGAAAATAGCGTTAAGATCGTTCCCCACGGTGATGTGGCCGTGATCGAATTTGATCTGGTTGGTGAAAAGGTCAATAAGTTGTCGACTCCAATTATGAATCGTTTGCGCAGTTTATTGGTTGAAATTCGCACTTCGAACTATAAATCTGTGGTGCTGATTTCAAATAAACCAAAAATATTTATAGCCGGTGCAGATATCGAAGAGATTAAAAATTTAAAAAGCAAAGAAGACTTCACTTTGGCTGTTCAAGGCGGACAAGATATTTTTAATCTGATTGAAGATCTACCCCAGCCTGTGGTTGCCGCTGTTCATGGCGCTTGCATGGGCGGTGGTTGTGAAATGATTTTGGCTTGTGATTATCGTTTAGCTTCGGATGATGCGGGAACTCGGATCGGTTTGCCAGAGACTCAGTTGGGCATCATTCCAGGTTTTGGTGGCTGTGTGCGCTTACCCAGAGTGGTTGGTTTACAAGCCGCCTTGGATATTATTTTAGCTGGTAAATCTGTCAATGCAAAAAAAGCTGGAAAAATTGGCTTGGTTGATCAAGTTGTACATGTGAATCAATTGAAAGAAGCCGCCTTAAAAAAAGCCCAAGAGCTGGGGGCAACCAGAACCAAACGTCGTAAAACTTTTAAGCCTTCGGGACTGGTGAATATTATTTTAGAATCTTCTTTAGGTCGTGGGATTGTTTTTAAAAAAGCCAAAGAGGGAGTTTTAAAAGCCACAAAAGGACATTATCCGGCTCCGTTAAAAGCCTTGGACGCCATCCAAAAAACCTATGGACGGTCCGATCGTGAGGCTTCGCTAAAAACGGAACGAGAAAATTTTTGTGAAGCAGCCACCACCGACATAAGTAAAAACTTAATCCATGTTTTTTATTTGACAGAAATGGTAAAAAAACAAACTGGAGTTTCTGGATCTTCTTCGGTCAAAGCCAAAGAGGTTAGAAATTTAGGTATTTTAGGGGCCGGCACCATGGGGGGCGGCATTGCTTATGTGGCTGCAGATAAAGGCTTGCAAGTGCGCATGAAGGATTTAAATCCTGTGGCCCTAAGTAAAGGTCTAAAGCATGCCTACGATTTATGGAATAAACTGGTGAAGAAAAAAGTGATCGATATTTATCAGTTTCAGCAAAAGTTAAATCTGGTCAGTGTGGGTACGGATTACAGTGGATTTAAACAATTGGATGTTTGTGTTGAGGCTATCGTTGAAGACATGACTATTAAACAAAAAGTGATTGGTGAAACCGCAGCGCAAATGCGCCCCGATGCGATTATTGTGACTAACACCAGCAGCTTGAGTGTGAATGAAATGGCGGCGGGACATCCACGTCCACAGTTTTTTGCAGGCATGCATTTTTTCAATCCTGTTCACAAAATGCCTTTGGTCGAAGTGATTCGTGGCGAAAAAACCTCGGATGAAACCATTGCCACTGTTTTTGAACTGACTAAAAAAATGGGCAAGATGCCCGTGGTGGTTAAAGATGGGCCTGGGTTTTTGGTCAATCGTTTATTATTGCCATATATGGCAGAGGCCGCTTTTTTAATGCAAGAAGGAATGGCTATTGAGTTTGTGGACGAGGCCTACATCAAAGAATTTGGTATGCCTATGGGGCCTTTTGAGTTGATGGATGCTGTGGGCTTGGATGTGTGTGTGAAGGTTCTTAAGATCTTTAAAAAATCCTTTGGTGAGCGAATCGAAGTGGCCACCTGTATGGAGTTTTTAGAAAAGACCGGGCGCTTAGGGCAAAAAAATGGCAAGGGATTTTATTCCTACGACAGTCAGGGGCGTAAGCAAACGGTGGACCCAGCTATTTATACAGATCTGCAGCTGGCTCAACCCGCGAATCCTTTCACGGCGCAAGAATGCATCGAGCGTGGAGTTTTTGCTATGATCAATGAATGTTCATTGGCTTTGTATCAAGACAAGATTGTTGAAACTCCACACGAGGTGGATCTGGCCATGATCATGGGCACTGGTTTTCCGCCATTCCGTGGTGGATTATTGCGCTACGCAGATCGTGTCGGGGTAAGCTATATCTGTGATCAGCTGTTGAAGTATTCGCAGCAGCGCAAAGCTTTGCGGTTGCAGCCTACAGCCTTGTTACGACAGACTAAAAACTTTTACTAAGCCTATCCAAAAACTCACAAATCCTGCGTTGCCCCCTGCAGGCGCGCAAGTTCGGACTCCATTTGGGCTTTGATTTGCACTTGCAGTTGCGATCGGGCAGACACGGCTAGGCCAGTGGTGGCTACAGCTGGTAAAATAGACACCTGGATTTTTTTACTCCAAATTCCCCACATGGGAATCCACTTGTCATTGGGTAAAGCCTGGGCCGCGCCACAGACCACGACGGGCACCAGGGGCACCTGGCAATTGATGGCAAAAATAAAGGGACCCGACTTGAAGGATCCGATTTTTTCATTGTGCTGCCTAGTTCCTTCGGGCGCTAAAGCAAACTTTTCCCCTTTAGACAATCGCGATTGGGCCTCTTCATAAACTTTAAAAACATCTTCTTTGCTTTGTCGTGCAATGGGTAAAACGCCAGCCATCTGCATGGCCTTGCCAAAAAAGGGAATCTTGTAAAGTTCAATTTTTGCGCCAAAACGTAAATTTTTAATCCATCCTTGTATGGCAAAAATATCAAAAAAACTGGTGTGGTTAAAAACATAAACGCAGCCTTGGTGGGCAGGTAGGGCTTCTCCGTGCAGTTCGACATCCACGCCAAATAGATAACAGGATTGACGTGCCCAGCAGGTCATTAAAAAATCTTGCAGTCGCCGACTGCGGAAAACAGCTACAGCCAAAATAGTGGCTATGGAATAAAAAATGATGAAGGGAGGATAAATCAATGCAGATAGCAAGGATCGTGGATAAGATAAAATTTTTAAAATCATTCTGTAGGACTTTCGGAAAATAAACGTGAGCGAGCCGCCCGTCTTTGTCTTTCTTTATAAGCTTCATGTTCTGAAGGACCAGATAAAATGCTTTGACAAGCTGCCTCATCTAAAATTTGCACTTCAAAAGGATAAAAAAAGCTAAATACTTGTTGAGCTTGATCGGGTTTGATACGAATCAGTTTTCGCGTGATAAATTTGATAAATTTATAGTCGCCGCTTGAGAAATGATTCTCTTTACGAATAAATTGAGCATTTTCAAGATTTGCTAACTGAGTTTGTAAGTGATGTTCAAAATCATTCAAGGCTATTCTTTGTCCTTTATGTTCTTCGTAAATTTTTACAAACAAGTCCACAGGATAGATATTGTTCGAGGACTGATCCGGCATAATGTGTGGAAAGCTGATCACATTTTGGTCCACCAAGGTTTGTAGAACACGAAAAGAATCATAGATGTTTTTTGTAATAAAACGCACACCCACTTTATCAAAAACATTCATTGCCAAAGCATTGCGTTTTGCTAAAAGTTTAATCACCGTGCTGGAAGAGGTTTTAAAAGGTTTGACCTCAAATTTGACCAAAGGAATCAGATCTTCGGCCCACTGGAAGTTTTTTAAAAAAATACGATCTTGGGTTCCATCATGATAAATAATTTCTTGAAAGCCCGACAGAATTTGTTTCTGAATCTCTTCAGAAAAGAAAGAAAACAAATCACTTTCAGCGTGAATAAACACATGCATGCTGCGTAAAAAGGCACAAGACCATTTTTGTAAATCGCCAATAGAGTGGCCAAGCACCAAAGCCTTTTTTTCGGTTAAAAAAATTTGCAAAGGTGCGGATAGATTTTGATTGTCTTTGCTGCTGGCCAATAGCAACAACCAGCGCAGATCTTCAAGATGCTTACGGTCGGTCAAAAGCAAGGGGATTTCTTCAAGTTTGAATTTTAATTTTTCAGTCATGAGTACCAAAGATCGCCGATGGCATTGCCACAGCTTATTGGCTTCATCGGTATCATCACTATTAAACCCATAGGTTTTTAAAAAAGAACTGGCCGCCTCTAAACTATGAATATTTAAAAAAGGAGTGTCTAAAACAGAGCG
>JBMOJS010000072.1:0-11670 GCA_049315665.1 Pseudobdellovibrionaceae bacterium | reverse complement strand
CATTTTTCGCTGATTTTTGCCTAATTTGGGGAACATCTAATATGAGTCAATTCGCCCGTAACAAACTGTAATAAAATCCGGTGACGTTTTTAGGCTATCGTCTATAAATTAGACGGTCGTCACTAAGATAAATATTCTTCTTTACCTGTCACAAAAATCTGCTATTATTGTGACAGATAAAAAGGTAAAAAGTGTCTCAACATATTGAAATATATATATTATATAGGATATACGGGTACGGTAGGGGTACATGCTTTACTCCAGACCGATTTTTAGATCTCGGATCAGACACGGCCATTCGGCAAGGACTATCAAGATTAACGAAAGATGGCCACATCCGGCGTCTTTTTAAGGGGCTTTATGAGTACCCAAAAAAACACAAAGAACTGGGCCTTATTCCAGCGAGTATCGAGGCCGTGGTCAAGGCCATTGCTAAGCGAGATAACATCGCTATTCAGCCTTCAGGGGCCTATGCCGCCAACCTTCTGGGGCTGTCTGAACAGATCCCGGCCAGAGTCATCTACTTGACGAATGGAAGCTCAAGAAAAATGAAAATTGGTACTCAGACCTTGGTTTTCAAGAAGACAGCTAACAAATCAATGGCCGTTGCAGGGACCACAAGCGGTTTAGTTTTTGAGGCGTTTAAGTATATTGGAAAAGAAAACATCACGGACCAGATGGTGATGGGTTTAAGAAAAAAACTGTCAACCAAAGATCGGAACCAACTGCTGGCAAATCTGAAATATTCCCCTATTTGGATGCGGCCAACAGTGAAACAATTGGCAGCAAAAAAATGAACAAATTTGAAAATTTACCAGACGAAGATAAGGGATCATCTCTAAAAATAGCATCAGAAAAGCTTGTTCGCTCAACATTTATAATTGAAAAAGATTATTGGGTCTGTTGGCTTCTTGGCCAACTTTTCGCACTTCCAAAGATCAAAGACGATTTGACCTTTAAAGGTGGGACCTCACTTTCAAAAGTGTATTCGGTGATAGAGCGATTCTCCGAGGATATCGATATATCGATTGAAAAATCTTATCTTGGGTTTGAAGGCGATAATGATCCTGAAAAAATGGGAACAAAAAAACGAAATGAATCTTTGAAAAAACTTACCGAAGCTTGTCAGCAATTTGTTGCTGGTGAATTGCTTTCTGCCCTTAATAAAAAAATCAAAACCGAGATTGGCAAACAGTCATGGAAGTTGACTCTTGATCCTGACGATCCAGACCAACAAACTATTTTATTTTTTTATCCAGTGGCCCTTAATCAAAAATCAGAATACATTCGCCCCTCGATTAAAATCGAAATTGGTGCCAGGTCAGAACACTGGCCAACAAGTCTACTTCAGATATCCTCAGACCTGAAAGTGGCATTGCCTGATTTTATTGAAGAGTCACCCATCACCGTCAAGGTTCTTAAAATTGAGCGAACTTTTTGGGAGAAGGCCACCATCCTTCACATGTATGCTCATTACCCATCAGACAAAAAGGTCCCAATTCGACAGTCTAGACACTATTACGATTTTTATTGTCTATTAAAATCGTCCCATAAAGAACAGGCAGAGAAGCAATCTGACTTGTTGATCAGAGTGGCTGAGCACAAATCAATTTATTTCCGTGCGGGCTGGGCCAGCTACGAAACGGCAAAGATCGGTAGTTTAAAACTTATTCCCTCGGAAAAGGTTCTTGCAGACATGGAGTCCGATTTTGAAAAGATGGCAGAAATGTTTTTTACAGAACCACCATCATGGAAAGAGATCATGACTCAAATTCGAGCCTTTGAGACCAAGTTCAATAAACCTACCAATTAAAACCATAAAGCTTTACCATCAGCTTCCATGTGGAAGCTGATGGCATCACAAAACTACGCGCTTACTTCTTGAATTTGACAATCTACTTTTGCAATTCTTGGGCGGCTTGCTGTTCGATCAATTGCACAGAACGCACCAAAGCTTGGGCCTTTTGTTCTGTAGTATCGGCAACTGAGCCATCTTCATTTAAAAATCTGATTTCAGGGTCATTTAACACTTCTTGCAATTTGGGTTGCATCTCACCTGTGTTTAAAAAATTCAAAGCTTCTGGCTTGGCTTCTATAAGTTTTTTTCACTGGTTTTAGCTAAATTTGCTGATTAAAAAGCCCACTCTAAGAAAATATTTGCGCCAACTTGTTGTCCAATTTGATTGAGCCAAGTCTCTTCTCGCCATTGCCCATAAACAATATTTAATGAAGATCCAATCAAAAGTGAGTCTGTAAAGGTTCTTTGTAGTCTTATGTCAAAAACACCCCCAGCGGTGTCACTAGCTCTGATAACTCGCAATTCAAGTTCAGTCATACGCAAATCGTTAAATAGAATTTTTTGTCCAACAGCAAAATGCTGTGCGGGAAAAAGCTCTGTTCCATAAACTTTCTTGTTACCATCCATATCAATAGAGGAACTCCACTCAAACCAAGTCTCTGAACTGAAATGACCTAAACTCCAGTGATACTCAACACCCGTAGAATTGCGGTAAATGGGATTCTCATATTCTTCTGTGCTATTCAATAGAACTTCATTGGATGATATAATCGATGGAACAAACCCGGCCCTTTGTGCCAAAGACTCCCAGCGCAACTGCCAGGCATTCATGCTTTTTACGGTCGAAAAACCTACGGTTTCTTCCATAGTGGACGCAGCTGTAAACTGCAATGGATTGGTTTTTTTTTGCACAGGATCGCTATACAGAAGAATCCACGATTTTGCATATGCCCGCGAAGAAAAAAAATTGAGATCAGTAGACCAAAAACTTGTTTTTGCCGATAAAAAAAATTGAGGAAGTAGTGAATACGGCTGACTCCAAACACTGCCATCATTTTCGACCATTACTGGTCGTTGATGCTTCAGGAATAGCGAACTGTTAGCAAGATATGGCATTGTTGGAAAAGGCAAGTATGAAAACTCAAATGAGGCAAAAGAAAAAGACTTTTTCAGCGAAAATCCAAGCTCACCAGACTTCAACCAGTTTGAATCAGCAAAGCTAAAATCACGGGAGTTCATATAATCAGCAATAGGAAGGCTGCGCTGCACCGATTGATCAAAAATGCGCCATCCAATATTTGCTGAAAAATTCCGTCGCTCAAAACCTATCCAAAGTTCATTCGGCGTTAATCGGGTACCTTCATCGATGTCAACTCCTGCTCGTAAGTCTGCGTTTGCTACCCATGGTCCACCACTGCGCGAAAACGTGAATTGGCTATACACTTCGTTAGTAGCAATTTGATCTTCATTTCTCCAAAGGGCTATGCTACGTAGGCGCCCACCAATAGACTGGCTAGAAGCCTCTGTAAAAGTGCTTTTGACAATTAAACCAACTACAATTACAGCACAATAAAGCCAATTCATAATCACCGAATTCTTTGTGGTGAGAACTCGGATCCATCAAGTTCTGCTCCAAATATTTGATTCTTGATAATCATAATAGATTTACGACGATTTTTAACATTTTCCATTTCAATTCGCCAAGGTCGCCACCATTTGCCAATCTTTCTAATTTCTTTAGTGGTTCCTATTTTAATGAGTTCGCGGCGTCGGTTGTAATACTCGATGCGAAGCGCGACTAATTTTGAGGTATCATATGTGACAATCTGCTTTGAATATGCAGACTGGTTAGCAATCGGGGTTTTTTCTAAAATAAATACCGCTAGTCCATCTATTTTTTTTTGTCCCCCATCTTTATATGTAAATTTTGTAAAATGTTCTTCAGACAAGTCTTCGAAAGAAAATTCGGATCCCATAAATGAATTTTGTCGCTGTCCCCCAATGATACGACGAACGGATTTTGCAGAAGGTAACCAAAGCCATTGCTCATTGTCACGACTATTCAATGAATGAGTTAGAAGTTTAGTTCCCTTTAAAAGGACAGGCTTTATAAATTCAAAAACACTGCGAGCCCCCTCCTTAGTCTCTAAAACTCTTTGACTTACTGATCTGCGCACAGTCTCGCCGCCCTCATCAATAATCAACAATTCAATCTCAGAAACCTCAGTCTTAAACCCACGATTATTCTGATAAATAATACGTGCTTTATCAAGGGCTGAAAGGGCCATTAAATCCTTTTTAGCAGACACTGTTGTACAGCAAAAAAATATATAAAATAATAGGAGTACTTTCATGATTTATTTCCTTTCACAATGAAAAGTAAAGTGGGAAGAATCCAAAATTCACAAACAGCAGCTGCTGTCATAATCACAGAAACTATCAAACCAAACTCAAAATTTAGTCGCAAATCCCCTAGCATAAAAAGTCCAAAAGAGAAAATCATTACTAATGAAGTTGTGAGAACTGCAGGGCCCGCTTTTAGTAAACCATCAACTGTTTTATCAAATATAGTGGATTGTTTTGATTCAATGAATGCATAAATAAAATGGACAGTATCATCGATAGCAATTCCTAAGCACACGCTGGCCACAAGTACTGTACCAAAATTAAGTGGCATATTTAGTACCCACATTAAAAATGCTCCAGAAAGAGCAGGTACAAAGTTAGGAACTAAGCTAATTATACCTAATGATATTTTCTTACTTATTAAAATGAGTAGAATCGAAAGAAGCAATAGGTCCCCAACTATAGATTGAAAGAAAGTGCTAACTAGTTCTTGATTTGTGCCAGACGTCAGTCGAAACTTCCCCGTTACTTTAGCATTCAGTCCCAAAGAAGCTGCCTTTAGTTCGATCTGATTCATGATTTCAGCACCGCGATTTGTCCCATTTACGCG
Source organism: Pseudobdellovibrionaceae bacterium (assembly GCA_049315665.1). Lineage (GTDB taxonomy): Bacteria > Bdellovibrionota > Bdellovibrionia > Bdellovibrionales > Bdellovibrionaceae > JBMOJS01. The sequence goes on along the minus strand of JBMOJS010000072.1, from coordinate 6,916 downwards.
CCATAGAACGCGAATGAGTGCACTTTTACGATCCCGAGTAACCCAACGATTTAAACCCATGGGATCAGTTGAAGAAATTTCATATAATAAAAGTGATTGAGCAACATCGACTGCGCGATTTGGAATTCGAAACTCATTATCAAGCCCATAGTGAGTGGCTTGATGAATAGTCTTTAAAATCAAATTAATGCTCATGGCGTGATGGACATCTTTTAAAGTCAAAATCCATTTTTCAAGCGTTTCAATTTTCCTAAGAAATATGGGGTCTGTTATTCCGTCTTCATTTTCCGAGTTAACTAGCACTTCGATCCCATTTGAAGAGCCAAAACGGTTCTCTAAAATTCGATCAGCCTCACGAATCGGATGAGTGTAGGGTAACATTGCGGTCGTACTTACATCTACAGGTAAATTTTTTGCGGCAATCCCAAAAATAACGGTTATAAATATAATCCCTATGAAGTTACTCCACTTGTGTTTATCTAGTGTTTTAAGAAACCTAACCAGTAGATCCTTTGGAACCATTATATTGAATGATGATACCGAATCTATTCGAACATGAAAAACTTTTAGAAAATAAGGAACAATTAGATAGGTCATGATCCAAGCAATAGCAATTCCAATTGCACCAAGTAAACCAAGCTCACGAACTGGTTTTAAATCAGTCAGCGTCAAACCTAAAAAACCAATACTAGCAGTTAAGCTTGTCATTAGCGTAGGTATCAATTTACGTTGAAAAGTTCGAATAATAGCCGTTTTGATTGAAATAGATCTTACGGAATAGCTTTGATATCCACTAAACAGATGTATAAGATCAGCTAAACTGACAGCAATTAAAATTTGTGGAAGCATTGAAGTGACTGGATTATAAGTAATACCAATTATCGAAGCTATTCCCAAAGTGACTAAAATTGAACATACCAAGGTGGCTATTGATAAAAAACAAATAGACCATCGACGATAGAAAAACCAGAAAAGAAAAAAAATGGATAGGAGAAGCGCCGGAACAATTTTTAAGAGATCCGCCTGAACAACTTTCAAAATTGAATCTATTCCAGCCACTGTACCAGATACAAAAAAAGTTATATCCCTATTTTTGTAACGTTCAAGAGTTTGGTTTAAAGCCTGCATAATAATGTGGTAGTTGGGTTGATGTTCAAAGTGTGGTTCAATACGGACATGAATCAAGGTCAACGTACCTTCTTTATTGACCAGATAGTCACGCAATAAGGGATCGTACATCAGTTCATTCTGAAGTGCATTTCGTTCTTTTTCAGATAAACCAGTGCCTGTTTTTTCTTTTAAAATTGGACGTATAGTAATTTTTTTTTGATCGGACCTAATCACGGGGAAAGTCGACAGTGATTCAACACGATCAACAGTAGGAAGCATTTCTAAATCTTGAGTTAAATTTTTGACGGTAGCTAAAAAAGAAGAATCTGAAATTCCTTTTTCGCGAAGAAGACCGATCAGAATTGTATCTTCATTGCCAAATTCTTTTTCAAAATTGTTATAAGCGGCAATATTGGGGTGATTCTGATGATACCAAGCACGGTGCGAAAACTCGGGCTTTAAACTTAAAACACCAACCATGCCAGCGGCAGCCAAAATAAGGGATATCCAAAAGTTAATACCAATTAGCTCCCAAGCTCGAATACAAAGTCGAATAATATATTTATTCCAATTGGTTTTCATGACTTATTCTTTCAATTGTTGCTTTTGACCAAACTGGTGTTTTGGATCCTTGCCCTATTTTGTGTAAATATTGAAAGTGTGAAAAAATAGCGCCCAAAAAGCTAGTTTCATTGTATGATATATTATACTTAGAAGTAAGTTTCTGAATCATTGGAGTAATCTGCGGATAATACTCATGGGCAATTCGCGGAAACAAGTGATGCGCAGCATGGGAATTAAGTCCACCGTAGAAGAAACTAGCCACCGAATTACGCGGACTCCAATCTAAAGAACATGCAAGCTGGTGCCTAGCAAAAGTGAACGGCAGAACCCCTTTCATATCCTGTGTTGGAAAATCACAATCAACGGATAAATGAGTTGCGATAATAGGAATAAAACAGAAAGAGACCAAAGCCGTCACTACAAAATAGCCAATTGCAGTTTCTGCCACAGTTAGATTTGTGAAGGCTATAGGGATTCCGATCCATATTGAAAAATAATAGATTTTAGCCAGGATGAAACTTGTTATTTCCTTAGGGGTTCGATTTAAATTTCGCATATTTGCCAAATTTTTTTTGGTTATATAAATAAAATCCTGCAAAAGAATGGCGTGAATTGTTCCAATCATATAAACGAATGGAGCATAGAATGCTTGATACTTGTGAAAAATCCGCCACTTCGTATGAGGCGACAGTCGAATAATCAAGATCTCGTCAATATCAGCATCACAGCCCTGAACATTGGGAAACAAATGATGGGACCTAACGTGCCTTTCGCCCCAAAGATCAGCATTGACACCTAAAATATTAAAAATAAAAAAATGTGAAATTTTATTCATTTTTTTTGTAGAAAACAGCGTGCCGTGGGCCGCATCGTGAGATAAATTAACGACTAAGAAAAAAGTCGAAAAGCCAAATAGGCAAGCAAATATCAGTTGTTCATATTTTCTGATATCAGAAAATAAAGCCACTTGATAAAAGTATAAACTAAGAATCAACCAAAATGCGCCTTTCAGAAAAATTCGAGGCCCAGCACTTAGTTTTTTACGACCCTTTAAGATTTTTTCATTTACAAGTGACAGAAGCTCCGAGTAAAAATAATCAATGTCGTTGTTAAAGCGGATTAAATTCGCCGTTTTTTTCATAAAATATCACTTGTCTTTAAAATTTGCGGCATCACAACTATTGGTTTTTTTGAATTAAGACCTAATTTTTTTAAGAATCTGTAGTGTGTAACAATAGCGCCAATTAAGCTCACTTCTCGATATGGATAGTTGTACTCTATTGCTTTACTACGAATTATACTTGCAATCACATGGTAATGACGATGGCTCACTTTTGGGAAAAGATGGTGTGCTATGTGCGAGTTTGCTCCGCCAAACCAAAAGCACCAAAAACGACTGCGCGGGTACCAGTCAGTTGATGTTTTTAGCTGATGTAAAGAAAATGAAGTATTCAGAAGTCCTGCTTTATCGGGAACAGGAAATTCAGACTCTTCGCCAAAGTGATTAACAGCTAAAAGACCCACAAACATAAGTGATGTCGTCATCTGCATAACTAGTAACAAAATAGTAGCCTCTAAAAAAGTCATTCGACCAAAAGCTACTGGAATAAAAATATAAATGCTGAAATAAATCGTCTTTGCCAAAAAGAAAAAAAGCCATTCAATTTTGGAGTGTACTACTCCAACTAGTGGAAGAATTTTCTTTTCTTTTAGGCGCTCAAAATCTTGCCAAAAAATACTGTGTGGTATCGCAAATAAATAAAGAAATGGAGCATAGATATGTTGATATTTAAAATACCACCGATATGGATGAACAGCTGACAAGCGAACAAAAGGATTTTCTTGGATATCGGGGTCGCATCTGTCGATATTTGTATAGGGATGATGAGCATGAATATGACGATAACCCCAAAGGTATCCATTCATTCCCATGAGCGAAAAAAGAATGGTATTTATCCAGTAATTGATATTCTTGTTTTTGCTCCAACTGTTGTGTACAGCATCATGACAGACATTAAAAACTAGCAAAAGCGAACTTACCGCCATAAAAACAGTCCCAGATAGCTTGTGCCAAATGCTCTGACCAGCTGATATAACAATTGAAAAACCAATTCCCCAAACTAATAATAATAATAGTAGTTTGAAGATTTGCTCCCAATTTCCATACCTATGATCATTTATTTTTTGCAGGTAGGAATCTACTTCAAGTTTAACATCAGCTAAAAAATGATCACCCGGACTATAACGAACTTTAAAATTTTTCGAACCTTGCAAGCCCATAGTTAAATCTCTTTTCTTGAATTGATTTTTATCGCTATCAAGATAACTGTAAATCATGTGATTCAAATTTGCCCGTAACAAGTTGTAATAAAATCCGGTGACGTAATTGGGCTATCGTCTATAAATTAGACGGTCGTCACTAAGATAAATATTCTTCTTTACCTGTCACAAAAATATTATAGGATTTGCGATTACGGTAAGGGTACTTGCCTTACTCCAGGACAATTGTTGGATCATGGATCGGGTACGGCCATTCGCCAAGGACCATCAAGATTGGCGAAAGATGGGCAGCGCTATTCACTTTATAATGAAAAGTGTTATCGAGTGAATAATACCATCAGGGCTACACTTATGTGTGTGTGTGTGGGTTTCAGATGGAAGTGGTGTCGTGGCACATTTACAAATGCTTTGATAAAGCGGACTGCTTTACCCGCAGCTTCCATGTGGAAGTTGCGGGCATCACAAAACTGCGCGATTACTTTTTGAATTTGACAATCTACTTTTGCAATTCTTGGGCGGCTTGCTGTTCGATCAATTGCACAGAACGCACTAAGGATTGGGCCTTTTGTTCTGCAGTATCAGCAGCAGATCCATCTTCGTTCAAAAATTGAATTTCTGAATCATTTAACACTTCTTGCAATTTGGGTTGCATTTCGCCCGTGTTTAAAAAATTCAAAGCTTCGGGTTTGGCTTCGATGAGCTTTTTTGCTACTAAATTTTTAAATGTAAGAACGGTTGAAGTCGCAGACCAAGGAACAGACATTGTTGCACAGCTACTAGAAAGCGCGGTGAATGGTATCCACCCAATTTCACCAGGGCCAAAAAAACAATCAATCCACCCAGGATATGGCATAGCATAAGTCACCTGTGCTGTACAAATAGCTACTACCATGGCTATTTTAGATATCATTGTTCTCATAAAAAATTCTCCTTTTGGTTATGCTGGCGCACCAGCGGTTTAATACATTCAATTCAATATTTTCCACTCCACCACATGCTTCATGGTGGCTTTGTAGTCTTGCACAAACTCTGCGCCTAAAAGATCCTTTAAAGATTTTTGTAACTGCTGAGCCAATTGCTTTTGCTGCTTTGGATCTTGACCCGCGGCTTGAACTTGAGATTGTTTATAAATTTCATATTCTTTGGGCAGCAGTAAGCCATAGCCAGCGATGGACTGTTTTTGCACTTGATCCAAAGATTCTGTGGCTAAGTTCTGCGCTTGCTGAAGAGCTTCCGCACCCACAATGTTTTCTAGCTTTTGTGGCTGATCCAAATACAAAGCCATTAGACTTTGTTGAATTTGAATTTCGTGCTTTTTATAAATATGGTTTTCCAAAGCCATCAGGGCCAAAGAGGTTTTGTACCGAGCCGCTGAAGCTGGCCACTGCTGCACGGCCTGGTACAGTTGTTCACGCTCGGCGGCTGAAGTTTCAAGATAAGCGTCCAAATCCAAATCCGTCAAGCCACTGGCGGCAAGCTTAGAAAATATTTTCTCTAACTGGGCTTTTTGATTTTCAAAAAACAGCCCGGCTTCGATGAAGTGCCTTTTATTTTTTTCTGCGTCCACTGGCTGGGCCAATTGGATTTTGATCAACCAGTTGCGTAACGTGTCTGGGCGGGTATTGTTCGTGTACTGCACTTTAGGGTTTTGTGGTAAAACAGATTTCAATAAATCAATGGACTCGGTGGCACAGTTGCCATCTAAAAAATAATATTTACCGCGGTAAGCCCATTGCACTTCACTGGCCCGTCTAACAAACAATTGAATTTGCGAAGGGGTCAATGCCAAAGCATGACTGGTGAGATCACGAAACTGCAGCACCGTGTATTCGTTGACAATCTGATCCAAGCTGCTTGCAAAAAGCAAGGACGGATATTTACCGGTTAGACCTTTCCATTGGCTCATTTTTTCAGCGACGATGGAAGCGCGATACGACAATACTTTGTGATAGCTGTAGTCTTGCAAACATTCAGGCCCGACTTGGCGCTGTGGCGCACAGATCACCAAACGAAACATCGAATGACCAAAGCCACTGACAATCCCAGATCCTTCACCCGCAAACAGATAATGAACTTGATAGACACGATTCAAATCAATAGCGGTGACTGTGGGCTCCCCGGGTTGGGCAGCGCCGGTGTAAAAATACACGGTGCTATTGCAAGTGGAGCGCGGAAATGGCGTGTGAACGAAATGACTTTGATAAAATTGATACAAACTAGGTCTTCGACACTGAAATTCTGGATCCAATAAGAAATGTTCTAAATTCACCGCAAAGCCTTCTTGGGGATTGGTCAATTCGTAAGTATCCACTAAGCGCTTGCTGTTGTAGTTTTTTTGAATGATGGTGCCGTGTTCATCGATAGACCAGTTGGACGCCAATAAAAATTCAGGCTCGGTGGAGGCACTAAAAACTCGTCGTTTTGTTTTTTTGCAGCTGTAAAAATAAAATAAATCGTTTTTTTGATTCCACACACTTTCGCAAAACTTTTTTTGTTGTTGCAGATCTTTGCTAGGCCAAGCGGCAAAATCATAGATGTGGGCCACTTCGTGAATCAGTGTGGCTAAGGCTAATTTTTGTGGGGCATGGGGTTTGTTGCTCCATTTGGCTTGCAGCTGATTGCTGCTGTGACCAAAGTAGATTTGCAAAAGTTCTTTATTGATTTTAATTTGCGAGGTGCGTTTATGAGCCTCGCCCCCTTGGTTGTCTGGAAGATTCACAAACTGCACCTGCGCAGTGGTTTGTGGCAAACGCTGGCTGATCACCGGCGGCAGGGTCTGCTGCACCTGTTGCAACAGCTGTATGGCCCAGGCCTGTTCTTGTGGATTTAGATTTTGCGGATTTAAAATCAAATCCAAGGCCCAACTGGGACTTGAAAGAAGAGTCAAAGTCATAACAGCTGCTGCTGCGGTTAATATTTTTTTGACTGAAAAATCATTCATACTTACATCCCTTGTTGGTTA
>JBMOJS010000325.1:0-2612 GCA_049315665.1 Pseudobdellovibrionaceae bacterium | reverse complement strand
TGCTTGATGGGGTTTTACACTAAATCCCAAAGTGGAAAAAATTTTCTCAGCATAAACACGTCTTTGTTCATATATATCATTTCTTTGTGCATGCCATTCTGGCGGGTTTTGCAAGGCTTGAACTGCGGCCATCTGCAAAGGCAAAAACATCCCGGTGTCCACATTGCTTTTCACTTGCAGCACAGCTTGCAATGATTCTTCGGCTGCAGCCAAAACACCAATCCGCCACCCCGCCATATTGAAAGCCTTGCTGAGAGAATTCAGCTCCATGGTGTGAGTCATTTGCGGATCGAATTGCAATAAACTGACTGGTTCAGGATTTAAAACATGGCTGTAGGGATTGTCATTGACCAGCATAAAGTTTTTTTCTTTAGCCAAGGCCACCAACTCTTGAAATATTTTTTTATTGGCTCTTTGCCCGGTAGGCATATGGGGATAATTGATCCACATCAATTTTATATTGGTGAAATCCTGACTGCGTAATTTTTTAATGTCTGGGTACCAATCATTTTCATCCAACAAATCATAATCAATGATTTTAGCCCCTAAAAGCTGGGCGGTGTTGCGGTAAGCGGGGTAACCAGGATTGGGAATCAAAACCCCGTCGCCCGGATTCAAACACGCCATGGCCACATACATCACACCCTCTTTAGAACCCAAAAGTGGTAAAACATTTTTTTGTGGATCTAAGTCCACTGAAAAACTTTTTTTGTACCACTGGCTCATGGATTTTCGTAAATCCAAGGTGCCACGGTAAGACTGATAGCCGTGATTTTTTTCATTCATAATGGCTGTAGCCGCAGCTTGCAGGGTCGCCGAGGACGGAGCCCCATCGGGATTGCCAATGCCTAAATTGATCACCGCTTTTTGCGCATTCATCACGGCAATCTGTTCTAATTTTTTAGAAAAATAATACTCGCCCACAGATTTTAGACGGTCTGCAAATTGAATCATAAAACAGGTTTCTGACCTTTCTGGTAGCAACCAAAGTTCACCACATTGCGCACTCTTTTCTGCAAACTTTCCAAGGCTTGGTTAAAACTTGTGTCATCTGCATGATCCCATTCTACATCCACATGAAAAGAGTATTCGTAGGGGCGTCCCAACAATGGCACTGATTGAATTTTAGTCATATTTAAACTAAACTCACCAAAAATCTGTAGGACCTCCACCAAACATCCAGGTCGATCAGTGACTTCAAAACGCAAGGTGGCCTTATTTAATTGAGTCGCCCCCAGTTGCTTTGTATATTCTGTATTGTCTTTGGGAGCCAAAATTAAAAACCGAGTGTAGTTTTGTTTATTGGTTTCAATCCCTGCCGCTAAAATATTCAATTTGTATTCTTCTGCCGCAAGACTGCTGGCAATGGCTGACTGTCCTTTTAGATTTTGCAAGGCAATCTGTTTTGCACTTTCGGCGGTATCAATGGATTCCTGAATACGAATAAAAGGATATTGCGCTAAAAACTCGGTGCACTGATGCAAAGCCATGGGATGGGACTGCACCACTTTCAGATCTTCAATTTTCTCACCCGGCAAGGCCATCAAGTTCATAGAAATGCGTAAATAATATTCACCAATGATTTTGATCTGATGCTGTTCTAACAAAGTGTAGTTGGGTAAAATACTTCCAGCGATGGTGTTTTCAATGGCCATCACCGCATAATCCAATTTTTTGTTATGTAGATCCGAAGCCAGCTGCAAAAATGTAGCACACTCTGCAATTTCTAAAACCTCTGAAGATTTAAAAAAATTTCTGGCTACGATATCATGAAAAGAAGCTTTGAAGCCCTGAATTCCTACTTTCACAACTGACCGCCATAAACAGCTTGATGACGCAAACAATGATCCAAAAGCACAAGTGCGGCCATGGCTTCCACCATAGGCACAGCCCTAGGAAGCACACAAGGATCATGGCGGCCACGCCCCTGAACTTCGGCACTTTCTCCGTCGCTATTCACGGTGTTTTGCTTTTTCATAATGGTAGCTACGGGCTTAAAGGCTGCACGAAAATAAATATCCATGCCATTAGAAATGCCACCCTGAATGCCGCCGGACAAATTCGTTTTTGTTTTTATTTTTCCGTGATCATTAAAAAATTCATCATTGTGCTGGGACCCACGCAAACTTACCCCAGCAAAACCAGATCCATAATCAAAACCCTTGCAGGCCGGCAAAGACAAAACGCCCTTGGCCAAATCGGCTTGCAAACGATCAAACACCGGCTCGCCCCAGCCAACCGGAGCTCCTTGCACCACACAAGTTAAAACTCCACCAATGGTGTCCCCTTGTTTTTTAACTTCTTCAATCAGGTCTTGCATTTTTGCAGCCGTGTCTAAATCTGGACAGCGCACTAAAGTTTCTTCAGTCTTTGTTAAATCCAAGGCCGTGTAGGGTTTATCTAAAATAATCGGACCCACCTGGGACACAAAAGCCTGAATGGTGATTTGATATTTTGAAAATAATATTTGTTTAGCAACAGCCCCAGCGATGACTCGGGCCACCGTCTCCCGAGCTGAAGATCGGCCGCCCCCGCGATGGTCCCGGTGTCCATATTTTTGTTGGTAAGTGTAATCGGCATGGGAGGGACGAAAGACATTTTGCCATTCACTG
>JBMOJS010000324.1:0-2618 GCA_049315665.1 Pseudobdellovibrionaceae bacterium | reverse complement strand
TTTTGGGATTTTATCTCAGCGATCATCCCCTCAAGGGCTATGAGCACATTGCCAGGCTTTGGACCAATGGAAGTTTATCGCAAATGCCGGCTCTTTTGTCAGAGCATAAAGCTAAACAAAGTACGGATAACAGCAAACAAAAATATGATTTCAGAAATCGTGATGGCAATAAAAAGCGGGTGGTGGTTTCTGGAATCATCACTGAAAGCCGCGAGCTGATCACCAAAAAAGGGACACGGATGGCCTTTGCTCGGCTTGAAGACTTGACGGCCAATCTCGAGCTCGTGATTTTTCCGGATAGTTACGCCAAGCTCGAGTCCCTACTGAAAGAAGAAAAACCACTTCTTGTTGGGGGTTTTCTTGAAGGCGAAGAGGGCGGCGCTAAAATTATCGTCGACAGTGTGGGTCTTCTAGAAGAGGCCATTCGCAAAACTAAAAAAATGGTTTTGCATTTAGATTTATTGGACGAAGTTCATTATGAAAAACTCTATTCAGTTTTAACGGGGCGAACCGGCAAAGTCCCTTTAGAGCTTTGGTTAAAACTTGGGGATTTGGGTCAAGACGTCTTGCTCGAGTCTGGTGGGCTCACGGGTGTTCAGGTCGATCAAGATTTTTTAGAAGAAATCCATACTCTTTTTGGGCACACTCAATTTATAGAAATGCAGATTTAAAGAAGTAATGGATGACCAACTGTTTAAAACTCGAGGGCTGGTTACCTCATGCAAGAAAAAGCTGTAAAAGCCTTGATTGCAAACATAACAGGAGGTCATCCACGATGGAGAAAGTAATGTATTTAGCAATTGATGTCGACGATAAATCTTTTACAGCCTGCGGTTTATATACTGAAAAAGGCATTGAGAAGAGCGTTGAATTTAAGTCGAAACCATCAATTGGAGCGTTGGATCAGAAGTTATCGAAATTTAAAGAACAAGGTTTTGAAATAAAGGTTTGTTACGAAGCGACGTATTTAGGCTTTTCGCTTTATCGGGATATTGTTTCTAAAGGATATGCTTGCGAAGTCATTGCGCCGAGCTCGATTCCCAGAGCACCAGGGCATACGGTTAAAACGGATCGCGTGGATGCCAGAAAGCTAGTTGAATATTATAAAAAAGATTTATTAACATTGGTACAGGTTCCAGACGCTGAGGTTGAGGTTGTTCGCAGTCTTTGCAGATCAAGAATATTTCTAACGAAGCAATTAAAGATGCTGAGAAAACATATTTTATCAAATTGTCGTCAATATGGCATGAACTACAAGGGTTCGGAGGCGGCACCAAAGAACTCGACGAAGCCAGCGTATTTTACAGCGACCCATACGAACTGGCTCGAGTCTGTGATCGAGAAATCGGGCTCAGATATTTTAAAATTTAATTTAAAGATGCTGCTGACGCAGATGCAGCAGATTAATCATCAAATTGCATCAGTCGATAGTGAGATCGAAAAAATTGCTGAGGATAAAAAATATAAAAACAAAGTTGACGCTTTAGTAGTTTACCGAGGAATCGATGTTTTGACAGCAATGGTTTTGATCACTGAGCTCGGTGACATCAAAAGATTTAGCCATCCATCAAAATTAGTGTCGTATGTGGGTTTTGATTTACGAGAATACAGCTCTGGTGGTCGGGAGAGAAGATACGGCATCAGCAAAATGGGCAACTCAAGGGTTCGTTGGTTGATTACAGAAGCCAGTCAAAGTGCTCACCGGATACCGGCAGTCAGTAAAAGACTGAGGTATCGTCGAGAGAATAAAAAACCAGAACAAATTGAAATTGCCGATCGTTGTATGAAGAGGCTTTACAAAAAAGCAAATCACTTGGTGTTGGCGGGTAAGCCGATCAACAAGGTGAAGGTCGCTTGTGCGAGAGAAATGCTGTGCTTTGTTTGGGAGTCTTTGAACAAAGTCGCAGCCTAGAATAATCAATAAAACTGCGGTCAATGGTGGTCGCAGAAATTAATTAAACGGAACCAGCCTGAGAGGGAATTTTAGAACAAGAAACAATGTGAATTTACAGTTGAAACAGAAGCAGCCCGCGAGAGACTCCAAAAGCTTCAAAGCGCTTGGTAAAAGATTACGGAAAGGCTTCTTACGGACTACACTTAATGCGTTAACCAGCACGCGAATATGAGGTTGTAAGCTCCAGAGACTCATTGAGCATTGTTTTAAAATTTTGAAATTAAACTTGAAGGTTGGTCATCCATATGAGGAGTTCATCATGAGAAAATTATTAATTTGCGCTGTATTTGGAAGCTTTGCTTTGACTGCAAATGTTGCATCAGCACGTAACATCTGGCGTGAGTGCGGTATCGGCGGTATGCTTTTTAAAAGCACAGGCTGGGCTGCGATCACTTCAAATATCATTTGGGACTTGGGAACGACTGCAACGTCTTCAAATGTTTCATCTGATGATCTTTGTGAAGGTTCTTCTGCGTCTACAGCAAGCTTTATTCACGAGACCTATGCAAACCTCGAAGAAGAAATTGCTGTTGGCCAAGGCACGCACGTAACTGCTATGCTCAATATGCTTGGCTGCGATAGCTCAACACATGGCGGAATTATCTCTGGACTTCGTTCAGATTTAAACTCTCAAATGTCGCAACCTGAATATTCTTCGCACTCG
>JBMOJS010000323.1:0-2624 GCA_049315665.1 Pseudobdellovibrionaceae bacterium | reverse complement strand
TCCGACATTGACCAAAGGGTTTATAAAATAACCTAAGCTGGATTCCAAAATTTGATGACTGTTTACAGCGTATATATAGATCAGCCAATTGCTGGCCAATAAAAACGCACTGATCCATACCCAGGGGTTGGTCAGGTGTTCCCATTGAATTCCCCACTTTTGCTTTTTGCTCCAAAGTAAAATAGTAAAAAACAATAAAGACCAAGCCAGGCGTTGAAATAAAATTTCAAAAGCAGAAAGTCGATGCAACAAGGGCCAATACAACGGAAAGAACCCCCAACTGCTGTAAGCTAATAAGGCAAAGAAATAGCCCTCATGGGTTTTATTTTTAAACAAAGCGAGGCTCCGATATTTTATGGGTGGCACAGATACTAAAAGAACAGTTCTACTTGTCAAGTTGACGGCCAAGTTCAAGCGACCGCCTGTGTAATCAAGTGTGTGAATAATAAATCCATGCTAGGCTGCGCTCACTTTTATAAAATTCTAACAAGGAGTCCTGCATGAGCTCACTGGTTCCCTTAAAAGGTCACACTCCACAGGTGGGCCCGGATTGCTTTATTGCTGATACCGCCCGAATTATTGGCGAGGTGCGCATCGGCCGTGGCAGTTCGATTTGGTACAACACCACTTTGCGCGGGGATGTGATGCCCATTGTGTTGGGGGACGAGGTCAATGTGCAAGATGGATCGGTTTTGCATGGTACTTTTGGTAAATACGGCTGTGTGATTGGTGATCGGGTGACCATCGGGCACGCGGTGGTGTTGCACGGCTGTGAAATTGGTCGTGAGTGTTTGATTGGTATGGGCTCTATTGTGATGGATGCTGTTAAAATTGGTGCACAGTCCATTGTCGGTGCTGGATCTTTAGTCACTGAAGGGTCGGTGTTCCCTGAAAAAAGTTTAATTTTGGGCCGCCCCGCCAAAGTCAAAAGGCCACTGACTGAAGAAGAAATTGCTTTTTTATCTAAGTCTGCGGATAACTATATTCTTTATAAATCTTGGTACACCACAAAATAAGAGGTTTTTATGTCAACACAGGAATTTGAACTGGCTTTGACCTACGATGATATTTTACTTTTGCCTCAGTATTCAGAAGTGGTGCCGTCAGAAGTGTCCACTCGCAGTGAATTTGCCCGGGGCCTATTTTTGCACACGCCCATCTTGTCGGCAGCCATGGATACGGTGACCGAAAGTCGCATTGCCCGGGTCATGGCCCAGCATGGGGGCTTAGGGATCATTCACAAAAATTTTCCCGCAGAAAAACAGGCTTTGGAAGTCGAGCGAGTTAAGAAATACGAAAGCGGCATGATTTTAGATCCCATCACCTTGGGGCCAGACAATCTGGTCAGTGAAGCCTTAGAAATCATGAGTAAATATTCCATCAGTGGGGTTCCCATCACAGTTAAAGGCGAACTGGTGGGGATTTTGACCAACAGAGATTTGCGTTTTGAAGAAAACTTCAATCAGCCGATTAAAAATTTAATGACTCAAGAAAATCTGGTCACCGCCCAAGAAGGCACAACTTTAGAGCAAGCTAAAAAAATCTTGCAAAAACACCGTATTGAAAAATTACCGGTGGTGGATGGACAAAAAAAGCTAAAAGGTCTGATCACCATCAAAGATATTGAAAAGGCCCAAGCCTTCCCTTTTGCCACCAAAGATCATCATGGTCGGTTATTGGTCGGAGCTGCTGTGGGCGTGGGCGAAGATGCTCGCGGACGAGTGGATGCTTTGTTAGGCGCACAGGTCGATGTGCTGTGCATCGATACCGCCCATGGACATTCTAAAAATGTCATAGACATGATTAAATATGTGGTCAGCAAATCCAAAGACGTGATTGTGGTGGCGGGGAATGTGGTCACCGCCGATGGTACACAAGCTTTGTTTGATGCTGGAGCCGATGTGGTGAAGGTGGGTGTAGGCCCTGGCAGCATTTGCACCACCCGTGTGGTGGCTGGCGTGGGCATGCCGCAGATTTCGGCCATTGTGGAATGTTCTAAAGTGGCGCGAAAAAATGGCAAAACCATCATTGCCGATGGTGGAATTAAATATTCGGGCGACATCACCAAAGCTTTGGCTTTGGGGGCGAACTCGGTGATGGTAGGAAATTTATTGGCTGGGGCTGAAGAGTCTCCCGGTGAAACCATTTTGTATCAAGGCCGCACTTATAAAGTTTATCGTGGCATGGGCAGCCTTGGCGCCATGGCTAAAGGTTCAAGGGATCGTTATGGTCAGATGGATGTGTTTGAAGATGAAAAATTAGTTCCTGAAGGCATCGAAGGCAAAGTGCCCTACAAAGGCAATGCTTCAGGGATTATTCATCAATTGGCCGGTGGTCTTCGTTCAGGCATGGGTTATGTGGGCGCCGTGGATGTTAAAGATTTGCAAGCCAAGGCCCGCTATGTACGCATCAGTCCCCAAGGACTGCGTGAGTCCCATGTGCATGATGTCAGCATCACTAAAGAAGCCCCTAATTATCGACTGGAGTAGTTTTTGAAACACCGTGGTTTTTTAATTTTAGATTTTGGTTCACAGTTCACTCAACTGATTGCCCGCCGCCTGCGCGAATTGGGCTACTACAGTGAAATTCATTCCTGGAAAACACCCATATAGCTTGTGCAAAAA
>JBMOJS010000322.1:0-2659 GCA_049315665.1 Pseudobdellovibrionaceae bacterium | reverse complement strand
TGTGGATACGAGCAGAAGACGGCTTGCAGACGATTGGCGAGTATGCGGACTGCGATTTGAAAACAAACGACAAATCAATCACTTGATGTAAAATCTCAGTATGGGAATAAATCAAATACGACTAAACCCAGAGCTTTCCGCTCTGCTTAAAACCTATATTGGATCCAAGGCGAAAAGCCTTGCTGATGAAAACAAGATTGGGTTAGGTGCAGCAACACAAATAATTGAAGATACAATCCAACTTGATGAGGAAATTGATTTACGTGATCTCAAAAAACGGTGGAAGTCCGGCGATCCCCAAGATGATGATTTCTATTTTGAACCTGATGCGTTTGATGTAATGAACACTATTGGCGGAGATGCATTTCTTAGCCTGTACACGCAGAGCGATTTTAACTTATTGGCAGACTTCAAAACATATCAACTCTTGTCCCAAGCAACGGTTCCGATATTGAACACGAACCAGTGGCTTGAAGTTATTGGGCAGCTCAGAGATTTTTATAGCAAAAGCAAAGTAAAACTTTCGGATGACGGGTTTTCTGATCTTAGCCATCACTCAATATCATTTCTATTGTTGTCTGCACCAAAGAGCATATTGGCAGACACGACTGAATTTTTGGCTATTGAAGCCGAGCTTTTTGGTCATACAAAAAATGATATACTTTCATCATTCCGCAACGAAGAAATTGATGACCCAGATTTTATGGAAACGATCCCTGCCTATAGGGGCCGCATCCATAATCTTTTCACTGCAGCATTTGATTACATTTCAGCGAACCACGCAAAAATGAAAATGAGTGAGTTCGCACAAGAAATCGGCAAAATTATAGCAAAATACTTAAAGCCTGAAGATTTAAAGGAAATTGGCAGAATTGAGTATGAATGCATTGGATTACTCTACGGCGACAACGAAGAAGACAATGATGATTTTACGATTCCACTTTGTTTGACTAATTTTTTGAACCTGTGTTCCTCAGTTGCCTTTGAACTAGAGCACCGAGCCTTTCAAAAAGTACAGGCGACGTTTTTGAAGAATCTGGAAATGACTGCTATGAACTACCCTCTTGTTAAAATTGATTTCTGGACAGAGGCGAAAAAATCACCAGCGGAACTCACCGCAAAGCTGAGTTCGTTTAAAAACACAATCGCAAAAAGCCTGTCATATACCGATCAATTTTGTTCAATTGTACTTAGCGAGTATAAAAAGAACTCAAAAACAGAGATTTCTCTATTGGTGCCGGCTTCGCTCGTCGAGGAGATCAATGCCGCAGTTGAAAAGATAATTGCTGCAGAAATAAAAAAGCCCAAATCAATGTCACCGGCCAGACCCAGCGGCGACAAAACAATTCAGGTTGGATCATCTGACTTTTTTCTTAGCTCAGATTTCAAAATGCTCCATTGGAAAGATCAGGTTTGGAAGTTCAACGACAATCAGGCAATTTGTATAAGACTTGCTTATGAAGCATTTCAAGCTGGCAGGCCAAGTGTGTCGTCCGAATTGCTTTTGGATCAAGTGTCTTATTCTACAGAGCGGGATACCAACTTTAGAATATCAAGTGATGTTTGGGGGACTCACGAAATCTGGCAGGGTTTTTTTATTTCGCATCCTGAGAGAAAAGGTTTCTATTGTTTAAATCCAAAATGGAATCCGTTGAAGCCAAAAGAAATTAAAAACCTAAAAAAAAGAACTCCCAAAGACGAACTCTAAAATCATAACTCCCTAATCCAGCACATCTTTTTCATACGATGGAATCGTATGACCATTCGTCTTCTATTCGTGCCGAGGCTTGTAAACTCGTTAGTAAGTTAAGCAATGAATGCTTGGCGAAACTGACAGTGGCCACTGTCCCAACAATCCAAAGGTGAAAGCACTTTGGACGAAAGGGACAGATTATGTCTCAACATTCAAATGTTTCAGTAAGTGAGTTATTTAACAGAACTTTAAGCAATGCTATTGAGCAAGCAGTCAAAGAGCTTGTTCAGCAGGAAGTTGCCAGAGTTAAATCAGGTGCTACCCATTTTTCATTGGTGGAACCTAAACCAGCTTGCGAAGTTGCTCCAGCAGAGCTTGAGCAAAGTCGTACCACTCCGGAGCAATTTTTAAACTTCAAGCCAAGGGTTGTAGAACTCTGTGCTGGCACAGGTGGAATAGGTTTAGGCTTCACTCAAGTTGGTGCTCAAGTCACTGTGGCTTGCGAAATCAACGAGCATGCAAGAGAAACATTTTCGGCCAATCACAAGTGCATACTTTACGAAGATGTAATGGCTATAACTCCCGAACAGCTTGGGCAATTTGAAATCCTTGCATCCGGATTTCCTTGTCAGCCATTTTCCATGGCTGGTAAGCGAAAGGGTTTCAAAGATATCAGAGGCCAAGTTGGTCTCAAGATTTTAAACCTGATTGGCGAAACAAAACCAACCTGTGTTTTACTTGAAAACGTCCAAGGCCTTTTGTCACATAAAAAAGGTCGTTCTTTCAGATATATCAAAAGCTATTTGGAAAATCTTGGCTACAAAGTTCATCACAAGGTTTTGAAGTCATCTGACTTTAATGTTCCCCAAAATAGAAAAAGAGTTTTCATTGTTGCTTTTCTTGGTGAAGTTGATTTTCAGTTTCCCAAAGAACACCCCCTCCTCCACCTCACGCACACAACCCGGC
>JBMOJS010000071.1:0-12063 GCA_049315665.1 Pseudobdellovibrionaceae bacterium | reverse complement strand
CTGACCGTCCTTCAGCTCGATCTCATGCTCGCTATTGCCGCCATTGAAGTGCGCAGTAAAAACCAAGTGGTGTCTTATTCGATCAAAAAAGAGATCGAAGGTTTAGCCACCGTCGAAAAAATAGAACGCATGAAGGTGTTTATTCGTAATCTAAACACCAATCGTTTAGAATACATTGAAATCAAAAAAGAAGGCGGGCTGACTTTTGGTGCGGCGGCCCCGGCCAGCCCTGCCACTGATTCCAGCAGTGATATCAAGCAAGTGGCTAAAAATGAATTTGCGATCAAGCGTTCCGACCTAGAAAAATATCTTAAAAACATGACCAGTATTTTGATGGATGCACGCATGATCCCCAGCCGTGATCCTGCCACCGGGCAGACCAATGGCTTTCGTTTTGTCGATATCAAACCTGGTAGTATTTTTAACAAAATTGGTTTTCAGGTCAACGACACCTTGAAGGTGGTCAATGGTCAACCGGTCGACAGTTTAGAAAAAGCCATGCAATTGTTTCAAGCTTTAAAAACGGCTGATGCCATCAATATTCAAGTGGATCGTGGTGGCCGGGGCGAGACTTTAAAATACAAAATTGGCAACAACTGAGTCAACAAGGATGTTGAAGGGGTTTTCAGGATGAAAGAAATAAACACTCACTACCAAAAAAAATCAGCACGGATAGTTATGCTATTTTGCGCTTTGCTGCTGTCCACATCATCGGCCAAAGCCCAGATCGATGAATTTGGTGAAGAGGCCCCAGCCCCTGACTTTGGCAGCGGTCCCACATCTGGCAGCGGTGTTAGCGCAAAACCCACCAGTGGCCAAGGTGGCAATGATTTGTTAAACAAAAATAAAAAGCAAAAATTCAATCGCTCCAGCGATGATGAAATCTCTAATGCCAAATTTCCCGAAACCATCGATTCTTTTGATTTTCCCAATGTGGAAATTACGGATATCGCTAAAGCGATCAGTGAATTGACTGGCAAAAATTTTATTGTCGATCCCGGGGTGCGTGGCAAGATCACTATTATTGCTCCGTCAAAAATCACCGTAGCGGAAGCCTATAAAGCTTTTTTGTCGGCCTTGGCTATCAATGGTTACACGGTGGTGCCTTCCGGTGGATTTTTAAAAATCAAGTCGGCCAGAAATGCGCAGCGGGACAGCATTGAAACTTACTCGGGGGCGTATTATCCGACCTCGGATCAGATGATCACCAAGATCATTCACTTAAAACACATCTTGGCGGACCAAGTGAATCGGGATTTGCGAATCTTGACTTCAAAAGATGGCGACATGGCCGTTTATCCCGCCACCAATTCGATTATTTTATCTGACTTTGGATCCAATATTGATCGGGTAATGAAGATTTTAAATCAATTGGATGTGCCTGGGTTTGAAGAACAGTTGGAAGTGATTCCGATTAAATTTGCCAAAGCCAAAGATCTGGCGGACTTGGTGGATAAGATTGTGAACAAAGGGGATAAAAGTGGTGGGGCCAACCGGCCTGGAACTTTTTCTGCCGGTGTACCCAGATTTTCAAGATCTGGGGGCACGACATCCCAACAAGGCGCGGGAGTTTTTACCGCCATCCCCGATGATCGTACAAATACAATTATTGCCGTGGGCAATAAATCTGGAATTTTGCGCATAAAAAAATTAATTGCCCAGTTGGATTTTAAAATCAAAGCCGAAGATTCTGGCGGCGTGTTTGTATATTATGTGCGTAATGGCGATGCCGAAAAAATTGCGCAGACACTCAGCGGAGTCACCAAAGACACCACACCCAAACCTTCAACATCAAGCCCTGGGGGCTTTGGTGGGCCTTCTTTTGGTTCTCCCTTTGGCGCCCCCGGCGCTGCGGGTAACGAAAATCAAATTTTTGGTGGCGATGTAAAAATCACCGCAGATAAGGCCACCAACAGCTTGGTGATTGTGGCCAGCAAACAAGATTACGACACCGTGATGAATCTTTTAAGCAAAATCGATATGGCCCGGGATCAGGTTTTTGTCGAAGCCATTATTATGGAGATCCGCTCTAGCGACAATAACCAGTGGGGAGCCGGCTATTATCAGTATGGCAACAATGGTTACGGCAAAACTGGATTCAATGGCGGCGTCAATATTGGTGATTTTATCAATCCTATTGGTGAAAAAGGAGCCATCTTAAGTTTTGCTTCTGGTGGAACTGTGGATGTGACGGATCCTACGACCAGCAAAGTATTAAAAATTCCAAGCCTAGTGGGCTTGATTAAATTTATTAAATCCACTACCAAGGCCAATATTTTATCCACCCCGCAAATCACCGTGTTGGACAATCAAGAGGGTGAGCTTGAAGTGGGTGATAAAATCATTACCAGTGTCACTACAACCCAAGCGACGAGTACTTCTGGCGCTATCACCTCACCAGTATTTGAAAATGCCACCATCAAATTAAATATCAAACCTTTTGTCAGCCCGTCTTCAGAAACCATTCGTATGGAAATCAAACAGTCCATCAAACAAAAATCCACAGTCCCAGCACCAAAAGCATTGACTGATTCTGTACAACAACTAGCTTCCAGAGATTTAAAAACCAATATTGTCGTAGCCAATGGGGACACAGCCGTGTTGGGTGGCTTGACCAAAGAAGAAGAAACCGAACAGGTGGATAAGGTGCCACTGTTGGGAGATATTCCCATCATTGGCTGGCTGTTTAAATCTCGCACCGCGGGCAAAGAAAAAGTAAATATGGTGATGTTTTTAACGCCAAAAATTATTCGTAACCCCGCCGATCAAAAATCCGTGGTGGACAAACGCTTGGCTGACCGCTTGGATTTTGTCAAATCCCAGGGCGGGCGTGAGCCTTTTGGTAAAAAGATTGACGAGATCAGCCGCCGAACAGCGGTGGCGCCATTGCCATTGCCTGCACCTAAAGCGCCTGCACCACTGTCAACTGCGCCGTCAACTCCGCCGCAGCCAAATGCACCGCAGCCCGCTGATCCGTTACCCAATGATGACTTCGAATCTTTACAGGAGTAAACTGCAGATATGGCCATTGTTGATGTGAATAATATTTTGACCAAAAGCACTTCCTTAAGCGCCGATCAAATTCGATCGGTGCTGGCCAATACATCTGTGCTACGACCCATGCCCATTGGCGAAGTTCTAGAAAATAAAGAATTCACTTCCGCGGATGAAGTGGTCAGCGAACTGTGCAAAGAATTGGGTTTGGATTTTATTCGTGACATCCCGGTGAATGATATCTCTGCTGATCTGGTGCGGGATTTGCCGATCAATTATGCTAAACAGAATTATGTTTTGCCATTCAAAGAAGATGCTGATCAGCTGATCGCTTTGACCAGCAACCCGGTCAACTTGAAAGTATTGAATGACCTTAGGGTTCTGTTTGGCAAAAAAGTAAAACCGCTGATCACCACCTCGGCCCGGGTGCAAGATGCCATTAATAAGGTTTATGAAAAAAGCACTTCCAATTTGTCGGGCTTAGATGAAATCGAAGAAGAAGACTATGATTTGGACGATCCGATTGTGGATCTATTGGACGCCGGTGAAGATGATGCGCCGGTGATCAAGCTTGTAAATAGTTTATTGTTTCGTGCGGTGAAAGAAAAAGCCTCAGATATTCATATCGAGCCCTATGAAAAAGATATGGTTGTGCGTTTTCGCACCGATGGGATTTTATTTGATATCTATAAACCGCCTAAAAAATTGCAAAACGCCATCACCTCTAGAATCAAGGTCATGGCCAATTTAAATATTGCTGAAAAGCGCTTGCCTCAAGATGGTCGTATTCCTTTGAAAGTGGGCGGCAAAGATATTGATATTCGATTATCCACGGTGCCCACCGGTTTTGGCGAACGCTTGGTGATGCGTTTGCAAGATAGATCCAATGTGGTTTTGGAATTGGAACAGTTGGGTTTTTCATCGGACTGTTTAAAAAAACTGGATGATTTGCTTTCACGCACCTATGGCATTGTGCTGGTTACTGGCCCCACGGGTTCTGGTAAATCCACCACCTTGTACGGCTGCCTGACCAAACTCAATAAACCCGATGTGAATATTTTAACTGTCGAAGACCCTATCGAGCAGCGCATTCATGGCATCGGCCAAGTGCAGGTGAATTCTAAAATCGGTTTGCACTTTTCCACCGGCTTAAGATCTTTTTTACGGCAAGATCCAGACATTATCATGGTCGGCGAGATCCGCGATCTTGAAACGGCAGAGCTGGCCATCACTTCTTCAATGACCGGTCACTTGGTGTTGTCCACTTTGCACACCAATGATTCGGCCGGGGCCTTTGCCCGGTTGATCGATATTGGGGCCGAGCCTTTTTTAATTGCCACTTCTATTTTGGCTGTGGTGGCCCAGCGTCTGGTGCGAGTGCTGTGCCCGCATTGCAAAACCTCTTATGAACCCACGGATTTTGAACTGACCACTTTGGGGATCCCTCGCGAACAGGTGCGCAAGGCCAATATCTGCAAAGCAGTGGGTTGCAATCAGTGCGGGCAAAAGGGTTATGCCGGGCGAACCATCATTCAAGAACTTTTGGTGGTCACAGATGATATTCGCTCCTTGATCATGCAACGCAAGGATGGTAACACCGTTAAAAAGCAAGCTGTCGCCAATGGGATGCGAACCTTTCGTGATCATGGAATTGAAAAAGTCCTTAGCGGAGTCACGACCATTGAAGAATTGTTAAGCAACACCCAGCTGGATATTTAGGGATTTGAAAACTTGAAAATTTAGACTAAGAAACAAACGTGCTATGCAAAAGAATTTTCATTTCAAATCTTCGACATTTATTTCTGATGGACTGATCATTCTTTTTTTAGGAGCCTTGATTTTTGGCATCAGTTCTTTTGGCCACCAGTGGGATTCTAGCTACAATCCCAATTATCAAATAGATCTTTCCTATGTATCGCTTCCCAAATATGCTGCTTATTCGGCCTTGCGTGGCTTTGTGGCCTATTTGATTTCACTGTTATTCACTTTGCTGGTGGGCTACTGGGCCGCTAGTTCTGCAAGGGCTGAAAAAATTATTTTGCCTTTTTTAGATGTCATGCAAAGTATTCCGGTTTTGGGTTTTTTACCTGGGCTGGTTTTGGGTTTGGTTTCACTATTTCCAAAAACAAATATTGGTTTAGAAATGGCGGCCATACTGATGATCTTCAGTGGCCAGGTGTGGAATATGACCTTTGCCTTTTATGCCTCGTTAAAATCTGTACCCATGGATTTAAAAGAAGCGGGACAAGTGATGAAGCTTTCGGCCTACGAACGTTTAAAATTTTTAGAGCTGCCTTTTTCAGCCATGACCTTGACCTGGAACAGTGTGATGTCCATGGCCGGGGGTTGGTTTTTTTTAACAGTGTGTGAGGCTTTTACCCTGGGCAATCAGACTTATCGTTTGCCAGGGTTAGGGGCTTACATGGCGGTGGCTATTGAGGCTGGCGCAACAGGGCCGATACTGGCAGGCATATTAGCTATGTTTGCGGTGATTTTGTTTTTTGATCTGTTGTTGTGGCGACCGGCTTTGGTGTGGGCCCATGGCTATCGTTTGGAAGAAGGCGAAAGTCAAAAAATGGAAGAGCCATTTATTCAATTGATCGTGCGCCGATCTTTATTTATTCGCTTCTTACGTAAATTTTATCACAGTCACCGCAATTTGCAGATACAAACAACTGAATATTTAGTGGCCACTTCGAAAAAAAACTTTCGTTTTGATTTTAAAATATCACCGCTTGTCAAAAGCACTTTTAATTGGACCCTGGGATTGGTGGCCTTAGTTTTTATCACCTATGGAAGCTGGCAATTGCTGCGAACTTTTGCCAATGTCAATTTGCAAACCTGGAGCGAAATTTTACGCGATACTTTTTTTACTTTTTTACGGGTGGTGATGGCTTTGTTGATTGGTACCTTGTGGGCCATGCCTGCTGCGATTTGGATAGCCCAGTCGCCAAAACGGCTGCAGTGGGCTCAGCCACTGATTCAACTGCTGGCGTCGTTTCCAGCGCCGATGTTGTACCCTTTGGCCCTGGGCCTGTTTATTTATTTGAAAATCAATTTTGAAGTCAGTTCAATGCTTTTGATGCTGTTGGGAGTGCAATGGTATATCTTGTTCAATGTATTGGCTGGCGCTTTACGCATTCCCACTGAATTGCGCTTATCCATGAAGTTGATGCGATCGTCGACATGGGATCAATGGCGTTTTTTATTTTTACCTAGCGTGCTACCGGCCTTAGTGACCGGCTGGGTGACTGCCGCCGGTGGGGCTTGGAATGCCAGCATCGTATCAGAATTGATTGTTTACCGTGGATCTGAATTGAAAGCCCATGGGCTAGGGGCACAAATCAGTCAAGCCGCCGCGGCCGGTGATTTTTCACGGTTGGCCGTGTGTTTGTTTGTTATGATTTTATTTGTTGTACTTTTGAACCGGACTTTTTGGGTAAAACTGCATCGACTGACCCAACTGCGCTACCGGATGGATTTATAAAAAGGCTGACTTATGCAAAATATTTTAGAGCTCAAAAATGTATCTAAAACTTTTATTCTGGAATCAGGCAAAGAGCTGAAGGTTTTAGACAAAATAGATATTCGTTTAGGGTCTAATGAAGTGGTGGCTCTTCTGGGTCCTTCGGGCTCTGGCAAGTCCACCTGTCTGCGCATCATGTGTGGTTTGCAAACGGCCTCGGACGGCGAAGTGTTGAATCAGGGACAGCCGTTGCTGGGCATCAATGACAATGTGTCCATGGTGTTTCAGTCTTTTGCTTTGTTTCCCTGGGAAACCATCAAGCGCAATATTGAAATCGCCCTACATCCCTTAGAACTTTCTGCTGAGGATCTACAAAAGCGGGTCAAGGACGCCATTGATTTGGTGGGCTTGGAAGGTTTTGAAGAAGCCTATCCCCGTGAGCTTTCTGGCGGCATGAAGCAACGGGTGGGCATAGCCAGGGCTTTGGCTATGGAAAGACCGGTTTTATTTTTAGATGAGCCTTTCAGTGCCTTGGATGTGTTGACCGCAGACACCTTGCGGGAAGAAATTATGAAAATCTTTTTAAGCCGCAAAACCAAAACCGGATCTATGGTGGTGGTGACTCACAATATTCAAGAGGCCGTGATCATGGCACAAAGAATTTTGGTGATGGGTTCGAACCCAGGTCACGTGCGTGCCGAATTTCACAATCGACTGCCTTATCCGCGCATAGCAGACACAGCCCCGTTCAACGATTTGGTGAATCGCATTCATGGTTCAATCACCGAGACCTATATTCCTGATGCACCGTCAGCAGGGTTTGATGTCGAGGGGCAAAAATCCAAGGGGCCGGGCCTAGAAATTCTACCCAATGTTTATATGATGGAGATCATTGGTCTACTTGAAGCCATTGATGCCGAGGGTGGGGCCGAGGATGTGTTTGTTCTTTCGAAAGACATTGGTAAGGATTTTGGTCAGACTTTGTATTTGGTCAAATCTGCAGAACTTTTGGGAATGGTAGAAACACCTAAACAGCAAGTTATTTTAACTAAGATTGGGCAAGCTTTTGTAAAGTCCGATGTGAATTTGCGTAAAAAAATGCTGCACGAGCAGTTTGCTAAATTGCTGATTGTTGAAAAAGCCACGCAGTTTTTAAAACGCAGCCCCACCGTGCGACGGCCCGTGGATGAAATGACCGAGAAGATTTCCCAGTGGCTGCCCAATGAAGACCCGCATAAAATTCTTGAAACCTTGATTGGCTGGGGGCGTTACGCTGAGTATTTTGGTTACAATGACAATACCAAAGAGATTTATCTGGATGTGGGGCAAGAGGTTTAGATTGACGTTATCGGCCCTGTATTTTAAAAATAGACCTCACAAAATAATACATGTGCGGTCGTAGCTCAGCTGGATAGAGTACCTGGCTTCGAACCAGGGTGTCGGGAGTTCGAATCTCTCCGACCGCACCAATTTTTTTACCCCCCAACAGCACATACTTCAGTAAATCAAAGACATGTCGCAAATTTCAAAAATCAGTGAAATTCATTGCCAAAGCCGCATTCCAATCACACAATTTTACCAACAACAAAGGCAAACCTAGATATTAGGCATGAACAATTCGGCCTTAATTTGTCCTATCCGCAAGGCATTAGCTTTTGAAGAATTTAAAATTATTGAAGGAGTTTCAATATGAATTCGTCTGCACCAAAAGAAAAAACAGCTTACGAAAAATGGATGGAACTCCCAAATAACGTGGTCGGTGAAATAATTATGGGTGACCTTCATGTAAGTCCAAGACCGACACCGAAGCATGGAAATGCAGCAAGTTCGCTGCTAGGTGAAATAATGGGACCATTTCACAAGGGAAAAGGCGGTCCTGGTGGTTGGTTGATCATGATTGAGCCAGAGATTCACTTGGAAAGTAACATAACGGTACCCGATATTGCTGGATGGAGGCGAGAAAGAATGCCACAAGTTCCAGAGGAAGCCTTTTTTTCTTTGGCACCTGATTGGATTTGTGAAGTCTTGTCACCAAGCACAGCCGGTCTTGATCGGGCAAAAAAAATGCCTCTTTACGCTCATCAAGGTGTAAAACACTTTTGGCTCGTGGATCCAATAACTAAGACATTGGAAGTTTATAAAAACGATCATGCTCTGTGGACGCTTGTTCATACATACATGAACAACGAGAAGGTTTGCGCCGTACCGTTTGATGCCATTGAATTTGATCTCTCCACACTATGGTCATAAAAAAACCACAGGATAGCGTCGAAAATTCAATAGAAAATAGAGCATTAAAGGCATCAGTCCGATCCAAATTAAAACCAAGCCCCAGAACTGGCCATTGAACACATCATAGGTATCAACAATTTGGGTCCAACTTA
Organism: Pseudobdellovibrionaceae bacterium; assembly: GCA_049315665.1. Classification (GTDB taxonomy): domain Bacteria; phylum Bdellovibrionota; class Bdellovibrionia; order Bdellovibrionales; family Bdellovibrionaceae; genus JBMOJS01. The sequence goes on along the minus strand of JBMOJS010000071.1, from coordinate 3,219 downwards.
AATTCCGATCAATGACTAAGGTTTCAAATAATAGTGTGGCGAAAAACCATCCAAGGCCAACAAGCAATGCTTGACCCATACTTTTAATATTCAATGGCTTCCAGTACCAAACTGTAAACACAGTCAAAAAGAGAACACCTGTGAGGCATGAAATCTGGTTTGCTGTCGGCTCAGGTACATTCAATATTGGTTTCAGAACAATTTCTCTTAAAGCGCCGTTAACAAAAGCAAGGATACAAAGTCCTAACCAAATGAGTAATGCTCTGAAAACAAGAGATTTTGAAAACAAATTTTGGATATAGCGAGCTTTCATTCTGCTTTAGGACTGCAAATTGCAGACCTAAGATAATATGACGCCAAACCATCTACAGCAGATTCAGCAAAGCACACGTGGACTTTCAACTCTTCAAAGGGTTGCTTTAGGCCAAGTCCCGGCATCGCCGATTTTTGTTGGCAACCGCTACAATAATCAAATCGAGCTTGTAAAGTCGGCGATACTCGCGCCTTCAAGTCACAATACTCAACCTTGGAAATTCAAATTGTCTGAAAAATTGATTTCCATATTTCCTGATTTTTCTCGTCGCTGCCCAGCTGTTGATCCCGACGATCATCACCTCTATATTTCGTTAGGCTGTGCTAGTGAGAATGTGGCCCAGGCCGCTTTATCCTATGGGTTAATGGCTCAGACTAAAGTTGATTTTGATAAGTCAGAATCCATAGATTTGCATTTGAGCCCAACCAAAGCCTTTGAGTCTTCGCTATTTCAAGCGATCCCCACCAGGCAATGCACACGAACCGAATACAATGGCAGCCCAATTTCAAACACCGAGCTGTCAATTCTTGAAAAGATCGGCACTGGTCGTGGTGTTCATTGCCATTTAATTACTGAAAAACCAAGTCTTGAGAAAATACTGGAATTTGTTGTCGAGGGGAACTCTGCACAAATGAAAGACAAAGCTTTTGTCACCGAGCTAAAAAATTGGATTCGATTTAATAAATCAGAAGCGCATGATCTTGGCGACGGCTTGTACTCCGCAACCGCTGGGAGTCCGAACATACCCACATGGCTTGGTAAACTTATTTTTACTTCCATATTCACAGAAAAAAGCGAGAACGAAAAATACGTCAAACAAATTCGAAGCTCCGCTGGCATAGCCATTTTTTCTTCTGACAAAAATGATGCAAATCATTGGGTTGAAGTAGGACGCTGCTTCGAGCGCTTTGCTTTGCAAGCAACGTCATTGGGCCTACGAACAGCGATGATTAACCAACCCGTTGAATTGCCGAGCATTCGACCACTATTTGCAAGCTACTTGGGGCTCGGAATGCAAAGACCAGATCTTGTAGTTCGATTCGGAAGGGCGCCGTTGACAACCCGATCTATGCGGCGCGAGTTGTCAGCAGTTTTGATATGACTTACTTCTACATCTTAATAGTGGTGGGCTTTGCACTTCAGTATTGGTTTCCACTCCGAACATGGTTCGGTCAGTGGGGCACGACAAGTAAGGAGTTAACCCGCACAATGGCAGGCGATACTTTCATCACCCATCCGACTGAAGAAAATGACGATCAGGAACAATTTGATTTATTTTGTCAGGTGATTAAATCAAGACGGTCCGCCAGCCTTCTATATTACTTTTGTTTGTTCCACTAAAAATTTTCGGATAGGTGCTAACTCAGCCCTTGACTTTGTGCCCACCAACCCATAAACACCTTCAAATGTTTTACATAATGTCTTCTTATTAGATTAATTTTCATTTGTGCTCACGATCGTGGGTTTGCCTTATTTTTTATCTAAGATTTAAAAAATTTATTACAAAGACCTTTTAAAGAAAGGCTTGATAGGATGTTATTATGGAAACGAAAAAGAAGCTTCATTCTGAAGAATATTTGAATGATGCACGAAATTACTGGTGGAATCCAGATTATTTAAATTTAACCGCGCAAAGATTTTCTTTGCATAACAAAAAACTCATGCTGGATGTAGGTTGCGGAGTTGGGCATTGGAGTCTTATTTTATCATCATTTTTACACCCCGATGCTCTCATCATTGGCGTAGATCAAGAGATGGAATGGGTAAAGAAATGCCAAGAACAAAACTTTCCGCGAGCTGCACAGTTTTTACAGGCTGATGCCAATCATCTTCCATTCCCTGATGGGCACTTTGATATGGTCACATGTCAAACTGTTCTGATGCATGTGAAAGACGCGCAAGTCACTTTGCAAGAATTTCAGCGGGTTTTAAAACCTGGTGGATTGTTATTGGTGGCTGAACCCAATGTATTGGCAGCAAGTATTGTAAACTCTTCAGCTCCCTTATCGCTAGAGGAAAGCTTAGGTTTGTTTAAGCTGGAAATGTACTGTAATGCCGGCAAAACTTTACTAGGAGAGGGTAACAATGAGGTTGGAGATTTGATTCCTGGTTACTTGGCTCAGTTGGGTTTTGATAATATCCGTGCTTTTCAAAACGATCGACCCCACCCATGGATTCCACCCTACAATACAGTCGAAGAAAAAGTTTTATTATCCTCTGTATTAGCTAAAGCCACGTCATCAGAAGAGTCTTACACTTATTCCCAGGCGGACACTTTAAGATATTTTTTAGCTGCCGGCGGAAATGAGATTGAATTCCCTCAACTTTGGAAAATCGCTATAGATTCTGTGAAAAATTTTAAGGAGCAACTGCAATCAGGACATTTTCATACTGCTGGGGGCTTGATCTTTTATTTGATTGGCGCAGAAAAGCAAAGCCTTAAGAAAAATAAAAATGGTATTTAATTTAGAAATTTTTGATCTTGCTAACTCTGTAGATTCAGGACCAATGATAAATAAATTTTATTCTCTAAAATTTTTCGAGATCTCATAAAGACTGCTCAGGCTAATCGTTCGTTTAGATTATTAAACAGTGCCCACTCTTTCCCCAGCACTTCCGCAGCAGTGGAAGTGCAATCGATGATCAGTCCACGTTTCTAAAAAATCTCTCCGCGATACATGCGCTTTAAAAACTCTTGCAATGGCAAAATAGTTACGCAATTTTGTGTCAATATTTCTGTGCCGCGATAGATACCATAAGCTTTATTTATCTTTGGAGTTTTATCCATTAGCTGCTTTAGATTTTGACTCCATTTATTTTGCCATTTTTTGGTAAACTTAACTTCGATAGCAGTCAGTTGTTGGGATTGAGAGAAGGTTTTTTTTCTGGTCTCAATTAGAAAATCA
>JBMOJS010000321.1:0-2697 GCA_049315665.1 Pseudobdellovibrionaceae bacterium | reverse complement strand
TAAAGTGATTCATCAAACCTTCAATATTTCCGTACACATCTTTTTTCTCTGGCAATACGATCCCTTTATCACGGATGGTGTAATCACCACCGGGGACATTGCGACAAACCTGTTCAACAATGCGAATGGATTGATACATCTCTTCAATACGTACCATATAGCGATCATAAATATCACCGCTGGTACCTACTGGAACATCAAAATCCAAAGACTCATAGCCATAGTACGGAGTCAATTTACGTAAATCTAAGTTTACGCCACAAGCCCGCAACAAAGGCCCTGTGTAACCCCATTGAATGGCGTCTTGGGCCGAGATAGGACAAACACCTTGAGTGCGTTTGATAAAAATTTTGTTATCCAAAAGCATTTTAGAAATTTCGTCTACACCGGCGCGCATCTCTTTACAAAATGTCAGGACTTCATCAAACCAGCCTTCAGGAGCATCTTGAGCCATGCCACCAACGCGGGTCATTGATACGGTTAAGCGGGCTCCGCATAATTTTTCAAACAAAGTATAAACTTTTTCGCGGTAAGTGAATAAATGAAAAAAGGCGGTCAGCGCCCCTAAATCCACACCGCCAGTACCAACGGCCACGATATGATCAATGATGCGCGAAAGTTCGCACAAAATCACCCGCATGGCTTGAGCTTTTGGCGGGATTTCTACGCCCAAAAGTTTTTCTACAGTTTTGCAGTAGCCCACATTATTCATCGGAGCAGAACAGTAATTCAGACGATCGGTATAGGGAATGACTTGATTGTAGGGATGGGTTTCAGCCATTTTTTCAAAACAACGATGTAAAAAACCAATATCACAATTGGCGCGAACAATGGTTTCACCGTCTAGTTCTGCCATCACACGCAAAGTGCCATGCATTGCCGGATGCGAAGGACCAATATTGATTGGAACCAAGTTATCATCTAAATCCTGGCCATTGATAACGCTTCCATCGGCTAAAACTTCATTATCAAAATGAATCGGCAGAACTTCTGTGGCGTGCTGCTGTTTGTCTGTTTCGTAATCTTTGCGTAAAGGATGCCCAACGAATTGATGGTGAGTCAGAATTTTTCTTAAATTCGGATGACCAGTAAAAACAATACCAAACATATCGTAAGCTTCGCGTTCAAACCAATCAGCCCCGCGCCAAGCTGGCAAAGCTGAGGGAATAGTTTCGCCTTCAGCCAATGCTGCTTTTAAACGCAGACGTGATCCATCTTTGGAAGAAAACAAATGATAGATCACATCAAATCTTTTCTCACGCTGAGGGTAATCGGCCCCGCAAATATCCATTAAGAAGTCAAAGCGCTTAGTGGATTTAAAATGCAACAACAAAGGCAAAACATCTTGTTTCGGCACTTCAATCACATCATCAGCAAAAACGTGACTAAACTTAAAATTATTGATTGAAAAATGCGCGGCTAGATCAGTTTTTAAATTTTCAATTCTGTTCATAAGGAGATTTCCAATTGTCTTTCCACGGTCGGGGTTGTCCGGTTGCGATCATTCTTTGCAAAGCCATGACTCCATCCAAAACCGCTTCTGGAGTTGGAGGACAGCCAGGAACATAAACGTCTACAGGAATCACTTTATCGCAGCCTTGCAACACATGATAGGCACGATAAAATCCGCCAGAGCTAGCACAGGCGCCCATGGATAAAACATATTTAGGTTCCAACATCTGTTGATAAATGCGCACCAAAACCGGAGCCATTTTCTCAGTGATGGTCCCCGCCACTAAAAGCAAATCTGCTTGACGTGGAGAAAAGCGAACCACCTCTGCTCCGAAGCGAGCCAGATCATATTTCGGGCCCATGACGGACATCAATTCAATCCCGCAGCAGGCTGTTCCATATGGAAGAGGCCACAGGGCATTTTTTCTACCCCAGGCTACAATGGCATCTAACTTTGTTGTTAATGCAAAGCTGCGCGACATATCATTCACGGATTGCGTAGCTAAACTTTTATCAGCTCCGTTTGCTGGAGTGACCACACCCATTTATCACCTCATTTTCATTTATACATTTACATGATTACTGAAAATCTCAAACCCTGACAACAACAATAGCATGGATCAAAGTTTGGGGCTTTGACTTCAACGCAATTGGTTACTAATATCAGCTGTTCAGGCTAAAATATTTCCCATTCACAAAGGAGTGCGAATGAAAATACCATGGATGAAAAACTTTTTAACCGGGATTCTTTCAGCAAGCTTTGTTTTTTTGCAGTTTTCTGTGGCCGAGGCACGCAGAAAAGAAACATCTTCATCTCAGGATCTGCTTATTAAATTAGCAAATGAAGATGCGAATAACCCGATCTTGGTCCAGTTGCTAAAAAACAATACAACTATCGAAAGTCTAGGTGGCGCCTGGTACCATGTAACTAGCCGCCAAATTTCGACTCTTCGCTTGCTACAAAATTCAGAAGAAGTTTTGCATGTGCAAAAAAACTTCAAGCTGCGTCTGCTTGAAGATTACCAAATCAAAGATCGTCTGCGACGCGCAGCTTTGGCGCGAATGATTGCACGCCAAAAAATGGATGTAACACCATCAAAAGAAATAGTAGATAATCTGCCGCTTCCAACCGACATCGCCACACCCGTCAAAGGTACCGACCCCCTGCTTACAAAACAATGGGGCCTATTAGATATTGGCGTTGAATCCGTGTGGAAAAATAACCCCACACAAAAACCGATTATT